>JBBDWZ010000297.1:0-10117 GCA_040902615.1 Gemmatimonadota bacterium | reverse complement strand
GACCACGAAAACAACGAAGGGGCCCAGCTCGTGCAGGAGGCGGACGAGCTGTTCGAACAAGGATCAGCGTTCCAGTGTCTTCGTGACCTCGATGTCGTCCGCGGTGCCCTTTGTCAGGTCAGGCCCGGGTGATGCGACAGTCACCATGGTACCGCGACCGGGCTTAAGAAAGTACGAGCTTCCCCATGGATCCGTGCCGGCCATCGGGTCACGCAACTCTTTTATCGCCCAGGCCTTGAATTCCAACGGCGGCGGCATCTTGCGGCCGGCGGTTGCTTCGGCCTGCAGCTCCCGCAACAAGTTGTTCGCGCCGGTCTTGGCTTTCCAGCGCATGAACGGTGTAGCGATTTTTTCACCAGTCGGTCCAAGCGCGCGCGCAACCGGCGGCATCACCCGGCTGCGAATTGCCGGAATCGTAGTAACCGCGAGAATGACGACCAGCGCGATGAAGAAGAACTTGAACATCGCCTCTCCCGTGTCTCAGCGTTTGCCCATCTTATGAGCCCAACGCAAATACCCCTCAGCCAGTTTCGCGGTCGGCGGATTTGCATCATCGCCAAACGCAGTATGCATGCGCCACTCGATGTACTTCCCTGATGGCAGCGGCAGGAAGGGCCAGTGGCGGTACCATTCACGGCGGCGGAAGCGCCAGCCAACGAGCAGCAACAGAAACAGCAACCGCGGGCGCGTCAGCGTCCCGAGCAGCAGCTGCCGGATCAGCCGCGAAGTGGCCATGGCGTAAGATGCGCCATTGCCCGGTTCCCTAGCAAACTCACAACGTGTTGTCCGCGAACGGCAGGCGGGCCCGGGGTGGCCTGGAAGTCGCGCTGCCGATTATACTATTCCTGGCCAAGAGCCCTCGTCGCGGCGTTGAACGCGGCCACCAACCCAAGCTGGACGGAGCATGGCCACTAAAGCCAAATCAACGCAGCGCGACTCGTACGCCGGCCTTTCTCGCGACCAGCTGCTGCGTTTTTATCGCGTAATGTTTGCGGCACGCCGGACCGACGATCAGGAAATCCTTCTCAAGCGCCAAAACAAGATTTTCTTCCAGATTTCCGGTGCCGGACACGAAGCCGTTCAGGTCGCCATCGCGGAGCACCTGCGCCCGGCATCCGACTGGTTCTATCTCTACTATCGCGATCGCGCGCTGACCCAGGCGCTGGGCATGACGCCCTACGAACACCTGCTTCAGGCGGTCGGCGCCGCGAGCGATCCGGCCAGCGGCGGCCGCCAGATGCCTGCGCACTGGGGCCATCGCCCGCTCCGCATTGTCAGCGTGTCATCGCCGACCGGTACCCAATTTCTGCAATCGGTGGGAGCCGCCGAGGCCGGTTACCGCGCGTCGCTGCACGAAGCGATGCGGGGCGCCATCGAGAAGTTCGAGGGCGATGAAGTCGTGCTCTGCACCACCGGCGAGGGCCAGACCTCACAGGGCGAATTCTGGGAGGCGCTCAATACCGCGGCCAACTTGAAGCTGCCCGTGGTTTTCCTGGTCGAAGACAATGGGTATGCGATTTCGGTTCCGGTCGAAGTCAACACGGCCGGCGGCAAGATCAGCCAGGTCGTAAGCGGCTTCCCGGGTCTTTACATCGAGGAAGTCGACGGCTGCGATGTCATCGCCAGCTATGAGGCAACCGGCCGCGCCGTGCAGTACTGCCGCGAGCGACGTGGCCCCGCGTTGATTCACGCACACGTGGTGCGGCCGTACTCCCATTCGATGTCCGACGATGAGCGGCTGTATCGACCGGAAAGCGAGCGCGAGCTCGATGCGAAGAAGGATCCGCTGGTCACGTTCCGCCGATTGTTGATCGAAGAGAACATCGCGAGTGAGGAAGACATCGATGCGCTGGATGCCGAGGTCGTCAAGGAAGTGCAGGAGGCTTCCGACCTCGCGCTTACTCAGCCGCAACCCGCGGCCGATACAGCCATGAAGTTCCTCTTCTCGCCCGATGTAGACCCCACAGCCAAAGCGTTCGATACCGAAGATACCGCGCCCGCCGAAGCCGGTGGTGACCTCACCATGGTCGACCTGCTGAATGCAGCCATGCGCGATGAGATGGAGCGTGATCCGCGCATCGTGATCTTCGGTGAAGACGTGGCCGACTGCAGTCGCGAGGAGTCGCTCGAGCAGGTCAAGGGCAAGGGCGGCGTCTTCAAGGTCACGTTTGGCTTGCAGCGCAAATTCGGCAGCGCTCGGGTCTTCAACTCGCCACTCGCGGAAGCCAACATCATCGGCCGGGCCGTCGGCATGGCGACGCGTGGGCTCAAGCCAGTCGTCGAGATCCAGTTCTTCGATTACATCTGGCCGGCCATGATGCAGATCCGCGACGAGCTGGCCACCATGCGCTATCGCTCGGGTGGCAACTGGAAATCGCCGGTCGTGATTCGCGTGGCGTACGGCGGTTACCTCAAGGGCGGCGGGATCTATCACTCACAGACCGGTGAAACGCTGTTCACGCACACGCCGGGTCTGCGAGTCGTGTTGCCGTCAACCGCGCTCGATGCCAACGGCCTGCTGCGCACCGCCATGCGCTGCGATGACCCGGTCATCTTCCTCGAACACAAGCATCTGTACCGCCAGGTCTACAACAAGGGCCGCTATCCCGGGCCGGATTTCATGATTCCGTTCGGCAAAGCGAAGATCGTACGCGAGGGCAGCGACGTGACGGTGGTTGCCTGTGGCGCGCTGGTCAAACGTTCGTTCGACGCGGCGCGCGTGGCGCAGGATCGACATGGCATCAGTGTGGAATTGATCGATCTGCGCTCGCTGAATCCGCTCGACCTGGACACGATTTACGCGTCGGTGAAGAAAACCAATCGCGTGGTCATCGCCCACGAAGACTCGTTGTCCTGGGGCATCGGCTCCGAGATCGCCGCCCGCCTGGCCGACGAGCTCTTTCCCTGGCTGGATGCACCCATCCGCCGCGTCGCATCAATGGACACCTGGGTGGCTTATTCGCCGCAACTCGAAGACGTCATCCTGCCCCAGACCGAAAACGTCCTCGCCGCCATCGAAGACATCGCCCGGTACTAGCTCCTCACCGCCGAACCGCCCCCGCTGAGCACCATTTCGTCACACGCTCGCCGCTGAAGGGCACATTGCCGTCGCTGATACCGCGTCAGCAATCGCCAGCTTACAACGTGCGCTGGTCATCAACGCAAATGACACGCAGGCGCGCCAGCGGCTGGAGACCCTGCGCGGCCCGTGACGGGTGGCTTAGTGGCGAATCATCGCACCTGAATCGGCACAGTTGCAGTCATCCGGTCCCAGGTTATCGACAGCACGCCGCCGGCTCCCTGCGCCGGAGCGATATCGATTTGAAACGCCTCTGATGGTGCCGCCCTCGGGCTCAGCGTTAATGCCGTGCGGCCGATGTCCTGGGCGGCATCGTGGTCGAGCCCGCTGATAGCGCTCGCGCGGTTCACTACGAGTTGCCATTCGTTTGCAGTGGTTGGCATCAGGAACAACGTGTAAGTCCCGGGTTGCACCGTGACTGTGCCAATCTGGAGCGTGCGATCGGTGGCGATGTGCGCGGCGTCGTTGGCACCCATGCGCCACAGGCGTCCGTACGGCACCAGGCCGCCCCACACCGGGCGGCCGCGCATGCGCGGAGACCCGTAATCGAGCCACAGGTTGGCCGCGCCAACGCGTCGGCGCAGGGTCACACGTGGCGAAAGGTTACCCATCGACTTGCCAGCCGCATCACGTGCGGCAAACTCGCGCGCGAATTGATCCAGATCCACCCAGCGCATGCGCTCTACCGTGGTGTACGCGGGCGTGTGCAGGTGCAGCAGGCGCCCGCGCGTATCGATGTGTGCGCGCATGGGTTCATCGAATTGGTTGTTCAGCACAACCGAGTCACGGCCAATCCGCTGTACCCGGATGACGGGCGTGCTGCTTCCGGACAACAGAGTCGCAGAGCCAGCTCCACCCAGCGCACGCATCACTGCGATCTCGTAGGGCGTGTAGAACGGTCCCGCGATCGGGATGACATCCGAAGCGGCCATGCGCTGCGTGCGCGTCGGATTGGCGCCCTGCCGCGTTTCAATGATGGCGCTGTCGCCCTGGAACTGGATCGTGGTTCGAACCAGCGGTGCGGATTCACCAGGCCGGCGCTGTGTGTACTCGGTACCGGACACGCGGCCGCGTGCATCGAAGCTGTACGCCATGCGGTGCAGCACAGTCGCCGGGCTGCGCGATACCACCTCGGCAATCAGCTGGTTGCCACTCCGCACATAGCGCTCGATCGCCGTAGTATCGGTGCCCAGTCGGATGATGAACGCCGCGCTATCCGCCTGCGCCGAAACGGCTGCTCCGCCCGATGCCATCAGCATCCCCGCAACGAGTATCTTCATCCCTCACCCCTCAATTCGAAATTTGAATTCGAAATTCGAGTCAAACGCCGCCGATCAGCTCGGCCACACGCTCCACCTGCTCGGTGGTATTGTAGACCGATGCCGACAACCGCATCCAGTGGTAGCCGTACTCGCCAACGACACGGGTACGCACATTCTTTTCGCCGAGTCTGGACTGCAGCTCCAACGCCGGAATGCCGTCGACCGTGAAGGACACCATGCCGGCAAACGCGCGATCATCCGGGCCGGACTGAAGCCTCACGCGAGGATGACTCGCCAGCCGCTGGATGAGCTGACGTCGGAGCTCGCGGATGCGCGCATGCACACGCGGTGTGCCCATAGCCTGGTGGAAGCGGACCGCCGCAAGGAGGCCCACCAGGCGTGACTCATCCATCGTACCCATGTGATTGAAGCGATGCGCGCTCAACGTGAGATCGTCCCAGCCGCCGGATGCGAGGGTCGGCCACAGCCGGGTGCGCCACTCGTCGCGCAGGTACAGCAGCCCGGTGCCCTGTGCGGCGAACAGCCATTTATGCGGCGATGATGCGTAGAAGTCGGGATCCAGCGCCTTGAGATCGACCGCCATCAAACCGGGCGGATGCGCGCCATCCACGACCACGAGAATATTGCGAGGCCGGCAATATTCGATCAGCTCACGAACCGGCATGATCAGCCCGTTCGTGAAATTCACATGCGATACCGACACGACACGGGTGCGTGGTGAGAGCGCACGCGTGATCGCGTCGAAGGCAGCCTGTGGTGTATTCTGACTACCGAGCTCGACCTGTTTGAGAGTCAGGCCTCGCCGTTTCGCCACGAGCTGCCAGCAGCATAGCCCGCCGACGTGCTCGTGATTGGTCGTGATGATTTCGGCGCCCGCCGCCAACTCCAGCCCATTGGCCACGAAGTTCATGCCTTCGGTCGTGTTGCGCGGGAAGACCAGCCCGGCCGGATCGCAATTCAACAAGGCTGCCGTCTCATTGCGCAGCGCATCCCACTCCAGGGCCGGCGGCAGGCTCATCGCTACTCGGCGCGTATGCTCGACGATCGCGTCGACCACCACGCGTGGCTGCGGCCCGAGCGTGCCGATATTGAAGTAGATCCGGTCGGACGGAATGAGGAACTCGCTTCGGACACGCTCCCATGGGTCCTGCGTGTCCAGTTCCGTGCGGAGCCGGTCGAGCCGCGCGCTCCAGGCGAGAGCCGCGGTCGAAGCCAGAAACTGACGACGGGTTGGCATGCACGATCATAACCTACGGAAATGAATCGCGCCTAGACCGATCGGCCCTAGTCCTAGTCCTAGTCCTCAGTCCTCAGTCCTAAGCCCTGCCTCCTCCTCGCGCCGGCAAGGAGGAGCTAGGCCGGAGGACTAAGGACTAGAACTAAGGACTAGGACTAGGGCAGGTCTCGGTAGTGCAGCCTGCTGTACCAACCCGCTCGTTCTACATTGCAGCATGTTCAAGACTACCCGTTTCCTGCGGGAGTATTTTCGGCGCGGGAGTTTTCCGGTGGTTCGCACCGAGACGCGATACCATCGCGAGGGCGAGGACCTGGATGCCTCAGTGTATTCGCTACCGGGGAAAAAGCGGCGTCCGGGCTGGGTGGTATTGCACGGTCTCACCGCACCGGGGAAGGATCACCCGTCTCTGGAGCGCTTTGTCCGCTCGCTGGCAGCTACGGACGCCGTGGTCATGACGCCGGACATTCCCGAGTGGCGCAACCTGCGTGTTGCATCCACGATATCGATTCCGACGATTCGCTCCGCAATTCGATCGCTGTCAGAACATCCCGCCGTTGCCGGCGATCGAGTCGGCCTGATCGGGTTTTCCTTCGGCGCAACGCAGGGAATCGTGGCCGCGGCAGACCCCGCACTCGAGCCGACTCTGCATGGTGTTGCAGCGTGGGGTGGCTATCGCGATGTGCGTCGGCTTTGCCGGTTTGTCACAACTGGCGAGCACGATCTCGATGACGTTCCGTACCGCGTCCCCCACGATCCGTATGGCGGCTGGATCCTGGGCAGTGAATTCCTGACTGACGTGCCCGGCCTGGAGGACTATCACGATGTCGCTGCTGCATTGCGGGAGCTTGCGCTCGAAGCGGGACGCCGACGGATCTTCGCCTGGGACCCGAGCTACGATCCGGACAAACTCCGCCTGCGCGAAACCATCGCGCAGCCACACCGTGTCGTATACGACCTGTTTGCGTCCCCGGCCGGCCAACCGCTGAACGATCTGGATCGTGCGCGTGAGATCGCGTATGGTATGGGCGATGCGGCGCTCCGGGTTCAGCCGTTGCTCGACCCGGGACCGTTCCTTCCCCATTTCAGGACCCGGACGCTGATAGCCCACGGGCGCAACGACCGGGTGATACCGTATACCGAATCGCTGCGAATTGCCCGTGAGTTGCGACCGAACGTGCTCGCGCGTTGTACGATTACAGGCCTGTTCGCGCACTCGGGCGGCACCGAAAAAGGGCTGGGTCCGTGGGGACTGAGCCGCGAGGGAACCCGGTTCGTCGCACTGCTTAATTCAATCATCCGTTTGATTTAGCCCCACTGCCACAAATACCGGCTGGGCACCACGGCGAAAGCGCGGAACGCGCGGAAGCACTTCGTGTACAGACCCTTAGCCGGGCCGGAGCTGGCCCGTCCAAGAAGGAGAAACATGGCCTCACCAGCGATTCCGGTATTCCTCGCGGGACCGTTCCCGGTTCTGCAGAGCGCGCGGGTCGATCCGGCGGGACAGGATGTCGACCTGGATGTGGCACTGCTCATTAATGGGCAGCCCAACATCCTGGCCGCGACCACGTTTCCGCTGGATGATACCTGGGACCGGATCCTCAAGGCTTTGACCAGCGGCGATGCCAAGCTTGGCGTAGCCGGACTGCCGCACGAAGGCAAGTCGATAACGGGCCAGCCGGAAGTGTTTCCATCGGCGTACGTCGGGCTCGAGTGCGCAAACGGTGAGCGACTGGTGCTGGCTCACATTCGCGGCCTCGACTCAGAACAGGATTCCGAGGCATATGCGCGGGAAGTCATCAATGCGATACTGACTGGTGCAACGCCGGACGAGCTCGGTGAGATCGTAGAAGAGGATGAGCCGATCGGTGAAGACGAAACCATCGATGAGGACGAGACCATCGACGACTAGCGTAACTGCTCGACCTCCTCGGTCACACGCTTCACGAGTAGATCACGGCCAACTTCTAATGGGGCGTCCTTGAGGACGCCCCATTCTGCATCCAGCGGCAATACCGCGCGGGCCATGGTCTCGTGTCCGCCGCCGGAACCGCCCCTGGACGCAAGCCTTCGAGCCAGGTCCCCGGCACCGGGTGAGCCGCCGAGCCGCCGAAGCGTGATTACGAGGTTGCCTTCAACCAGCGCGCCGGCAGCAGCCCAGGTGGCGTGCTCGATCGCGAGTCCGGTGTCCGCCAGGTCCGCGAGGATGTGCGACTGGTCCACCGGAAGCTCGCCCATATAGGCAACCGCAAGTTCGCCAACCAGCACCAGGTTGGAAAGCGCACAGCCGTACGCGCGCGCGGTTTCTTCCGAGAGGGACGGCCGTTCGATTCGGCGCAGCAGCGTCGGGTCCGCGCGCTCCAACAGAAAGGTGTAGGCGGCGACATCGGCTGGATGCACACCGCGCGAGAGTCCGTCGGTGTCGGTTTTGATCGCGTACACCAGGCCGGTGGCCAGGGCATCGCCGATGTGCCGTTCATCATCGGCGCGCAGATATTCGGTGAGGATGGTAGCAGTGGCGCCGTAACGCGGCCGAATGTCGACGTACTCCGCATCATAACCGGACTCGACCGGATGATGATCGATGACGGCCAGCTCAACGCCAGCGCTCTCGAACTGTTCGCGCGGCTGCACGTCCGTGCAGATGATGCGATTGAACCCAAGCAGCTCCTCGCGCGTTACCTGCGTGACCTGCAGCTCGAGTAAATCAGCCATGCGGCGGTTCTCCGGACGGGTCATCTCATCCAGCGTGAGTACAGGCGTTTCATCAGGTGGACGGCGCAGCAGCGTTCGAATCGCGAGTGCGCTGGCCAGCGCATCCGGATCCGGATCCTTGTGGACCAGGATGGGCACGACGTCTTCCTCTTCGGCAAACTCGCGTAGCGCGCGCACGCGCATGAGCGTCTCCAGCCGGCGCAGCTCCTCTTCCAGCGTCAGACTCAACGCTGCACGCGAATCCACGTGCTGAGCCAGCTGTCTGGTTTCACTCGATGATGGTGTGTCTCCAACCAGCAGGATGGCAACATCCTGGTTCATCTGGTGAATCGCGCGCGCCGCCGCCTCGTTCTGCTGGCCATCCCGCAGCGCGACAACGGCTGAGACGTGCGGCCGATTTCTTATGATCGTGTATGTGTCGGAGTCGGACGGATCACCACTGAAACCACCTTCAGACCCGGTCTTGGCCGCATTCCAGCGGAATACTTCCCTGCCATCATCCAGCTGCGGTTCGATGAACGCCGGATCATCGGTGACGATGACGAGAACGGTCTGTTTGAAGGTCTGCCGCGGCGGCGCATTGGATGGCTTCGCGCGCGGGGGGCGTGGCCGCCGCCGTGCCACGGGTTGCTTATCCATGGGCCTGCGCCGGTGCAACCTCCGCGCCGCGCACGATCAGCAAAGCGGAAGGTGACTCTCCATATCGACAAAAACTTCGAAGTCCTTCGGTACAAGTGAACCGAAGACCCCCGTGCCATCGCCATGAACGCTCGGCACGCGCACGAAGCCGGAGGGGTTGAAGCCTCCGCCACGCTCCCAGTTTACATAGTTGCGATCGGCCGCTGCGATTACGCCTGACAGGTTTGTGGGTCCAGGCACGCCCTGCTGCAGGAAAGCAAGCGCTTCGGTCAGGTGCTCGTCGAATCGATCGAACAAACCGAACTCTTTCGCAATGTGAATTGTGGTATCCTGCGCCGAGAGCGAAAGCCCGAACAGTCGTAACGGGTTGCTATCGATCTTGATGCCATGCTTCTCGAACGCCCTTTGGCCAGCCCACAAACTGATTTCGGAGGCATAGACCCACGCATTCGGTGACTTCGTCCATACCGCCTCGAAACTCCCCATGGCCGCGAGGTGGCATGGTCGCGCGGGCCTGAGCAGCTGAAAATCTGCCGGGACCGTCGTGCTGCCGGTCAGTCGTCTGCCGTCAGGTGTGGTCACGTTCAGGCGATACGTTCGACCCGGTTCGACCTCCAAAGCACGATCGAGCGTTTGGTAGCAGGTGCCTTGCCCGGCCGGCACTGTGTCCCGGCGCGGGATCAGGCAGGCCTCCTCTCCGGTACGCTGAAATTGGGCGGCAGTGCCAGATTCCGACTCGACGCGCACGACCGCATCGTCGACTCGTGGGTCCTGACCTGCTGCGCGCGTGCGATGCAGCCACGCATGCTGGTTCTGGTCGCCGGCTCGAAGAACGATTTCCGCAATCAGCACGTCCTCGGTCTCGGCGATCTGCACCTCCTGCAGCTCGCACGCGGACAGAACACAGACGCATAACGCTAATGCTCGCTTCACAAGAGACTCCTGAGCCAGAACAGCACAAAGAAGCCGTAGAACAACGCCAGCGCGACCAATGCGAGGCGGCGCGGCCAGCTGGGGCGCAGCTCGGGAGGCAGAAGCGTCGTGTTCACGTAAAGCACGTGACAGGCACTGATGACGAAGACCACGCCCGCCATGTTGGCGCCGATCAGGATAAACGTGATTGGTTGGGCGAGACGCAACGCTATGATCCCCCAGAGCACCACCACC
>JBBDWZ010000296.1:0-10301 GCA_040902615.1 Gemmatimonadota bacterium | reverse complement strand
AATGCGGATTGGGGGAATAAGGATTTGGTAATAGAGAACTGTTTCCGGTCGCCCCGGAGCAGCACCGGCGTAGATGCTCTTCCGTATTCCTTATTCCCCCATTCCCCGTTCCCAATTCCTCACCAGCCACGAACCACGAGCAACGCCTGTCGACTGTACTCGCGAGCACTCACGCGAAGGTTGTCCGCTCCCACCGCGAGAAAGTGGTTTTGATGACCCACCCGTTGGACTTCTCAGGCGCGTGGGGGCCGGTTACATTGGCGAGCCCGTGACCCCGGCCCAGGATTCGGCGCTATGCCGGTGATGACCGATCGCATGACCACCACACCCGCACTGCGCGAGGAGCGTCTGCCACGCCGCTTAGGTCTGGTCAGCGCGATGGCTGTGCTGGTCGGCTCTACGATAGGCAGCGGGATTTTCCGGGTGCCCGCATCGGTCGCCGAACAAGTCGGCACGGTCGGCGCGATTGCGCTGCTCTGGCTGGTCGGAGCGATGGTTGCGGTCTTCGGCGCTTTGACACTCGCCGAGCTGGCCGCGCTCTACCCCCGCTCGGGCGGCATTTACGTTTTCCTGCGCGAGGCGTACGGACCGCTGCCCGCGTTTCTGTTCGGCTGGACCGAGCTGCTGGTCATTCGGCCGTCCGCACTCGGCGCCCTTGCCATCCTGTTTGCCGAGTACACCAGCAACTTCGTGGCACTCGGTACCACGGGTGAGCGGGTTCTGGCCGCAACCGCGATTGCGTTGCTGGCGGCGACCAATGTTCGATCGGTCGATTGGGGCGCGCTAGTTGCCAACGTCACCACGTTTGCCAAGGTGGTCGCGCTGGCCGGCGTAGCTGTACTCGCCTTCATTTTCGGCGACATGTCGCAGGGCGCGCTCGCGCAGCCGATCGAATGGTCACCGCTGAGCTGGGGCGGGTTCGGTGTTGCGCTCATCTCCGTGATGTGGGCCTACGATGGCTGGGCCGACCTCACCTTCATCTCGGGCGAGGTCAAGGATCCGGAGCGGACCCTGCCACGCGCGCTGCTCGGCGGGGTCGCCGTGATCGTCGCGATTTACCTGCTGGTGAATCTCGCGTACCTGTGGGTGCTGCGCGTGGACGAGATGGCGGGCTCGAGACTGGTAGCCGCGGATGCGGCCAGTCGGATCTTCGGCGGCGCGGGCGCCGGCGTGATCTCCGCGCTCGTGATGCTGTCGGCCTTTGGTGCGCTCAACGGCTCGACCATGACCGGACCGCGCATCCTTTATGCAATGGCCGAGGATCGATTGTTCTTCCGTCCGATCGCACACGTACATCCCAAGTATCGCACGCCGGATGCAGCGATCATTCTGTGCAGCGTGCTCGGAATCGCCTACGTCTCGATCCGCGGATTCGAACGGCTGGCCAGTGATTTCATTCTCGGCATCTGGCCGTTCTACGCGCTGGCCGTCGGTGCGGTGTTCATCCTGCGCCGCAAACATCCCGATCTGGAGCGGCCTTACCGGACTGCTGGTTATCCCATCGTGCCGCTGATCTTCCTGATTGCGTCCGTGTTGATGCTGGCCAATTCCGCGGTGCGTGACACTAAACCAACGTTGATCGATTTCGGCATCATCCTGGCCGGCATTCCGGTCTTCTACTTCTGGCGGCGTGGCCAGGGGGAATCCCCGGCAGACCGTGCCACGTAAGCAAGGCATGGAACGCGCAGCCAAACACGAAGCCCCGAGGTCGCAGTGAGGTTGTTGAAACCGATCCGCCTGGGCCTCGAGCGGATCGGACGAGCGGCCTTGCTGGCAATCGCAATCGCAAAGGTGCTGCCTCATCCCCGTTTGTACTGGAATGCCGCGCTTCAGCAATCGTATTCGATCGGAATTCAATCGTTGCCCCTGGTCATTTTCATCGCCATGCTTGGTGGAGCGGTCACCTCGCAGCAGAGCGGCGCACAGTTCTCGGGCGGCCTTCCTCTCTGGGTGATCGGCAGCGTGCTCGCGGCCAGCGTGATCACCGAGCTGGGCCCTCTGCTGACTGCGATCGTGATGATGGCGCGAGTTGGCGCCAGCATCGCGGCGGAGCTGGCCTCCATGCAGGTGACCGAGCAGATCGATGCGCTTCGCGCCATGGGCCGCGATCCGGTCGCCTTCCTGGTGGTGCCGCGCGTCGTGGCTGGCATCCTCGTGTTTCCCCCCCTCGTCATTCTGGCGAATGCGGCCGGATTGTTCGCCGGCTGGCTGGTCGGGCAGCTGGCCGTAGAGGGCTTGACCAGCGGTGACATTATCTACGGCATGCGCTACTACTTTCGTCCCTGGGCACTGATCTTTTCGGTGATCAAGGGCGGCGTATTCGGGCTCGCGGTTACGTTCATCGCATGTCTGGTCGGACTGGAGAGTGGTGGCGGTGCCGAGGGTGTGGGCCGGACCACCACTACCGCGGTCGTCATTACCACCGTCATGCTGATGGTGTTGGACGTGTTGCTGGCCCCCTTGTTGAAGTTGTACTAGGCGATGATCGAATTTCGGAATCTGAAGAAGAGCTTTGGTGATCACGTCGTGCTGAACGGCGTGAACCTGGTCGTGCCGGAGGGCGAAACCCTGGCCCTGCTCGGTCCATCCGGTACCGGCAAGAGTGTGCTGTTGAAACATGCGATTGGTTTGCTGGATCCCGACGAAGGCGATGTCATCGTGGATGGCACCTCGATCGTGAACGCATCACTGGAGGAGCTGAACCGGGTGCGACGGCGCGTGGGCTACGTGTTCCAGAACGCAGCCTTGTTCGATTCATTGACAGTTGCGGAAAACCTCTACCTGGCGCAGAACGAACAGGGTGGCGACCGGCGCCAGCGGGAGTGCAGGGAAGAAGCAGAAGGGTTGCTTGGACGGGTAAATATGAAGCCGGAAGTATTGGACAAGCTGCCATCGGAATTGTCGGGCGGAATGCGCAAACGCGTGGGCGTGGCGCGTGCGATCGCCAGCAATCCGCGCTATCTGCTCTGGGATGAGCCTACCACCGGTCTCGATCCGGTCAATGCCGACAACATCGACGAGCTGATCATGGAAGTGAGTGAGAAGCTCGGGGTGACCAGCATCGTGGTCACCCACGACCTCGACACGGCCTTCGAAGTGGGCGATCGCATCGCCCTGCTGTTCGACGGTAAGATCCGGGCTGATGCAACGCCCAAGGAAATCATGGAGATCACAGACCCGGTAGTGAGCCGCTTCGTGCGCCGCACTACCAGATAATGCAGCGCAGATGCGCCGCACCCGCGTCGACGCGGTATCGGGAGGAAAGTAATGGACAGAAAAAAGCGTAACGTCGCTGCACTCGGGGTGCTGACCATCCTCGCTGCGATCATTTTTTACGTCGGCTTCTATTACCTGCTTGGGAATCCGATTTTCAAGGGTGGGATGGACGTCATCGTCAAGCTCGACAATGGTGCCGGCCTGAAGCGTGGTGACCGGGTTGTGCTCCAGGGCGTCGAAGTCGGCTCGGTCAAGGGGGTTGGGCTCGAAGGTCCGGGCCGCGTAATCGTTACCGTGCGCTTGAACGATCGCTTTGATTTGCCCGCCGACACAAAGGCGCGCATCACCGGAGACGTATTCGGAGCGCACTCGATCGAGCTCGTGCCGGGTGATGCCGTGGTGATCCTCGAAAAGGGCGATACCATCGGCGGGTTGCGCGAGCGCGCACTCACGGAGATGGCCGGCGATATTGGCACGCGCGTCAGCGGCGTGTTGAGCCGGGCGGATTCACTCCTGTCCCAGCAAACCGTGAGCGACCTGCGCCAGACCGCGGCCGTTCTCCCCGGCAGCGCCGTCGAGTTGCGCGCGGCGCTCACCGAGCTGCGCGGCGCCGCCACTGCATTGCGTCGGACTTCACTCGAAGTCGAAAGCGCAAAAACCGGCGAAGCGCTGCGTTCTGCCTTGCTGCGCGTGGATGAAAGCGTGCGTGCCCTGACCGTCACCGCCAATGCTCTCGAGCGGGCCGCTGCCGCGGTCGAATTATCGGCCGGCTCGCTGGCGTCGATTACGCGCAAGATCGACCAGGGGCAGGGCAGTCTGGGTCGTATGGTAAACGACTCCGCGCTTTATCTCGAAGTCTGGAGTGCGGCTCGTGAATTCCGGATGCTCGCCGCCGATGTGCGGGCGCGGCCGAGCCGCTACATCAACCTGAAGATTTTCTAGGCTCGGCACAGATCGAAGCCGTGCAACGGACTGGCCCGACCGGGCGTTGAACGGCGATCTCGCCGCGCTATTATTCCGCTACGCGTCAACTTACCCCCCAGGCATCGAAGCTTGATGTCTGGGGATTTTTTGTGGTGTACGAGGGAGTGTATGAGAGACGAAAACAACGAATGGGTCCGCCGCGCGCTGAAGGAAGGCCCCTTTGCCATGCGTCAGCTCGCGGCGGATGCAGGCTTGAGTTACGACGTGTTGCGCTCCTGGCGGAGTGGCCGGCGCCGGCCAAGCCGTGACAGCATTCGCAAGCTCGCATCCGGTCTGGCCAAACGATCGGACCGCCTCCGCGCATTGGCGGCGGAGCTGCGCCGGCGGGGTTAGCGGCATGAGCATTGCCCAACTGACCTCCTTTCAGGGAGGCGCCATGGCCGCTCGGGATGAACCCGCCGGTGAGTCGGTCAACGCGACGATCGGCCGCCTGGATGCCGAACGCCTGCGTTGGCGGGTAGTGGTCGAGGCGTGGCCGGCCGCACAGTCCTATCATGGGCGCCTAGTCTTCCTGCCCGAAGCGATGCCCGGCCAGCCGGCATTTGAAAGCGCACCGCGCCAGAGTGGAGCCCTGCTGCATGGTCGGACCGCCGAAGAAATCGTGATCGCTGCCCACGAGCTTCCCGAAAAACACATTCGTGCCCTCCTGCATTCGCTGGCCTGAGTTCACCACAGAGAACACAGCGACCACAGCGCGATTGCGGTCCCATCGACCTTCATCGATTCCGTAAATGATTTGAGTTTTTCGAGTATTCGGCAGGTCCCAGCGCCATGACCTCCGAAATCGAAACAGAATTGAAGCGTTGTGCGCGACGTGGAGTCGCAAACCCACGCCCGTGAATCCCAATACCTGGACTTGGAAACGACTGCGGGATCGAGGGTGTCGGTAGAGCCGCGCATCTTGACCAACGAAATCAAAAACAGAAAAAGGGGACTCTACGAACGAGTTGTTTGTCGTGCGCCGGCATCGCCCTGTGGCCCCTGTGATCCCCGTGGTGAACTGGTTTCATTCTTGCTCTTCGGGGACGCGGAGGCGCTGTTTCGCGGGCGCAGAGGTAGGGCCGTAGAGGTAGATGATCATGATGAATCTTGGGCTGAAAATGGTGTTGCTCGGTTTTGCTGTCATTGGCTACATCGGGGCCGGGGCGTCTCTGGCTGTTGCACGCTACCGGTTGCTCGAGGATGGTGATCTGGACCTCGGGATGCTGGGTGTGGCGTTGATGCTGTTGGGGTTTGGCGCGATCTGCACTTCGGTAGCCGTTGGACTTTACGGAGTCGTCGGCATTGGCGCGGTGGTGGTCTGGGCGAGCTACGTGATCATGGCTCGGCAGATCGGCATGTTCACGATTGAAGTCGCGCTGCCGGGTGAGGCCGCGGCCGCGGCCGAATCGCAGCCATATCTTTGATCAGGCGGCGCCGAAGAACGAAGTCGGATCGAAGCGCGGGTGGCGATAGAATTCCTCGGACGCCTGTACTTCGGCAAAGCGCTCGAGAATGAGCATTTCCCGTTCGGGCTCGGGCGGTCTGCCATCGAACGTATCGAGTGCGCTCAGCAGCTCGGGCGAAAACGATGGCAGAGCGCCAACGTGTGTACTCTTGTCCAGCCGCACGAATTCAACCGGTACCAGTACGCGCCGCAGTTCCGCGTCCTCGACCGCCAACTCACAGATCAGGTAACGCGCTTTCCCTGCGGAGAGATCGATCAGCAGGTCGGTCACGGCGCCAAGGACTGCGCCGGCCCGATCGACTACGCTCCAGCCACGAGGATCAACCACGCCAACCGCCACACGCATGGAAGGAAGCTGCGTCAACGGGACCAGTCGGCGCGGGTCCTGCGGCTTCAGCCGGCAACGCTCACGCCCACCGAGCACGCGGTAGCCCTGGCGGCGCTCGGCGCCCGCCATGGTGCCGCCGTAGGCACTCAAGAGCCGTGCTTCATCGCCGCGTGTTAGCGGTTCATGCCCGTACGACGGAATGGCGGCGAACTGAGGCTCGGCAAATCCGGGCAGCCAGATGAGCTGGTGACCGCGATTGGCGCGTGCCTGTCCAATCGGAACCAGCACGTGGCGGGATGGACGGTTGAGCGCGACATCCAGGTAACGCGGTATGTTTTGATCGTCGAGCAGCAGCCCGTGGATGGTGCCGGCCCGTACGTTGTCCACCAGGGTCCGCACTGTCCAATCGCGGATCTGGAACCAATTGCTCCTCAGCGTCGCCGGATCGCCGGCGTAATCGCGCAGGTTCACACGCCGAGCGGCGGGCAAGAGCCGGACCAGGCGTAGGTCCGCCAGCGATGAGGTACTGGGATGATTCTGGTCGCACCCACTGCGTTCAAAGGCACACTGTCGGCCCGTGCCGCCGCCGAAGCGATGGCCGCGGGCGCGCGCGCGGCCGCGGCGCACCATGTCGTGATCGCGCCGCTCTCCGATGGAGGCCCCGGTCTGATCGACGCGCTCGAAGGCGATTCTGACCGGATCGAAACCGTCCGTGTGAGCGGCCCGCTGGGAGCGCGCGTGAATGCACGCGTGTTGTGGCGTGGTGCGCAAGCGGTGGTCGAAAGCGCTGATGCCTGCGGCCTACATCTGGTTCCGCAAGCTCAGCGGGATCCGTGGCGGGCGACCACACGCGGTGTGGGTGAGCTGATCTCCTTTGCCGCAGCCAATGCGCGCGAGATCGTAATAGGTCTGGGCGGTTCGGCCACCGTGGATGGTGGCATCGGCATGGCTGCGGCGCTGGGCTGGCGACTGCTCGATGCGAAGGGCGAGCCAATCACGCCGGTTGCCGCAGAGCTGCATCGCATCGCTCGCATCGAGCCGCCCGCACAGCAGCTCAGTGCCGCGATCACTGTGCTGGCAGATGTGGTTACACCGCTGGTTGGGGCCCAGGGTGCCGCGCGCGTGTTCGGTCCGCAGAAGGGTGTAGTGACCGGGCAGATCGACCGACTGGATCGTGCACTCGAGCAACTGGCCGACGTCATCGCGCGGGACCTGGGCACGAGTGTGCACGCGCTGCCAGCCGGTGGCGCGGCGGGTGGACTCGGCGCCGGGCTCGTCGCGTTTCTGAACGCAGCCATCCAGAGTGGCAGTGATTGGGTGCTGCAGCGGATCGGTTTCGATGATCTCCTCGCACGCGCGAGTTTGCTGGTGACCGGGGAGGGCAGCTATGACGCACAGAGCTCGCTCGGGAAAATCACGGGTGTCGTGATCGAGCGAGCGGCCGCTCGCGGTGTGCCCGTCCTGCTGATCGCCGGGCGAGTAGAAGGATTACTACCAGCGCACGTGCAGACGATGGATCATGCCGGGCGACGTCTGAGCGCGACCGATCTGGAACGCATGGTGCGCGCGAGCTGCGCTCGGTTGCTGCCCTCCTGACCCGCGGGTACCTTTCCAACAGTATCCCGGTTCTCGCACAACGTGTTATGGCAACTACAACGAATGACCTGATGGACAAGCTGGTATCGCTCTCCAAGCGGCGTGGCTTCATCTTCCAATCCTCTGAGATTTACGGCGGTACCGGTTCGGTTTGGGATTACGGACCGCTCGGTGTCGAACTGCAGCGCAACGTGAAGGAAGCGTGGTGGCGCGCCATGGTGCACGAGCGCGATGACATCGAAGGACTCGATGCCGCTATCCTCATGCACCCGCGCGTCTGGGAAGCCAGCGGCCATGTCGAGGGCTTTACCGATCCACTCATCGAGTGTAAGAGCTGCAAGCGCCGCTTCCGCGCTGACAGTCCCGACGTACAGGGAAACCAGTGTCCGGTCTGCGGCAGCAAGAACACGTTCAGCGAGCCGCGCAAATTCAATCTGATGTTCAAAACCTTCATGGGACCGGTCGAGGAAGACGCTTCAGTGGTTTATCTTCGGCCCGAAACTGCTCAGGGCAGTTACGTCAATTTCCAGAATGTACTCGGCTCCGGCCGTCAGAAGATTCCCTTTGGGATTGCCCAGATCGGCAAGGCGTTCCGCAATGAAATCACGCCTGGAAACTTCATCTTCCGGACGCGTGAATTCGAGCAGATGGAAATGCAGTTCTTCGTCGAGCCCGGCACCGATGACGAGTGGTTCGACTACTGGAAAGAGCGCCGCATGCAGTGGGTGCAATCCCTGGGCATTCGCGCGGAGCGTCTGCGCTTGCACGAACACGGTCCGGACGAACTTGCACATTACGCCAAACGCGCGTTCGACATCCAGTACGAGTTCCCGTTCGGCTGGCAGGAATTCGAAGGCATTCACAATCGCACCGACTTCGACCTCAAGCGGCACCAGGAATACTCCGGTAAGAAACTGGAGTACGTCGACCCATTCGATCGTACGAAGAAGTATCTGCCGTATGTGGTCGAGACTGCAGTGGGTGTCGGCCGCACCGTCCTGGCCGCCATGTGCGATGCGTATCGCGAAGAACAGCTGGAGGGGGAAACCCGAGTAGTAATGGCCCTGAGCCCGCGCCTGGCGCCGCTCAAGGTCGCCGTGTTCCCGCTGGTCAAGAAAGACGGCATGCCCGAGCTGGCGACCACGATTCACCAGGCATTCCGCAGCGCCGGCCTGCCCTCTTTCTACGATGACAGTGGCTCGATTGGCCGCCGCTACCGGCGTCAGGACGAGACCGGGACGCCATTTTGCATCACGATCGACGGGCAGAGTACACAGGATCAGACGGTCACGATTCGAGACCGTGACACGCTGGTTCAGGAACGCATCGGGGTAGACTATCTGGTGGAGTGGGTGCAGGGGAGAATTCGATAGAGATTTTGGGTTATGCGAGATGAGGTAGGCGGAAGGGGTCAGTCCTAGTCCTTAGCCCTTAACCCTCCCTCCTCCTCGGTAAACCGTTGAGTATGGAGCGCCGTATGCTGTTCAAACCAAACAGCCTTCTTGTTGGCGTTGTCCTCGCGCTTGGCTGCGGGACGACGCCGTCGCCGATGCCGACTCCAGCTCCGGCTCCTGCCACCGGCCAGGCGCCGACGTATTGGCTGTACGTCGCCAACGAATCATCCGATCAGGTCAGCCGCATTGCTTTCACGCCGGGTGTAGGCGCACGGAAGGAAGGGAATATCTCCGTGGGCATCATGCCGGCCGACATCGATGGCCCGCATGGCCTCACGGTCTCGCCGGATGGCCGAGCTTGGTACGTGTCGGTCGCGCACGGCACACCGTACGGCCGGGTCTGGAAGTACATTGCCGGCGCGGACACGATGGCAGGCCGGGTCGAGCTGGGCTTTTTTCCAGCCAGCATGGCGACCACACCCGATGGCCAATTCCTCTGGGCCGTGAATTTCAATCTGCATGGTGATCCGGTCCCGTCATCGGTATCGGTCGTGTACACGCCGACCATGACCGAAGTCGCGCGGCCGGTGACCTGCGTAATGCCACATGGTAGCCGCATCAACGCGACGGGCACCAGGCACTACTCCGCGTGCATGCACAGCGAACAGCTGGTCGAGATCGATACCCGCACCTTTCAGGTCAGCAACCGGTTCAACCTGATGCCGGGCCACGAAGGCAGGCTGAAGCTGGATGATACGGGCAGGGAAATGCACCACATGGGTACGGTGGTCTGCTCTCCCACGTGGGCACAGCCCGGGCGCGGCCGTTTTGCGGCGCTGGTTTACGTGCCCTGCAACAAGAACCAGCAGATCCTCGAGATCGATTTGCAGGCGGGTGTAGTGAAGCGTCGTTTCCCAACGGGAAAAGGGCCGTACAACCTGACCGTGACACCCGATGGCCGTTTGCTGCTGGCGACACTCAAGTCGGATCAGGGCGTTCAGATCTTTGATCTCGAGCAGGGCAAGGAAGTCGGCCGGGTGGCGACTTCGCAGCCGATCACGCACGGCATCGTAGTATCGCCGGACGGTTGGTACGCTTTTGTGACCAATGAAGCAATTGGCAGCACTCGTGGTACCGTAGACGTGATCGATCTTCGAACCATGCAGCGCGTGGCATCGGTTGCAGCCGAGTATCAGCCCGGCGGCATCGACTTCTGGCGGATGACGAATTAGACACATTGGCGGGCGCAGGAGCCAAGCGTGAAGTTCGATGAGTTCGAAGCCAGTGCGCTGCGCCACTGGGAAAAAGTGCCCGCCGAGTACAAGCGCGGTGTAGA
>JBBDWZ010000295.1:0-10302 GCA_040902615.1 Gemmatimonadota bacterium | reverse complement strand
AGAGAGTCCGAGCAGGTGGACCGACTCGATCACCGGGAACGCCCACACCGAGTCGCGCACCGCCGTGCCGAGCCAGGTCGACTCACACCACTGGAAGAACGGGAGCAACGGTTCGCTCACTGGATGCACGCCGCCAGCCAGTTGATGAATGCGGGCTGCGGCGGCTGGTCGCAATCGAACCAGTTGTAGGCGATGAGCCGGCCGGTGACCACGATGCCGGCCCAGGCCAGCAGCGAGATTGCGCCGGCGATTCGCGCAGACCATGGAGGTACTGCGTCATGCTGCCATTCGTTGACACGCCGGTGAATCCGCCCGTGGAACAGCCAGATGTTGAGTCCGGCGATGAGCAGCAACAGCATTTTGATGCGGAAGAAGATGTTGTGGTAATAATGAACCGGATTCGAATAGAACACGAGCAGTCCGGTTACTGCCATCACGACAAAGGAACCGCGCGTCCAGCGCAGCAATTGGCCGGTAACTTCGGAGACCGGAACCCGTTGGAAACCGATGCCGAGCAGCCGCAGATCGTTCACGGCAGCGGTACCCACGAACAGAGCGATCGTCAGCACATGCATCGATTCCAGCAACGGCCATACATAAAGGGACTCGAGCAGCGCTGCACTCCAGGGCGTCCTGCCCAGCCACACCAGGAACTCATGCATGCGCGGGGAGGTCTACTGTCCGCTGTGACTCGGCCGGAGCGTCCCGACCGCATACCGGGCATGGCAGGCGGTGCAGGCTTCATACACGTCACCACCAACTGTGAACACTGCGTCGGGATCGCGCGCATCCGCGGCGGCAATCGCTCGTTTGCTGACCTCGATCATCTGCTTGGACATCGCCATCCAGGCATCATTGTCCGGCGCGCGGCCTTTCATCATCAGCAGGTTTCCGGTTTCGGCCATCACGAACGCGGCGTTGCGCACCGCCGCCCACTCCTCCGCATTGGCCGGCTTCAGCTCCGTGGTTCCTTTTGCATCGATGATCCAGCCCACGGCATCCCAATAGACCTCGGCCGCAGGCTCCAGAATCGTCGACATCAGCTGCTTGACGTCGGCGACCGGCTCGAACGCGGGCACGGGCTCCGGCTCCGGTGAGCACGCAAACAGAACGAGAAGCAGTGGGGCGTAGCGGTTCGGCTTCATTCGGGCAAAGGTACCGGTAGCCGAACCGGACCGCACTGCTCGGTCACGCGGGTGTTCCACCCTTTGCATGGGCGGTTAGCGTGGGCGCAGGCGGGTGGGGTGGCGGAGGCGGTCGGTGGCGGACACGTTACATGCTCGTCCTCCGCCGCGCCTCTGGAAGGCACTCATGCTCCCACCATCGCAGTGGAATCGTACATCGCAGGTTCTGACCATCGCGCTGATCGCAGGCGTTTATGCAGTCTGGGCATCGCTTCCAGCGCAACAGGAGGGGGTCCCACCGCAGAGACGCGCCGATGAGACCTGGCCGATGCACGGGCGCGACGCGGCCGAAACCCGGTACAGCCCGCTTACCCAGGTCAACGCACAGAACGTCGGCGACCTTGTATTGGCCTGGAGCACCGATATCCCGAAGGCCGGTGCGCGGCAGGAGACATCGCCGATTGTATCCGATGGCGTGATGTACGTGACCGGTCCGATGAGCTTCGTGTTCGCATTGGACGCTGTGACGGGCGCAGTGAAATGGCAGTACGATCCGGAAATTCGGAGCGAGCGTGAGGGTGGACCGCACGCGTGCTGCGGCAACGTCAATCGCGGCGCCGCTGTCGATGGCGACAAGGTCTTCGTCGGTTTGCTGGATGGCAGACTGGTCGCACTGAACAAGACGGATGGTAAGCTGGTCTGGTCGGTGCAGACGACGCCGGTCGGTTCGGACTACACCATCACCGGCGCACCACGTGTGGTGCGCGGCAGAGTCGTGATCGGGAACGCCGGTGCCGAGTATGGCGTGCGCGGCTATGTCACTGCGTACGACGCGGCCACCGGCCGACAACTTTGGCGCACGTACACCGTGCCCGGAAATCCTGCACTCGGCTTCGAGAACGAAGCCATGCGGCGCGCCGCCGCAACCTGGACGGGTGAATGGTGGAAGATCGGCGGCGGCGGCACGGTGTGGGATGCAATGGCGTTCGATCCGGTCGCGAACCTGCTCTACATCGGCACCGGCAATGGCTCACCCTGGAGCCGCGATCATCGCAGTCCTCAGGGTGGCGACAATCTCTACCTCTCTTCGATCCTCGCGCTCGATCCCAATGACGGCCGCATCGTCTGGCACTACCAGACTTCACCCGGCGATGATTGGGACTACACCGCCACCCAGCCGCTCATGCTGCTCGACCTCACGATCGATGGGCGCGCGCGCAAAGTCATCGTGCAGGCACCCAAGAACGGTTTCTTCTACGTGATCGATCGGCTCACAGGGAAACTGATCTCCGCGCATGCGTTCGCGGATGATCTGACCTGGGCATCGGGTGTGGACATGAGCACGGGCCGGCCGATCGAAACGCCGATCGCACGTTATGGCTCGAAACCCGACGGCGTCTACATCTCGCCCAGTCCGGTCGGCGCGCACAACTGGCATACAATGTCATGGAATCCGGCGACCGGTTTGGTTTACCTGCCTGCGATGAACAATGCGTACCTGTTCCGGAAGACTCCGCAGCTGCATTACCGCGCCGGCGTCTGGAACACCGGGACGGATCGTGGCGGCGGTTCACCACCGCCTGCACCCACGCTCAAGGGACCGCCCACGCTGCTGCTGGCCTGGGACCCGGTTGCCAATCGTGAGAAGTGGCGAGTGAGGATCAGTGGCGGGCACGGCGGCACGCTCGCGACGGCGGGCAACCTGGTGTTCTGGGGATCGGGCACTCGCTTGATCGCCGTGGACGCGCGCACCGGTGATCAGCTCTGGACCAGGGAGATCGGCCGTGGCCCAGGATCACCCGTGACCTACTCGATCAACGGACGTCAGTACATCACGATTGCCGCGGGCTCCGGTACCGGCGAGGACCGGCCGCGCGTGTGGACGTTCGCTTTGCCGGCTGGAGCTCCTCGCTGATGCAGAAAATTGCCGCCGGCTCTGGACCGCCGGGCAGTATCCAGTGCATTCTGAGGCTCAGCAACTCATCTCACCAACCGTTCGCAAGGCAAACGACTATGACCAGGCCGATTCTATCCGGCGGTGCAATCCTCCTCGGCTGCACTCTGTTGGCATGCTCCGGTGCATCGCAGAGCGAGTCGGGTTCACCCGCCGCATCAGTGCAGGAAACGCTGCCGGCGAGTGGTCCGCAGGCGAACGCGCGGCTCGCTGCGTCTCCGCGCAAAGGCGAGTGGGCACTCATCCGCGTTGGTCAGGACAGTGTGCGCGCGTGGGTGGTCTATCCGGCACGCCGCCAGAACGCGCCGGTCGTCGTCGCCATCCATGACAACCAGGGCATGTCGAACTGGATCCGCTCCGTTGCCGACCAGCTAGCCGCTGACGGCTTCATCGGGATCGCGCCCGATCTGCTGACCATGCAGGGTGTGGCGCGGCGGCCGGATGGTGAATCCGAGCTGGAAGGACCCACTGGTGTGCGCGCTTTGCTCGGCCGCGTCGACCAGGGAATGCGCGACCGCTACATCCAGGCGGTCGGTGAGTGGGGCACAAAGCTGCAGGGCGCATCATCGAAGTACGGCGTCACCGGATTCTGCTGGGGTGGTCAGACCGTGTTTGCACACGCGGTCGCAGCACCCGCGTCACTCGGGGCAGTCGTGGTTTACTACGGTCCTTCACCTGCGCCCGACCGCCTCGCCACCGTTCGCGCTCCGATTCTCGGGCTGTACGGCGAGGATGATGCGCGCGTGAACACCACGGTGCCGCCGGCACAGGAAGCATTGAAGGCCGCGGGCAAGACGTTCGAACCGCACTTTTTCCCGGGCGCCGGTCACGGCTTTACGCGCTCACAGGAAGCGCGCGAGGGTGCCAATGCAGAAGCGGTGAAGAAAGCGTGGCCGCTCACGGTTGCGTTCTTCCGTACGCATCTGCGCTGATTCACCTGGGCTTGGCCGCGACCAGAATGCGCTTGGGGCCGTTTGACCGCGGGAACTGAATGTTGCGGAGCACCTTGCGCGTGTTCACATCGATCGCCGCAACCGCATCGCTGTACCACAGGCTCACGAATGCGACTCGGCCGTCGGGTCGCATCGTGAACCAGTGGGGGAAATGACCAACCCGTATCTGCGCGATCTCCTTGTAGTCCGACAGACGCACCACACGAATCAGATCGTTGATGCAATCGGTCACCCACAACTCTTTCCCGTCCGGCGAGAGCTGCAGTGCATGCGTCCAGGTTTCGAGGTAAGGCGCGGGCACGCCTTCCGGCAGCGTGCCCAACTCGACCCGGCGGATCACTTTTCTGGTAGCAGGATCTACCACCACGAAGCCGAGTAAATTCGAGAGCGCAACGTAAATCAATTTGCCATCGTCACTCGGTTCGAGCGGGCGCACGCCATCGGCCATCGGGATGTTGTGCAGCAGCGTCTGGGTCGCGGGGTCGATCACGGCAATCGCATCGCCATACTGAGCGCCGACGTAGATACGCTTGCCGTCACGCGATGTGTAGGCGTCGTGCGGTCCTTTCGGCACGCCGATCTTCTTGATCAGCTTGAGCGGCTCCAGTTGCACGACCGCAACCGAGTCTTCGCCGCGCATCGGCACATACGCAAAGCGGCCATCCTGCGTGAGCGTCATCTGATTCGGATCGCGGCCGAGCGGTATCTGCGCGACCACCGCACCACGCCGCGTGTCCACGACCTGGAAATTCCCCGTGCGATCGCTGGCCAGGTACACCTTCGAGCCATCCGCCGAAGCGGCCAGACCGTGCGGCCGCGGGTCGGTCTTGATGCGCCGGATTTCATTGAAGGTGTAGGCATCGATCTCGACCAGCTGGTCGATATCGCCGAGTGTCACCCAGAGCGTGACCGCGCGGTTCTGGGCGTGTGCCGCCGAAGTCGCGAGCAGTAACGCCAGACAGGCTGGACCCGCTTTCCATCCTATCATCATGCCTCCGGTGTATCGCACAAGAGCCCGCAAAATGGTGGCGCCTCCGCCATTTTGAGACTCAATTTGGCAACTCCGCCGCGATTTTGACACTCGATTCGGCGACGGCCCCCTTCGGCTCAGTGCCCGTGTGGGGATCGGGCTATGAAGTCACGTTGTCCGAACTCAGTGCTCAGCTGGCGGGCACTCCGGAACGTCTGGCGCGAAGCTTCAGCCACAATCCGCGGGCCGATAGGATCGCGGTGAACCAACCCGTTGCGCTGAGCGCGAACATCGTCCACACGAAAAAAAAGCCGCCGGACTTGTGGACCACGCCACCCTTTGAGTGGATGACGATCATGCCCGCCGCGGCCAGCCCGCCGAGCAGCATGATGATGTATCCCATCACCCGATCGGACAGCATGAGTGTTCCGTACAGCCACACGACGAAGACGAGGACCGGTATGGGGAATTTGACTGCTCCCTCGGCCTGAAGGAGGACATCGTTCGTCAGATGAAACATGATGAGGAGAAGCGAGAGCAAGGACGCGACGGTCAACATGACGCTCGGTTTCATTGGGCGTTCCGGGGTGTAATGGTTCACCTATGGGTAAACCATATGAGCGGACCGCGCAATGGCTTCTCCAGAATGGACGTGATTCCGGGACATGTCCGCGCCACTCGGCGTGACACCCATGCGATCAATCAGCTCCTGGCGCGGCCGTGGCCGCTGGCGACCGAAAGAGTTGAACGTCGAGGCCCTCGGCGAGGATGATCGGCGGCCGCACGGGATGCCGTTCTTGAGGCTATGTGGCTGTATAACGCCCAAAGGATAGTTGCGGGCCCCGCCAGCAGCCAGATGTTTGTTATGCGATACGCGTTCTCATCAGCATCTGCTGCGCAGAAGTAATCCGCCCCCCGTCAACTTCATACGATTGTTACTCGCGTTAGCGCCAGGACGCACAGTCAGAGCGCGAGCACATACCGCGCGAGTGGGCTGAGTCGCGCGTACGTCTCGGGTTGCATTCGAGACGCGAAGTCAGTCCCGGCACACCCGCCGCGAGGAATGAACGCACCTTGGAGCGAGCGGCGTGGCCCATCCGATGTGTTTTCGGTGTGGCCATGCCATGTGGACCCGTTGAAGATGATTAGCGAGCCCGCACGGCCGCACGCCAAAAATCGTCGCCGGTCGCCGATGCCTCAGCCGCAGTATATGCGTTGGCCAGCAGTTCCATTCGAACCGACGGCACCGGGCCGGGAAGTATTAAGAAGCCTCGCTCCTGCAGCTCTGAGGCTGCGTCAATCGGGAGCTCGCTCCCTGCGGCTAACGTACTAAACCAGTCGAGCATAATTATTGACTTCTTCGGCGGTCTAACGCTCCATGAGTTGCCGGCCCTGCCAGCAGCAAGATCGCGCAATGTCGCTTCGCGTAGAGTCGTAACGCGTTATACGGGGATGAAAGTTCTGGTAAGTCAGGACCTTCACCATAGGGCTGCTCATTCCAATTCTTGATAGCGAATCGTGCATTCGCGGTCTTCTACATGAGTACTTATCCGAGGAATGGGAATCTTCACGAGCGCGAAAACGTGGCGTTCGAATTCATCGCGCTACCTCATGCGGCGACTTCAGTCCCATCGCCGTCATTCGCGCGGATTCTGGAGTCCGAAGCTTCCTGGCATCTTGAGAATCCATACCTCGCCACGGTCCCTGCCGGACGCAAACGCGAGTCGTCGTCCATCCGGACGTATCCGCACGTGGTTCTCAGCGCAGCAATCGGACAATAGTCGGACCGGTTCGCCTCCGCGGACGTTGATGGACCAGAGGCTTGCCTGCTCGCCGCTCTCGATCTTGAACAAGAGCCGGGATCCATCAGGCATCCACGTTACAGGCGGTGCAATTCGGCCGCGATCCGGCCGATACACCGTGCGGGAGATTCCGCTGCCAGTCGTGGGGATGACGCGCAACTCGACGCGCGCCGAGCTGTCCTCGCGGGCGAGAAACGCCAGCTGCGTCCCATCTCGTGAAACCGATAGAGAGGCGATGACTGCTCTCGCGGTGCCGACGACGCGCATGACTCCAGTCTCCGCATCGACCGCTACCAGGCTGTTTCCGCGATCGCTCCCCTGCGGTCGCGCAATCATGTAAAGACTGCGGCCGTCGGGTCCCACATCGAACCACTTGATTGCGGAGCGGCCGACCGTGGGCGGCGTCATCACGCGGCGGTGACTTCCGTCCCGAACATTGACCGTGAAGATCCCATCCAGACCGCGTTCATACGCGAAGAGAATGATTTGGTCCGCCGTAGCCCATCGGAAGGTTCCGTTGCTGGTGTGGAGCGCGGGCGTGAGTGCAGTGGTGGTAACGATCTCTCCGCTCGTCGAAGCGATCTGCAGCCTCTCGACCGGATCTGGGAGGGGATCGTGGGTAACGAACGCCAGGCGGGAGCCATCAGGTGACCAGTCGGCTACATAGCTTCTGCGCCGCGCCGGGTCGTCGACCGCCCGCCGTAGTCGCGCGGTATCTCCGCCGGCGAGGTCCAGCTCTGCGGTGTGTACACGTGCGGTCTCGGTCGTGACGCCATAGGCGTACCCGTCGCTCGTGAAACCGAGTGGCACAAGCGCCCGGACATTGGCGTGGATGAGTTCTGGTTCGCCGGTCGGCCGGCCCGCCCGCACCCGAAGCCGCCAGATCGACGGCGTGCCGTTTCGGTCGCTGTAGAAAAGAATCCCCTCTCCGCCGGGGAGCCAACTGAGAAGTCGATCTGAGCCTGGCCCGGTAACGAGCACCGTTTCCGCGCCTCCCGCTGAGGAGACGACGAAGATGTCACGGGTCGGCGCCGTCGGATTCGGCGGATAGTCGTAAGCGACGTACCGCCCGTCCGGTGACAAATCCGCGTCGGGATATGCCTGGTCGTGTCCGCCGCCAGGCGTCTGCCAGCCAAGCGCTTTCACCGTCCGTATCGGACCACCTTCTGCGGGAACGAGGCCGAGCTGCCATGTCCGGTCCTTGCCCTGCATTGCGACGAGGATCTCCTCGCCTGACGCGGACCAGTCGACGGGATCGATGTAGTAGCGATCCGGATCGGCTGGAACGATAGTCCGGAAACGACCGCTGTCGGTACCGATGACCCGCAGCTCGTGAGCATTCACCGAATCGATATACCACGCCACCGCAATGCGTCGAGCGTCGGGTGAAAAGGCAGACGTCCACGCATACCCGCCGGTATAGCCTTCGCCGGTGAGGTCGCGGGCCTCTCCCGAGCGGAGATCGACGAGCTGGAGGTCGCCGCTCGACCAGTTGACCTGCGACAGATAACGACCGTCGTGCGAAATGTCGCCGCTGATGAAGTCTGGGCTGCCCGACCAGGCGCGTGTTACATGAGCATCCGCCGGTGGCTGCAGGTTGACCGCACATGCCGCGCATGCCGTGATGAGAAGGCATCTGCCCAGTGCATTTATGGTCATGCCACCTCCTTTGCGCCGACCTGCCCCGGCGCGGTTCAACGTTTCCATGAGTAAGCTGCCGGCCCCGCCAGCAGCCGTCGGAATCGAAGCCTCTGCGGCGACCGACAGCAGGTCGTTGTCGCCGGCTACCAGGGCGTCTGCCTTACCCGCAACTGGAACCGCTTTCCATCCAATCATCATGCCTCCGGTGAATCGCACAACATCGGGCAGAGCGGTTAGCGTGGGGGCAGTCGATCCGCCAGCACACCTCCGTTGGTGATCTTCACAGGACGGATGAACCCGCGCTCGTCGAAATGCAGTTCGTCGATGCTCACGACCCGATGATTGCGGTCACTTTCTCCGAGCGGCCTTCTGTGGTAGACGATGTACCACTTGTCCGACATCGGCGAATGCAATACGGAATGATGCCCTGCGCCGGTTGCGACCGCAGAATCCTGCTGGAGGATCTTGCCAACTCGCTCGAATGGCCCGAATGGTGACGAGCCGATCGCGTACGCTACCGCGTAATTCGGGCCGGTCCACCCTCCCTCCGACCACATGAAGTAGTACTTGCCATCCTTCAGCAGCATGAAGGCGCCTTCGACGTACCCGGTGGGCGTGATCTCCTTGAACGTGCTGCCGTCGGCAAAAGGAATGAAGCCCGTGAAGTCGGCATTGAGCTTCGCGATGTTGCAGTGCCGCCATCCACCATACACGATGTAGTACGCGCCATCATGGTCCTTGAACACGAATTGATCGATCGGTTGTGCGCCGTTGTGGAACTTGTCGATCAGCGGCCTGCCGAGGTAATCGTTGAAGGGTCCTTCGGGCCGGCGCGCACGGGCCACGCCGATGCCTCCTATCTCCTGATCGTTCTGGATGTCGTTTGCGCCGAAGAACAGGTAGTACCAGCCGTCCTTTTCGACGATCGACGGCGCCCAGAGCGCGCGGCGGGCCCAGGTAACATCACGAATGTCGATGACGCGCGCATGCTTCTCCCACGTGATCAGATCTCGTGATGAGAACGCATCCATGAATGTTTGCTGATTGTAGGGCGCCGAGTACGTCGGATATATCCAGTACCGTCCCTCGAACACATGGGCCTCGGGATCGGCGTACCAGCCGGCCAGGACAGGATTACCGGAGCGCGTGGCCTGGGCAACTGCAGCCGCGCTCGCGGTCAGCGCAAAGGCATAGGCAAAAAGACCGATGCGGACAGCCTCGGCGAGCATGACCCTTCGCGTCATTAGCTAAGCACTCCCTTCTTGCTCATCGCACGGGCGTAATACGCCAGGAATGCGCCGATGATAATGGGGAATATGGTGACACCCAACGCATTCGTTTCGACCATCACGTCCATCCCGCCAAGAAGAAACAAAGGGCCGAGAGTGGACACGATCGTTCCGATCACTGAGGCGAGCAAGACATGAAACGCGAGGCGGTTCTCGAGAAGCAACAGGAGGCACCCGATCACGCCACCGAACACGCCGATCGCCCAGAACGCATCGACCCACAACGGGAACGATTCGAAGTACTCGCGTTGCTGCGGAGGAAACCGGCTCATGACAGCTTCGACCTTCATCAGAGTGAGAATGAAGGACACCACACCCATCAAACTCCACAGGGCTCCGATAATTCCGATCAGCCACAAATGCCACGGCCTGCCTCGAGTCGTCGTGCCCTGCGCTTCAACCATGGTTTCGTCCTCAGTCGTTTCAGTTCTTGACGGCTGCGGTCAAGTCGATAGCGCCGGACGTGCTCTACACGCAGGCTGTCCAGCCAGCGACCGAGCACATAGTCCCGGCCGATATCGTGAACTTCGAGGTCCGCTCAGTACTGTCCGGTTAACATCTGTGAGCGA
>JBBDWZ010000294.1:0-10431 GCA_040902615.1 Gemmatimonadota bacterium | reverse complement strand
CTTCCGTCCCCGCGGCGCCTATCTTGACCTCCTTCATCACATCACCCGCGCGTGCGCGAGCCAACTCCAGACGCAGCGAAATCATCTCGAGCTCGGCATGCGCGGCCTCGAGCAGCGAATCGCGTTGCACGTTGTAACGCACCTGCGCGGTTGCCAGCCCGCTGGCGGTGCCCATGCCAATGCAGGCGACGACAATCGCCGCGCCCCGCAACCAGCGGCCTCGCTTTTCATGGCGGAGCGCGCCGAGTCGGGCTTCCCGCCGATAAGTGCGCGCGATCTCCCATTCCAACTGTGCGCGGAACTCCGGAGCAGGCGTATGAGTCGTGTCTTCAGTCATTGGATATCTCCTTCAGCGTCTGGATCTGATTCGATCTGATGGCGAAGCTGTTGTCGAGCCCGGCGCAGCCGACCCTCGACGGCGCGCTCGGATAGGCCGTGCTCTGCCGCGATGTCGGCAACGCGTTGCCGCTTGAAGTGGAATGCTTCGAGCAGGCGGAGTTGTGGAATCGGAAGTCGGGCCAGCGCGCGGGAAACCAGGGCCCGGCGCGTGTCCGCGTCATCGATTGGGTCGCCTGCAACCGATTCGGTGACGTCCTCGTGAAGCGGCTCCGGCTGGAGGCGGCGAAAATGATTGGCCAGGAGATTCCGCGATACCGTCGTCAACCAGGCCAGTGGGCGGTCGGGAACGCCGTCGGCATGCCAGGCCCGTACGGCACGCAGCCAGGTTTCCTGGGTGACGTCCTCTGCGAGGTCACGATCGCCATTACAACGACGCGAGACGAACCCATACAGATCGTCGATCGTCGTCTGATAAATGCGCCGGATCTCGTCCTCACCGGCCAATCGTGCCATCGGGCCTCCTTTTTCCAATAGGATGACACCGATCGCCGGAAAAACCCACGCTACAGCATCAGAGATAGAAGCAGAGACTGAGACCGAGACCGAGACCGAAACAAAGACAGAAGCAGGTACAGTGACGGCGGGCCAGCAGGGACAGAGACAGAGACAGATGCCGACCCAGGTACAGTGACGGCATCAGAAGCAGAGACAGAGACTGAAACGGGACAGACAATCGGAGACAGGCACAGCAGCAGGTTGCATGCATGAATTGGCAGTCAACGCTTGCGCGATCGTAGCGCGGCGATCGAAATCGGGACAGCCAGAAGCAACCATGACACGGGTGGAACGGCAACGAACACGAACGCAGCCGGTGATCCGGCAGGCGGGCGAATGAGTTTCCCGTAAACAGCGAGAGAGCCCAGTGCAATCACCAGGGTCATGCAATAAAGAGTCGTTTGGGTGCGAGCGGACCAGCGCTTCGAAGCGTTCATCGCCCATGAGGCGGCAATGAAGGGTGAGAGCACCCAGACCACAAAAACCACCAGCAAAAGCGTTGGTGTGTCAGTACCCGCACGGAGCATCAAGACGAGAGAGCCGCACGCGCCAACCACCAGCGCGGCCAGCGACATTGTGCGCAGCAGGCCGGTCAGACTCGCTCCCACAGGTCTTCGTAGCGAATGACCACACCGGTCTCATCAACCTCGAGTTCCGCAGTGAATGCACCGCCGTCAATCTCGAAGCGATAGCGATGAGCCGCGCCGCGCGTGTAGCGCTGGTGCTGTCGTTCGATCGTCAATTCCGGAAAGCGCACCCACGCAGCGTCGGTCGACTTCGATTCTCCAACGGCCAGATTCAGCCGACGGATCGGCAGCGTGTTGGTCGACGGGGTGAGCGCGAGATCGACATCAACGATGCCATCGAGATCCGGAAGCCGCTCCTCGCCACGCCACCACTGATTCTGCTCGTCGCGCCGCAGCAGAAGCTGCCGAGTCGAGGTGCCCTGATAAATCGCCGCGTACGCGTGCTGGGTCTGCCAGGCCCGGTCACAGATCACGCTGTAGTGGATCTCCGCCGGCTGCCCGCTCAGCACGGTCAGAACCCGGCCGTCGATAATGTAGCCCTCTGCGAATTCCTGAAACCTGGAGTACTGCATCGCAGGTTCGTCGCGTCGCCGCCAAAGCACCGATCGCAGCAAGACCACCTTAAGCGGTTTCTCAGTCACGCCGGATCCGACCTCGTTGCAGGTGACGCCATCAAGCTGCACACTCGATTCAGCCGAGGTCAAGCGTGGGCCAGAGACAGAGACGGAGACAGAGACAGAGACAGAAGCAGGTACAGTGACGGCGGGCCAGAAGCGGAGACAGAGACAGAAACAGGTACTGTGACGGCGGGTCAGAACCAGATCTGACGCACCTGGTATTTTTGCCTCTGATGCTCGGATCACCTCATCGGCTCCTGACGGTCCGAGGAGGCGCCAACCCGCTGTTGAAAATTGCGAATTCCCAGAAGAGCGACGGTAGTCTTTCCCTTTCTGTCGCAGTCTCTGTCGCTGCTTCTGTAACTGCTTCTGCCTCTGGCCCGCCGTCACTGTACCTGCTTCTGTCTCCGCTTCTGCCTCTGTTTCTGCTTCTGGCCCGCCGTCACTGTACCTGCTTCTGATCCTGATTCCGTCTCTGATTCTGTCTCCGCTTCTGACTCGGTCCCTGCCTCTGTCTCTGTTTCTGGGCGTTACTGCGCGTGCGCGATCGCCCAATCCGCTACTGATCTACCCAGCGTCTCTCCGGCCTTGATATCGAACCGGTAGTGAATCCCCGCGATGATGCGCGAGAGTCCGGCATCGTTGACCCATCCGTTCAGCTGGCCAACCCGGTCGGGGAAGAAATGTGTGAGTACCCGCGCGGCTGAGGCGGATGCGCACGAGTGGCCGGAAGGAAACGACGGATGGTTGGGAAGCGCGAATGCCAGTGAGATCGCCGAATTCGCCTGCGTCGGCCGAAGCACCCAGTAATGATACTTGGCATCCCAGCAGCCGATCAGCGCATCGAAAATCGCCGGCTGCATGAGTGCGAACACCTGGGTTGCTGCACGCTCGTCGAGGTTGCTCTGCGCGACGTAATCCGCCGCGACGCCGTTCCAGAATCCGATCGGCGTGGGACTGCCGGTCGAGAAATCCCAGTGCCGCGCGAAAGCGAGCTCGTCTGCCGTGCGGTTCTGGCTGCGCGTGAGCACCTCGTTCAGATCGGTATTGAATGCAGCAGAGCCGAAGGCCGGCGGCGGCGCGGGCCTGAACTGCGAGCCCGACGTCAGGAAGTAAGGCGTTACATCGGGCAACACGCCGCCCGCGGGTGGCAGTGCACTCGGAATCCAGAGGCCAGGACCGCTCGGAACCGTGCCGGTCCATGGCTTGGTGAATCCGTCCTTCTGGAGGTGGTTGATCATCGCATCGCCGGCGGTGTGGCCCATTGCTATGGCGCTTGTGAACTGTGGGTGCACATGGCCGGGGCCGGCGTCGCCCTGCGCGTTCAGCGTCTGCTCGAGCTGGTTGGCCGCAGCCGGGAAGAGGAAGCCGAGCACGCGGGCGGATGCACCCGCTACGGCACCACGCCTGGCTTCATACCGGCTGCGGCCACCCGGGCCGAAGCCGGTTGGATCCGCCTCGCTGGCCGGTACGACCGCATCGGCCTGGTTCAGCGCGCGGCTCTGCGCAACGCTCAACGCTGCGTATACGCGGGCAGCCTGCAGCGGATTGAGCCGGTTGGCCGCGACCAGGTTGCGGGCCTGTTCCTGCCATTCCAGCGTGACCAGCCCGGTCGCGAACGGCGCTACATTCGCCGAGGGCTGGAGCGGTGTTGTGGTTTCCTGCGCGCATGCGAAGGGCATGGCAGCGGCGACTGCAAGCAGTCCGCTGCGCATGAGAAATCGAGTCGACATTGTGTGCCTCCGTGAGGGGTTCGTTGTGAATCGACAATGGTTTGCGTGGCAGACGCCTACTACGTAGCGGCAACGCGGGTATAAATTGCGAGCGGGTGGTGACCCCACGGTGTCGGGTGGGTGAACTCGCTAAGGATCCCCTCTCTGATGTTTCAGCTCAAACTCTTCGGCGTTCCGGCTCTCGAACGGGATGGCGTCCAGCTAGCCGGCCGGGCCAGCCAGCGGCACCGGCTCGCGCTGCTCGCGCTGCTGGCGCTGGCTCCCGGCCGGCGCCTGAGCCGTGACAAGCTGATCGCTTACCTCTGGCCGGAAAGTGATCCCGAACGGGGCCGCAACCTCCTGAAAGTCGCCACCTACGTGATCCGGTCGGCGCTCGACGAAAGCGCGCTGCTTTCCACGGGTGACGAGCTTCGGCTCAATACCGACCTGGTCCAGGTGGACGTGGTCGAGTTCGAATCCGCTCTCGATGGAGCGGACCACGAACGGGCGTTGTCGCTGTATCAGGGCCCGTTTCTCGACGGCTTCTTCCTGAGCGATGCGCCGGAGTTCGAGCACTGGGTAGACCGCGAGCGTGAGCGCCACGCGGGTGGCTACCGCAACGCGCTGGAAGCGCTTGCCCAGACGGCCGCTGACGCTGGCGATTTTCCGAAAGCACTGGACTGGTGGAAGCTGCGGGCAGCACAGGACCCGTACGATTCACGGGTCGCGCTTCAGCTCATGCGGGCATATGAGGCGAGCGGCAACCGGGCCGGCGCACTTCAGCACGCCGCCATCCATGGGCGATTGCTGCAGGAAGAGTTCGGAATGGAACCGTCTGCCGAGGTCGTGGCCCTGGCTGAGCGGCTCCGTTCCACGCTTGCCGAGGTGGCTGTGCTGGAGGATCGGGGATCGCGGATCGCGGATCGTGAAACCGGAATCGCGGATCGCGGATCGCGGATCGACAGCGCGGTGGTCCTTTCCAGCGCGCTGGTTCCGTTGCCGGCGCCTGTGCCGTTACGATCTGGGCGAGACGGAAAACGTTGGGGCGCGGGTATCGCGCTGACGTCTGTGCTGATTCTGGCCGGCGCGGTTTGGGCGGTGTGGCCGCGCACGCCCGACCCTGAGCAATCGATTGTCGTGCTGCCCTTCGTGAACCTGAGCGGCGATCAGGACAACGAGTACTTCAGCGATGGACTCACCGAGGAGATCATCACGCGGCTGGCGGCGATCCCCGGGCTGAAGGTGATCTCGCGAACGTCAGCGATGCATTACAAAGGCAGCAAGAAGTCACTGCCGCAGATTGCACGGGAGCTGAAGGTCGATCACATCCTGGAAGGCAGTGTGCGTCCGGACGTTGGTCGCGTGCGCATCTCGGCGCAGCTGATCGATGCGCGAGTGGACGGACACATCTGGGCCGAGAATTACGAGCACAAGCTGCACGACAACTTCCGCGTACAGGAGCAAATCGCGCGGGACGTTGCCCATGCTCTCGAAGTGAAACTGGCCGCGCGCACGCGCAGGCTCCTGGTGAAGCAGGGTACAAGCGATGCGCAAGCCTACGAGCTCTTCCAGCGCGGTCAATTTGCCTGGAGCACGCGGACACGCGAGGGACACGAACGCGCGATCGCGTATTATCACCGGGCGATCGAGCGCGACTCGAGCTATGGGGATGCCTACGCCGGAATGGCCAATGCGTATGGCACGAGCTTTCTGCTGAATCTCTCCAGTTTGCCAGAGACCGAGGTCATCAGCCGCATGAGGTGGGCGTCCGCACGAGCTCTCGCGCTCGACGATGAATCCGCGGACGCGCATGTCTCAGCCGCGGTCGCCTCCATCTGGCAACGAAACTGGCCCGCCGGAGAACGAGAGTTCCGCCGCGCCATTGAGCTGAACCCCGGTAACGCGACCGCCCATTCATGGTATTCGCTGCTGCTGCGTGGGATGGACCGTTCCGAAGATGCGCTGCGCGAGAGTCGCCGCGCCGCAGAGCTCGACCCATTCGGCATTGTACCGACCCACAATTATGCCGTGCAGTGTTATGTCATGCGCAATTACGACTGCGCGCTCGAGCAATTCCGCCGGACCCTCGAAATCGGACTGTATCCGAGTGCCGTACGCTGGCTGGGCCTGATCGATGCGCAGCAGGGCAAGTGGGATGCTGCAATCGCGCAGATGCAAAAGGCGATCGAGCTCGCGCCCGAGCGCCCGGACTTTCTGGCCGACCTCGCTTACGTCCATGCCCTCGCCGGCCGCAAAGCGGATGCACACGCCGCATTACGTCGGGCAAAATCGCAGCCCCTGGAAGCGTTCAACGTGGCACGGGCGCACATTGCACTGGGCGAGGCGGACAGCGCGTTCGCGTGGCTCGAGCGCAGCAGCTGGCACTGGGGTCATCGCGCCTACCGCAGCGACCCTGCGCTGGATCCGGTGCGCTCGGACCCGCGTTTTGCCCGTCTGTTTGCGCGGGTCGACCGGGAAATGGGAATGAAGTAGCCACGCGGTGTTGGACAGCCGCTATTTTTTCGAGGGTCGCACATCCAATTGCACTGCACCGTCTGCATGCGCGCGCACGCGCACGGCATCACGAGCGGCGTGTACACCCACGATTTTCACCCGCGTCACCTCGCCGGTGAGCTGAACGCCGGGCGCGAGCTCCTGGTTCAGTCCCTTGACCAGCTGCTCCTGCCCCTGCTTGATCAGTCCGCCGACCGGCCAGCGCGCCTTGTCGCGCAGATAGTCGCGCAGGTCGTCGTGCTTCAGCCACTCGAGGCCGCGCACCAGCATGTGCGCGCTGCCAACATCGTACTCGAGATCCGGCACGTACAATCGGTCACCGCCGTAATCGTAATGCGGCGTACCCACGAAATAGACGCGGCCGTCGGCGGATCCTCGGAACTCGACCTCGAGCGCGATCTTGTTGCCGCCTACGCCGAACATGCGGGTCCGCACGACCGTGATCGTGTGACCACCCTTTTTGATTTTCTGACCACGCAGCTCTTCGGTCAGCAGCTTGCTGGCGATGTCGTACGGGAGCACTCCTTCCAGCAGGATGTGAAATCCATCGGGCGCTTCGGTTGCCGACACCTGGCGCGGCAGGGGCACGGCCGCAATTGCCGGCCGGCGGCCAATGACGATGCGCGGCTCGGCCAGTAGACCAATACCGGTGCGCAGCAGCTTGCGCGAACCGCTTGCCGGATCGACCTGCACGGCCTTTGGATTGATGGCGAGCCAGACACTGTCACTCAAGTGAATCGGCTGCTGGACGATCGACCACCATTCCTCGAACTTCGAGCGGAGGTCGATGGTCGCGACTTTCGCGTCAATGGCTTTCGTGTTCTTCTCGAGCAGGCCGCGCGCCGCGTCGATCACGCGCTCGGTCACATCGATCTTGAGCACCGTAACCTCGCACTGATCGCGCTCGCCGGGCTCGAACGGCTCTACCCGCTGCACTGTGGTTGCACTGCGCAGCTTCCAGTCGGCGCTGATCCGCATCGGTGAGACGATTTCGACTCGCGCGCGCGGCCGCTGATCACCCGTGCCGCACGACGCGCTCATTTCCGGGGCGATCGGTGGATTGTACCAGGCGCGGCCGGCGTAGGTGATGGTGGCGGTCATACGTACAACGCCGGCATCCAGTTCGACCACGAAAGGCGAGCGCTCGGCCTCGAATGCGAAGCGCACCCGCTTGTTCTTCGGGTGCTCGCGCCGCTCGCTCAGATCGCCAAAGCGCTTCGGTACAACGGCTTCGAGCTCGGCGATGATGGGCGTCAGGTCGTAGGAGATCGGGGCCTCGATCAATGACAGCTCGAGTGCGGGCAGAGAATCGACATCTGCGCTCATGCCTGGCGGCGGCGCCTCGACGGCCGGCCCACGATCGCAGGCAACCAGCAGGCTGCACAGCAGTGTTGCTTCTTTGGTTCGCAACGAGGCTCGCCGACGGTGGATCGTTTTGACTAGCTGGCAGAAACCCGAGTCATCAAATGTGCATATGGCATGCCCGCCGGAGCTCCTGCACGCGCTTCGGCTACAGGAACAGGCGCCGGTCGCGGGACCAACGTGTCTCCCATTCGCCGAGCCGACGTTGGGCGGCCAGTGCGTAAAGGTTGATCATGGGTGCCATCAAACCAATTCCAAGCAGGATCGCAAGGTCGGCTGTGTTGAAGAAGAAATGCAGCTGTATCGGATCGCCGGCGTAATCGAGCGTGAGCGGGCCGGCGCCAATGAAATCGACGACGCCGCCGCGGAAGGCTACGTCGGTCGCATTGCCGAAGCCGCCGCCGAGAATCAAACCGGTTCCCGCCGCACTACGACGATCGCGCATCAAAATGCGGCCAAAGACGACGGCAATGACCAACAGCGCGATCAGTCGTACGCCGATCACGGTTTGGGGCGACACGCTGGCTGCACCGTCCGAGAAGGCGAATGCGTGGTTGGTCTCGAGCTCGAGGACCAGAGAACCCAGTGACGCCGAGGCATGCTTCAGCGCATCGAGCGCCCAACTCTTCGACGCCCAGTCGGCCAGGAAAGCCGCGGTCGCGACCAGCGCGGCGAGGCGCATGATCTCCTGCTGGCCGGTCAGCCATTGCCACGTACGGAGCAGCCAGGATGCAGGTTTTTGCGTCACGAATTCCAACCGAGGTGATTGAAGCGACGGCATGATCCAAATGCTGTCGTTGGTCAGGGCAGGGATTGGGCCGCTGGCCGAACCTTGGATTCAACTACGCCGCACTGCGAAAAACCTTGAAGCTCCCTCAGAAGGGACCAACCAGCTGTTGCGGTCGTGCAACGCGGAGTCGCTGCGATCACCCAATGGTTGCGCTGCTGTTGCCCTTATGGGCGCATGTGTCATCTTTTGGTCGGCGCAGTGAGCTTGCACACTATTGCAGCGAGCCGACCAATGCGACCGTACTCCCCCGCGGTTGCCTGCCAGCAGTTTTAGGTTGAGGCCACTGCAATTCCAATCGCCAGTCAAGCCGCACCGCTGCAATTCCGAAAGGAGACTGCAATGGCCCGTCTTTCTGCAGCTACTCGTTATCTGATCTTGACTGCGCTCGTTATCGGCTGCGATTCCCGCACCGGAGTGGATGACAGCGTCTTGAGTGCGGCGGAGGATGATTCCGCGAACTGGCTTACCTACGGACGCACGTATGAAGAGCAGCGTTTCAGTCCGTTGAAGCAGATCGGCGAGGCAAGCATCAGCCGGCTGGGATTGGCGTGGTCGCTGGAGCTGAACACGAATCGCGGGTTGGAAGGCACTCCTCTCGTGCACAACGGCGCGTTGTACACGACCAGCGCCTGGAGCGTGCTGCACGCGGTCGATGCGGCCACCGGGAGGCAGCTTTGGACCTACGACCCGAAAGTACCCAAGGAGTTCGCCCGCTTCGCCTGCTGCGACGTGGTGAATCGCGGTCCCGCCTTGTATCGCGGCCGCGTGTACGCGGGCACTCTCGACGGTAGGCTGATTGCGGTTGATGCGCAAACCGGCACGCTTGCCTGGGAGGTGAAGACGACACCGGACAACAGTGCATACTCGATCACGGGTGCGCCGCGCATTGCCGCCGGCAACGTGCTGATCGGTAATGGTGGCGCTGAGTTCGGCGTGCGCGGTTACGTGTCGGCGTATGATGCGGCTGATGGCAGGTTGGTCTGGCGCACCTATACGGTGCCGGGTGACCCGGCCAAGCCTTTTGAATCGGAAGCGATGAAACGCGCGGCGGCTACCTGGGCCGGCGAGTACTGGAAGGCCGGCGGTGGCGGTACGGCGTGGGACGCGATCGTCTATGATCCGGCGCTGCAGCTGGTGTACGTAGGCACCGGCAACGGATCACCGTGGTTCCAGCGGCTGCGCAGCCAGGGCACCGGCGACAATCTGTACCTCTCATCGATCATCGCGCTGCGCGTCGATAATGGCGATCAGGTCTGGCACTATCAAACTACACCCGGTGACAACTGGGACTTCACTGCAACGCAGCCACTCATGCTGGCCACGCTCGAGATGAATGGCAGTCCAAAGCGAGTCATCATGCAGGCGCCCAAGAATGGCTTCTTCTACGTGCTGGATCGCGAAAACGGCAAGCTCCTCTCGGCAAAGAATTTCACGAACATCGACTGGGCGACCGGAATCGATGCAAACGGCCGCCCCATCGAATCGGAAGCCGCGCGCAAGCTGACCGGTGCAACACTGGTCGCGCCGGGACCCTATGGTGCGCACAACTGGCATCCGATGTCGTTCAATCCGAACACGGGACTGGTCTACTTCCCGGTAATCGACGCCAAGTTCGTCTACGTGGTCGACGATGCATGGAAATACGATCAGCGCAAAACGAACGTGGGCGACGCGTTGAATCGCTACAGTGGCCCCGAGCTCGCGAAGTGGTTCTCCCAGCCGCCGACTGGCCGATTGATAGCCTGGGACCCGGTCGCGCAGAAGGAGGTCTGGCGAGTCGAACATCCGCTGCCGCTAAGCGGCGGGACTCTGAGCACGGCCGGCAACCTCGTGTTCCAGGGCCGTGCCGATGGCAAGCTCAGCGCCTATCGCGCCAACGACGGCAAGGTGTTGTGGGAATTCGATACGGGCGTTGGTATCGCTGCACCGCCCATCACCTACATCGCCGGCGGCAAACAGTACATCGCGGTGTTGTCAGGCTGGGGCGGGTCCGCCGTACTCTTGAATGTGCCGAT
>JBBDWZ010000293.1:0-10442 GCA_040902615.1 Gemmatimonadota bacterium | reverse complement strand
CGCATCAGCAGTGCATTGTCGACCACGCGCGCATTGCCCTGAAGCAGATGGCGATTCAACGCGGCCTCGAGGCGATGCGCGATGAGTGCGGCGATGTCGCCGCTGCCGGCCACCTGCTGGGCCAGCTGCGCATCGTGAATGGTTACGGTTTTCTTCGCAGTGGTCTTACCGCGCGGTCCGTTTTCCAGGTAATCGATTTCGATCACGCCCCGCCCGGGGGATCGGAAAGCCGCGATTCCGGAATTGAGCTGCTGGTTGTAGTACGTGATCACCCGGACCGTACCGCGTCGCGCAACCAGTGCGCGGAACGCGTCGATTCCAGTATTCAGTACCACAGCGTCATCGACCGGCCCTGACGACTTCATGGCCAACGCCGGAATGACCGGCTCCGACTCGACCGCCGGATGCTGCGTCATCGGGACTCCCGGCGGTGCCGGCGTCGGCTCCCAGGTCCGACAACCCAGGGCCAACAGTGCGAGGCAAAGAGCGCTCCTGTTACGCATGGCTACCTGCCTTCCATGACTTCGACGTAGTAAAAGACGGCGTCGGTGCGAGTCGACGACGTTTCGTAGGTCTTCAAGCCCCGTTTGGCTACGTACAAAACGGCCCAGGACGATTCTTCGACTGGCTGGCGCTGCGCGTCGTAGAAACGCGTGCGCAATGACAGCTTGGTATCGGCTTCCGTGCGATTGCGCACTTCCGCCTTCACGATCAGCGTGTTGGTTGCCGACCGTGCAGCACTCGTCTGTTCGACCGTGAAACGGCGCTCCAGGCCCGGGTCGACGAACGCGGCCGTGTTCATGGGCGTGTTGTATCCCAGATTGCGGGTCGCCTGCACCGCACTCATCTCGTCGCGTTTTATGCAGCCGCTCATGAGCAGGACAGCGATCAGTGCGGCTGCCGGTTGCTTCAGATTTGTCATCAGTTCCTCGCTTTCAGGACATACCTGGACGTGCGATCCCGCGAGCTGGCCCAGACCAGGGCCGGTTTGCCAGGTGCAGGCGGAATCGTCAGTTGAACCGTTCGATCGAGCTCGGGCAGCGCCGCGCCGGTCGCAGACGTGAAAGACAGGCCGAGTGTGTGTTGACCTGGTGGCAGGTCGAGCACTGCGATGTGGACCGCGTCGGGCAGGTTGTCCCAGTATCGCGTGTCGACTGCAGGCTTGGCACGGGCTGATAGTGCGAGGGCACCGATGCTCAGCACACTCAGCGCATCGGCCGCTTTGCTCATGCCATCGCCGGCCTTGCCATCATGCTGGTATTTGCGGATCGCCAGATCGGAAGCAGCCACTGACAACGCCGACCCAATGTTCTCATTGCGTTCGGCGAAGCGCGCCTTGCCTTCGAAGATGTAATCCACCTGACGGCCACCTCTCGAGGTCGCCTGCCAATACACATCCTCGATCGGGTATAGCGGGACCTGCCGGCCATCGGGCAGCCTTACCGTGGCCCGGGCTTCCTGAAAATTCTTGCCTCGGAAAAACCGCAGTTTGTACGAGCCCACGCCGTCCGCGACCTTGCGCGGCCCGTTTCCGGTCTCGACTACGACCACGGTGTTAGCCGCCGTTATCGTCGGGTCATCAACCGGAAAATCGGGTCGCAGCTCGCGCACCATGCGGAACGCTTCGCGCGCGCCGACACTGCTCCCCTGCTGCTGAAGCGCCCAGCCCTGGAGAAACAGCGGCAACACGGCGTCGTAGTTGTTCTGTTCCTCCTCTGCGAACGCATCCTGCTGCACCGACATGCGGAATGCGGCCTGAGCATTGCCAAAGTCGTGTTGCTTGAGAAAGACCAGGCCGCGGTAGTAAAACGCCATCATTCGCTCGTACGGGTCGCCCTTGAATGGCTTTACGGCTTCCTCGTACCAGAGCGAGCGTGCATCCGCGGACTGGGGCGAAGCTCCCCAGATCGCACTGATCGCATCGACCGCCACATCGAAGTAGCCGGCCGCTTCGCGATCATGGCCCAGCGCGAAGGCCCGGGTACCGCCGACCAGCGCGCGCAGCACGGAATCGTCGCCCTGCTTCTGGGCGGCCGCTGGTTGCACGACCAGCAGGAGCGCCAGCGCGGTTGCGCAACGCTTCAGGCTATTGCCGATAGATGCGATCATCGGCTCCCGCCTTTTTCACTTCGTACAGATTGCCCCAGACCGAGACACTCGTACGGAGATCGAGCATCTCGAAGGAGAACTGGTAGTAGTTCGACTTCACGCCCGAGCCGTTACTGGTGCTCGTTTGCGATGTGATCTTGCCGACGAGCTGGAATTCGGCACCGGCCACGGAGCTCTTGTGGTCGCTCGAGCGGGCATCCACGGTGCCGTTCGACTTGAGCAAGCGTTCCCGCTCGACCAGGTCGACATTCTGCCTGGATACGAACTGGATCTTGCCTTCCGACGCACGCATCAGCTCGATGCGTAGTCGATCCAGCAGCAGATTCAGATTGACCACCTGGTTCGATTCGTTGAGGAAACGAGTATCGTCAATGATCACGCGTGGTGCACTCGTCGCGTTGCCGAAGGCCGGCATGCGCAGGAGATCGCGGACCATCCGGTCCGTCATTTCCTTGATGTCCTGCGACTCGAAACCGATGCCGCTAATGCCGCGCACCGCCGTACTCGGGTCGACGTATTGGGGCGCAAGATCGCCCGCGCCACCGCCACGACCGGCGGCGCAGCCTGCGCTCGCGATGGCCGCCAGACAGACCACAGTCAATCGCATGTTCATCACGCACGCTTCGCTTTCTTGATTGCCTTGGTCCAACGCTTCTCGAGATCGGGGTAGATTTGCTTGGTGAGATCGAAGACTTCTTCCCACTCCTTGTCCTTTTCGACGTAATGCTTCGAGTACAGGTAGACGATCATGTCATCGACCTGGTCGAACGACAGATCCGAGGTCTCGCGCATCGCGTTCTCGCCGCCAACCCAGCGAAGCGCGATCTCACGACCGGCCCGATCGCCTGCCTTGCCGCCGAGCCAGCCGCCCACCAGCGGAACCGTATTCAGCGCCGCTTCACCGCCCTTGCGTCCCGCAAAGCTGCCGACCGCGGCACCCAGCTTTGCCGAGCGTCCCTTTACCACCCAGGGCGCCACCGTGCCATCCGATGTATACGGCGACAGGAACTTGCCCGAGTTGTCGGTTCGCGCGGGCGGTGCCACGATCTGGCCCGGCCGCGGCAATGCGCCGGCGCACGCCAGCGTCGACCCCACGAGCCCCAGCGCAAAGAGACGCGCTGCCAATTTTGGAAAGGCTGACCTGAACACATTCCCTCCTCGGATGTGAGTTTGGATTGTCCGTGCTGTGGTGAAGAGAATGCGATCAGGAGTGACCATGAGGCATGGGCACATTAGCCCAACTTGGCGCATCGGATCAGGGGTCAGGGAGGCGCATCACCCTGGCCAGCCAGGTTGGCGCAGGAGCGACGTTTACGCTGGAGTTGCCGGATAACGGATTAACGGACGAGCACGAGCACGACCACGAGGCCGATTGACGATTACGGGCTCCCCGCACTTCGGTCTACGAAGCTCTCTTCGCTAGATCCAGATGGTTAGAGCCCGTAATCGTAATTCGTACTCGTGGTCGTGCTCGTGCTCGTCCGTTCATTCGTTCATTCGTTCATTCCTTCAAGCGCAGGGTGTCCACCTGAACGCGCTCCCCCGACCTGCGCTTGAGCAGGTAAGTGGGTGGACGTTGCGCAGCGTTCAACTTCGCTCTTTGCTCGGGCTCGAGTATAGGCAGAATCTCGGCATGCATCGAGTCCGCGAGTCCCTTGAGCCGCGGAATCAGACTGGTGATCACCGAATCTGTACGAGGCTGGTAGGCCGCGAAGATCGCGCTGACTCGCGCCTGCTGCGCGGAATCCAGACCGAGTTCCGTAAATGGTTGTGGCAGCGTGCCGGTCGCAACCCGCCGTGCGCCCAGTCCGCGCGCGGCGTAGACGGATGCGCCGCCAGCGGCGAACGTGAGCAGGAATGCGGCGAGCACGATGAAATAGCGGCGCGTATTCATGGCAGCTGCCCACGCATCGCCAGGTATACATCAGCGGCAGTGGGTACGCGTTCACTACCAATCAGATCCGCGATTGAGGGTGTTCCTGCGCCGCTGGTACCCCAGAGCTGTGCGCACGCGATGGCAATCACGACAACGGCGGTCGCGCTCGCCGCGACCCGACCGGCCGCCACCTCGAACGTCAGCTGCAGCGGTGTGGGCAGGCTACGCGGCGTTTCGCCGAGGCCGGCCGCCACCCGGCTGGCCAGGCGGTCAGCGTGGTCGGTCCAGTGTTGGTCTCGCAGCGAACTCAGATCGATCGGGTCGTATTGGTTCACGATTGTTCTCCGTAGCGGCTCAACAGCTCGCGCATCCGCTTGCGTGCGTTCATCAGGTGCTTTCGACTCATCAACTCCGAGCTATCGATCAGCGCTGCGATCTCCGCGTGCGGCAGTCCCTCCAGGTCGTGCAGCAGCAGCACTTCGCGTTGTACCGGCTTGAGCTGTGCGAGTGTCGTCGTCAGCACATCATTCAGCTCACGGCTCTCGGCCGGATCGTGCTGGCGCGATCGCAGTCCGCTGTCGAGCGGCTCGTGCCGGCGCACGCGGTTGTACTGCGCGATGTTGTACGCGCGATTGCGCGTGATGCGCAGCAGCCATGACTTGAATCGCGCCGGCTCACGGCACTCCCGAAGCCGCTGCCAGGCGATCATGAACGCATCCTGCGACGCATCATCGGCATCGCGTGAGTCACCCAGCACGGCCAACGCGACCGCGTGCACGACCGTGAGATAGCGCCGCACGAGCTGGTCGAAGGCATCGCGCTGGCCGTTCAATGCGCGGGCGACCGCTTCGGCGTCCGCGGCCGACCACTGCCCGTGCTCCATGACGCTCACCACATGCAGACAGATTGCTGGTCTTTTGTGTTACCAGCTTCGATCCCGGTAACGCTCCCAGTGGTTGACCTGTCTGCTTTCAACCTCGTATCAGGAGCATTCATGCACACGTTGGTGTTGACGCTGGCCCTATGGGCGCAGGACTCGACCCTCATTCGGTCGGTCACTGCGTTCGTCGACAAGCAGGCCCAGGCCGGAGCTTTTTCCGGTGTGGTGTTGATCGCGCGGGATGGCGAACCGCTGCTCGAACTGGCGCGCGGTCAGGCCGACGCCGAACGAAAGCGCCCCATCCGCACCGGCACGCGCTTCAACCTCGCTTCGGGTGACAAGGTCTTTACCAAAATCGCCATCGCTCAGCTGGTCGATGCCGGCCGGCTGTCACTGACCGACACCGTCGGCAAATTCCTGCCCGACTACCCCAACGCCACGATCCGGAACAAGGCCACGATCAATCATCTGCTGCGCCACCAGTCCGGCCTGGGATCGTACTGGAACGAGGCCTTCCGCAGTCGTCGCACCCGCCTGGAAGCGCTGGCCGATGTGGTTCCGCTCTTCGTCAACGACGCACTCGCCTTCGAGCCAGGCGCCCGCATGGGCTACTCGAACGCCGGATACATCCTGCTGGGCCGAATCATCGAAGTCGTGAATGGTGAGTCGTATTACGATTACGTGCGCAAGAATATCTTCGAGCCCGCCGGCATGCAGACAACGCAGTACCTGACCATCGACCAGTGGCCAGCCGATAAGGCGGTCGGTTATACGATGGAAGATTCGCTGGGTGCAGCGCCGCGCCCGAGCGGGCCGCGCGCGGTCAATTCCTGGAGCCTCGCCAAACGCGGCTCATCCGCTGGCGGCGGCTACTCGAACGTGCACGACATCCTGCGATTGGACAACGCATTGCGCTCCGGCAAAATCGCGGGCGCTGCCACTGCGGGGCGTACCTTCATGACCGGTCCCGGCGGTCGGCAGCTGCTGGCCAACGGTGGTGGAGCCGGTGCCAACTTCGAGTTCAGCCGGATCGGTCGATATACCGTGATCATACTCTCGAACTACGATCCGCCGGCGGCGACTGATGTTCTGCGGTTCATTACGGGACACTTGGCTAACGAATCAACGGATTAACGAATGAACGGACGAGAACGACTACGACTACGACTACGACTACGATTACGGGCTCCCTACACTTTGGTCTACGAGGCTGGCTTCGTTAGATCCAGATGGCTGGCGCCCGTAATTCGTAGTCGTAGTCGTGGTCGTAGTCGTTCTCGTCCGTTCATTCGTTAATCCGTTGAAACCGGCGGACACGGCTTCACCGTCGGATACGTGATGCCCAGCTGGTCGAGATAGGTCTTGAACTTCGATGGATCGTAGTAGTGCTTCTGCAGCTCGGGCTTGTATCGGGCCATGATCTCCTGGTTGAGATGCGTTGGCGGCTGATCGGTGTCGCGCATCAGCGGCTCGTACTTCGTGTCCTTGGTCTGCACTTCACTGAAGTACCGCTTGGCCTGCTCGAGGATGGTCGGCTTGGTGTAGAGGTCGATCATGGTTGCGGCCTGCACTTTGGCGCCGGCAACCGCGCCTTTGTGCGCGATCGGTGTGGCGCTCGCGATGGCACTGCTCCAATTGTGTCCGGGCAGACCCGGAATGTTCGATGGGTAGCGCAGCGTGACGGTCGGCAGATTCCAGGACACATCGCCAATGTCATCGCTGCCGCCACCCGTGCCGCCGGTAGACGGACCGCTGATCACATTGCCCAGTTCGCTCGACAGTCCGTTTGGAGTGCGATCGCCCAGCTCACACTGCAGTGACCTGGCCAGCGTCTGGTCCGCTTCGCTCCAGGTCGGCAGGCCGACCATGCGGATGTTGTTGGCCGTCGCTTCGGCGATGGGCTTGTTGAAGTGACCGCTCCAGCCCGAGCCGAGCACACGCACGCTCTCGAGTCCGGTGCCGCTGCCCATGGCAGCAGCCCGCGCGAGGGTATCGCCCAGCGCAAACAGCGATTTCACCAGGGGCGTGTTGGACTCGCGGAAGAAGTACCAGATGGTAGCGGTGGGCGGCACGACGTTGGGTTGATCGCCGCCATTAGTGATGACCGAATGCGAGCGATGATTGAGCGGCAGATGCTCGCGCCGGAAGTTCCACATCACATCCATCAGCGTCGCGGCGTCAGCGGCACTGCGACCACGCCAGGGCGCACCCGCGGCATGCGCGGACTCACCTCGGAAGTTGAATTCGGCACTGATCAACGCCATCTGGCCGCTCTGACCCCAGCTCACACCAAAACCGTTTCCGACGTGCGTGAACAGCGCGGCATCGGCATCCCTGAACACGCCCGCGCGCACCAGGTACGCCTTGCCGGCCATCTGCTCTTCGGCAACACCCGGCCAGATTACGATCGTGCCCGGAATCCGTTCGCGCTCCATGATTCTCTTCAGCGCAAATGCGGCCACGATGTTCACCGCCTGCCCCGAGTTGTGCCCCTCGCCGTGCCCGGGTGCTCCCACGACGATCGGATCGCGATAGGCAACGCCCGGTTTCTGGTTCGCCTGCGGGATCCCATCGATATCCGAGCCGAGCGCCAGCACCGGCTTACCGGTTCCCCACTTCGCCACCCAGGCGGTCGGCATGCCGCCCACACCACGTTCGATGGTGAAACCGTTCCGCTGCAGCAATCCGGTGAGGTACCGCTCGGTCTCGGTCTCCTGCATGCCCAGCTCGCTGAAGCTGAACAGCATGTCGACAATCTGTTGCACGGTCGTGGACATACTATCCACCATGCGTATCGCTTCCCGCTTGAGCGCGGTTATGCGCGCGTCATCCGCCGGGATCGTGGTCGGGAATGGATCAGGCTGCGCCTGCCCGCCGCGGCCGCCACCGCGCTGAGCGAGGAGTGGGGTTGAAATCAGCGTGAGTGCGACTACGAATGAGAACGGGCGGATCAACTTGAATCCCGACATTGGAGCCCCTGTGGTAAGCGTTGCAGGGATTGTCGTTGGCCTTGCGATGGCTGGCAAGAACCGCCTCGTCCGAGCGCGATCGTGCGCACGAGGAGGAAGGCCGGACGAGAGGCGCCTCGTCCCAGCGCAATCGTGCGAATGAGGAGGAAGGAGGCCGGAGGACTAGGTGTAGGACTAAGGACCAGGACTAGGGTGGTAATGGAATCATCGGCGCCGACGGCAAACTGTTCAGCAGGCCGCGGCTGCAACCCTGGTCCTAGTCCTCAGTCCGACACCGCAGTCCTCAGGCCTCCCTCCTCCACACGGCTGCTGACCCGGACACACCTAGCCCTCATGCCGTACCGCTAGCCTGTCGAGCTTGAGTGCGATCATGTGTATGATTATCCTGTGTGTGCATAAATCATGTGCATGGAGGGCGGAATGGTAGAGCGCATCCACATTGTCGTCGACAAAGCCGAGAAGGAGCGGTACCGCAGGTTGGCTGCCCGCGAGGGTAAGTCGCTGAGTGAATGGTTGCGGGCGGCAGCACAGGAGAAGCTGGCGGCGGCGCAATCCGAGTCGCGGCTCGAGACGGTTGAGGAGCTATTGGCCTTTTTCGAGGAAATCGACGGTCGTGAAAAGGGACGCGAACCCGACTGGGAGGAGCATCGTAAGGTGATCGAACAGTCGATCGCGAAAGGCGCCGCGCCAGCGTGATTTACGTAGACACGAATGTCTTCATGCATGCGGTCGGACGCGAGCATCCGTTGAAGTCCGAAGCGCGCGCGTTTTTTGTGGAGCACACTGCATCCGGGGAAGTGCTGGTGAGCTCCGCGGAGGTTTTGCAGGAACTGATGCATGCGTACGTGCCGGTCAACCGATTGGACGCCCTCGATGCCGCCCTCACATTGGCGCGGGCACGGTTGGGATCGATCTGGCCGTTGGAAGCAGAGGATGTCGAGCTTGCTCGATCGTTAGTGGATCGGCACCCGGCGCTAGCGGCGCGTGACCTTGTACACCTCGCATCGTGCACGCGCCGCGGTGTGAGTGCGGTCAAAACGTTCGATCGGGCACTGGCGTCGGCGTTCCGTGCGTGACGCCTCATCAAGGAGTCGGCCGGCCGAGCGAGTGCTGCACGACGCGCTCGACGCCTGCTTCGTCCCTGGTGAGGGCGAGCAAGTAATCGGCACCGATCTCGAACAGGTTTTCGAATGCCGGAATTGCGGCCGCGCATTGGAAGTGCCCGTTGGCATCGAACGCGAGCCAGCGCGGTTGCGCCCGGGATGCGGGCGACACGAATTCACGTATCCAAAGCCGGTCGTCGCGCCCAACCTTCAGATCGGCAAAGGCAGGAAACTCATCGGCAACTGGCCGTTTTTCGCTAATGAGCGGATCGAGGAAGCGAGCCCGCATTTGAGCGTTCGGCTCCCAATACTGCCGGTTCAGCCTGGCGCGCTCCTGCCGGCAGGTTTGCGTACAACGGCATCGGCCGCACGGTGCGCGTGTGCGTGCCATCAGGGCCGAAGATGTGAAACTGCCAGGGCACGTAATCGCCGACCCAGATGGAGTCGCCAGGAGTCACCCAGAGATGGTACGCACGGCGAAACTCTCCAGGACCCTCGCCGGCCCGACCGGTCTGCGCAACGAATTGTCCCGTCTGGTCGTAGAAGCGGATCTGCTGAGTCCCTTGATTCACCAGCACGATGCGATCATCGCTCAGGCGCGTAGCACCGAAGACACGATGGAGTTCGTACTCGGGGGCGCCTGCTGAGGTACCAATCGTGACCGTCGGGGTGGATGACACTGCACAAGTGCTGGGTAAACGGGCGAGGTCATTGTCGACAATCGTGATGCCGGCGCTGTCGCGCTCCATAATCGGCTCCCATGCTCCGCCCGCACCGGAGCAGCCTGGGACTCCAAGCATTGCAGCCACGGCGCAGCGGCTGGCTACCCTATTCATTCGTGCCCGGCATTGGCTTTCATCAACGAATCTCCCGCGTTCACCATCGGAATCAGCGCGTTCGGCGGCTGAAACTTCCCCCGCGTTATCGCGTCGTATTATGTAGTACATGTGGCCCTATCCGGCCAGCTTCCCCACGTAAGAGTCAGGAGATCCCTATGCGAAGCCGCCTCGCCACACTCACAGCCGCCACGTTCGTGGTGCTCCTCGCCGGACCGATCGGCGTGCATGCGCAAGCCACGCAGGACACCACCATGCTGCCGGCCGCGATGCGAACCGCCCGCGCCGGCCTCAATGCCGCGCTGACCTCGCTCAAAGCTTCGGAAGCGGCAGGATTCTTTGCCGATAGTGCCGTTGCCGAGTTCCAGGGCCAGACCTTCCCGGGCAAAGCCGCGATCGAAGCCTGGCTGACGGACGCCTTGGGCGGCATCTCAGGTATTCGTTTCACCAACGCGAAATTCACCGTCTCACCAACCGAAATCATCGAGACTTCGGATTACACCGTCGTGACACCGGATGGTGAGCAGCCGGGTGCGACCGAGACGACGTGGCGGTTGGTCAACGGGACGTGGAAGGTTGTCCGGTTACGGAGTTGATGGGTAACGAATTAACGAATCAACGGTCAGAGTAGGAATCGCGATTACTCGCGACCCCCTCTACAGATCCGGA
>JBBDWZ010000292.1:0-10543 GCA_040902615.1 Gemmatimonadota bacterium | reverse complement strand
GTCGGATGGCGCGGGTAAGTTTTACTTTGATGTCGCGCATGATGAGTGTGCTGGAAAACCCGAGCGCGTGGACGGCTAGGTGCCACACGTCGAAGTTCGGTGAGACGGGTCTCCGCCAGAAGATTTTCGTAAGCAACAGAAAGAGTCGCCGGGTGGCCGGGTCGAGCTGCCGGTAGGTCGGCAGGTCGAACGCCATACGTCCGCCTTTCGCCTGACAGTATTCCCAGAGGAGGGGATCGAAGACAATCCGCCAGGCCCGCGAGCTGTCATCGCTCGTCGGCAGGTCATACTTGAGGAAGCCGAACGCGCGGTCGCGTTCGCACTGCCGCACCGGATCGTAGAATCGCTCGCAGTAGTAGACGGCGCCCGCAAGGCGGCGCAACATTTGGCGGAATAGCACGTAGTTGCGCCCGCCCTTGGACGATTCCAGGCAGCCAAGCGATTTTAGAATCCAGTGCGGTGTTGCCCACAATTCCAATGTCGGCTCGGGTTGGGAAAACGCGAGAGCGAGCAGTCCCCAGAGATACAGTTCGTCGCTCGCGGACAGGCCTTCATTTGCTACCACGCGGACGGGGATGTAGCGTGCATGTCCATGTCGGTCGCTACGAAAATAACCAGTCTCGAACACGAGCGGTCGCACGAGCGATAATTTATCGTCGAGCGGACAGAGCGCGTGCTCGACGAGCGACAGTTGGGCCAGGCCCGACGTTCGTCTCTTGGAAGGCGGCCGAATAGATTGCGCAGACTCTTGGTTGGAATTGGCAGGCGAGGGGGTGGCCATTAGCGCCGAGGATAGCAGGGGAGCCCCCGTATCTGACAGAACCACGGCTTGACGCAACACGCGCATTCTTTGTCCGTGTGCGACTTCGATTTGCACTCCGTTGAGCGCCGCGGTGCGTGATAGAGTGACGGTACCAGACACGATGCAAGAAATGCGGTACTTCTTCTACTTGGCTCGGTGTTCTGACGGCTCGCTCTATGCCGGAACAACGGCGAATCTTCGGGAGTGCGAACGGCGGCACAACGAGGGGCGCGGTGGACGAGATACGCGCACGCGATTGCCGGTGCGGATTGTCTACAGCGAAGTGTGCGACAGCATGCGGGACGCCCGGAAGCGGGAGGTCGAGGTCAAGAGCTGGCCGAAGGAGGACAGAGAGACGCTGGGACGACAGCCGCCCATCTCACCGTGAGCTTGGGGTGTGCCTGTCGAAGCCCTCTTGCCCGAAGGAGGGGGACAACGTAAGTTATTGGCAATGCCGACGTTGCACACAGTTCAACCTTCTCTCCAACACGGGATAGGTGTTTCCTTGACGAAGCGAGGGGCGGGCAAATTGAAGTTTGTTGATCTGTTCGCCGGGTTGGGGGGATTTCATCTTGCACTTCGCACATTGGGGCACAAGTGTGTCTTTGCCAGCGAGATTGATGAGAATCTCCGCAAACTGTACTCACGCAACTTTGGGCTGCGGCCACAGGGTGACCTTCGAGCGATCAAGGCCGCCGATATTCCTCCGCATGACATTCTCTGCGCGGGCTTCCCGTGCCAGCCGTTCTCGAAAGCCGGCGAACAACTCGGCACAAAATGCCGCCTTTGGGGAGACTTGTTTGCGGACCATGTCCTTCGGGTTCTGAAGCGGCATCGGCCAACCTATTTCCTGATGGAGAACGTTGCAAATCTTGAGCGGCACGATGGTGGCCGGACCTGGAAGCGAATGCGAGCACAACTGGAGGAGCTCGATTACACGGTGGACACGAACGTAGTTTCACCACACCACTTTGGCGTCCCGCAAATTCGCGAGCGATTGTTCATTGTCGGCAGCCGAGTTGGGCTCGCGCATTTCTCATGGCCCGACAAGGAGCTCGTGGTGCCGGATCTTCGTTCGATTCTTGATTCGAAGCCGGTCGAGGCAAAGAGTCTGCCGGACCAAGTCGTTCGGTGTCTCGACGTTTGGCAGGACTTCCTCGATCGCGCGCCGAAGCGAGTCGAGTTGCCCTCCTTCCCAATTTGGACAATGGAGTTTGGCGCGACGTATCCGTACACCAAATACGATTCGCTTTTTAGTATTCGGCTTCGCACTCTGCGTCACTACCGCGGTTGCTTCGGGCAAAGCTTGAACTGCCACTCTCGTGCAGAGATTCTTGAGCGAATGCCCAGCTATGCGCAAAGTGAATCGGGAACATTTCCACGGTGGAAGCAACTTTTTATCAAACAGAATCGACAATTCTATGATCAGAACAAGAAGTGGATCAAGCCATGGCTACCGAAACTTCGTGACTTCCCAGCAAGCCTCCAGAAGTTTGAGTGGAATTGCAAGGGAGAAGTTAGAGACATTTGGAGATACGTGATCCAGTTCCGCGCATCGGGCGTGCGAGTGAAACGTCCAACGACCGCACCCTCGCTTGTTGCGATGACGACAACTCAGGTTCCAATCATCGGCTGGGAGCGCCGGTATATGACACCTCGGGAATGCAGTCGGTTACAAAGCATGGAGGCGCTGACGCATCTTCCCAGCGCGGCGACGCACGTGTGCCAGGCGCTGGGGAACGCAATAAATGTTGAAGCGGTACGGCGAGTCGCGGAACAACTATGTTCGCCAGTGGACGCGTTGCAGAGAGACAAAGTTGCCTGAATTCGCATTGCTCATCACTATGTAAATCCACATGGCACGCAGTACATCGCCACCAGCCCTCGATCGGATCAATATTCGACCTGGGGTCAGCGTGCTATCCGTCTTGTCGCATCTGAACTATCGACCGTGGTTTGCCCTCAGTGAATTCGTTGATAACGCGATTCAGAGCCATTTGAGATACCGAGAAGGGCTGGCTGCCGCCGATGGCGTCCCGCTCCGGGTATCAATCAACCTTAACAGTGCGGATGCCGGACGGATTACAGTCCGAGATAATGCGGCCGGTATCTCTGCGGCAGACTTTCCTCGAGCGTTTCGCCCGGCCGAGCTTCCTCCGGACACAACGGGGCTGTGTGAATTCGGAATGGGAATGAAGAGCGCGGCGTGCTGGTACTCGCCCATTTGGCATGTTCGAACGTCGGCCCTCGGCGAACCATTTGAAAGAACTGTCCGATTCGATATTGCTCGCATTGTCCAAGACAACCTCGAAGAGTTGGATGTTGAGGCGACGGCCGCATCACTCGACTCGCATTTTACAGAGATCGTGCTTGAGCATCTCCATCACGTCCCCGCAGGAAGAACCGTAGGGAAGATTAAGGAGCATCTAAGCGAGATTTATCGAATCTTCACGCGAGAGGGCAGGCTTGTTCTCACATTTAACGGAGACGAGCTTGTGTACGACGAGCCCGAGGTACTTGTCTCACCACGATTCAACGTCAATCACGAACCAGAAGGCGATGAGATCATTTGGCGAAAGGACCTAAATTTCGACTTCGGTGATGACCTGAAGGCGACAGGCTTCGCTGCATTGCGAAAGACGGGCAGTACGACACACGCAGGTTTCTCTCTGTTTCGACGTAAGCGATTGATCCAGGGGAGTGCCGACGAAAAATATAGACCGACCCTCATTTTTGGGCACCCCAACGACTATGCCTACCAGCGACTTTTCGGAGAGTTGCATATCGAGGGGTTTGAAGTCTCCCATACGAAAGATGGCTTTCAATGGGATCAGAATGAGCAGCCGTTCCTTGAATTGCTGCGCGATGAGCTCGACCGGGATCCGATCCCGCTTCTCCGACAAGCGCGCAACCTTCGCGTTCGTCCAACGCGGCGCCAGCTTCGTGAAGCTTCCACTGAGGCGGCAACTCGTACCGGTGCCACACTTGAGCGCGACTTCCCCGCAGTCGCTAGCGCCATTGCAAGCGTCTCACCGCAGGAGACCCTTCCAGCCGAGCTACCTCCAGCCGAGTTGGCGGCGCGCCGGGTCATTGATATCGACTTCGATCAGCGACGATGGAGAGTCATTTTAGAGCTAACGGATGATCGCGCTGTCGGTGACTGGCTGGAGGTCAGCGAAGCTGCGATACGCAGTGCGGCTGAGGGTGCCGACGGTCGCGAAATGATTGGCCTCAGAATGTCGGTCGTTCATCCATTTGTTGCACGCTTCGCCGCCGCAGAGCGCGACAAGCTTGAGCCTCTGGTGCGCATTGCCGCTGCTCTTGGGCTCGCGGAAAAACTTGCGCGTGAAGGAGGCGTTCGGGGCGCAGGGACGATTCGGTCGAATGTCAATAAAATTCTGCGTGACGCATTGTCACGAATCTGACAGTATTCCCACAATGCGCAAGAGGGCCGCTATGGCATCCGGCGATAACGAGCACATTGAGGTGGTCTCGGACCAGGGGGAAGGGAGCGCCCAATGGTCTCCCGTCGAAGGTGAGCAAGCCTCGCAACTTCTTCTCCGAAAGCTTCCCGATCAGTCGGAAAGCCGACTAGCAGTCCTGTCGGCAGCGCAAGAGATACTGTCCCATTGCGTGCCACCAGATCGAACGTCCGGTGAGCACACCGAACTGGTTGTGGGTTACGTGCAGAGCGGGAAGACGCTCTCTTTTACTACTGTGGCGAGCCTCGCAAACGACAATCAATTTCGGATGATCATCGTGATTGCTGGGACCACAAATGATCTGGCAGAGCAGACCAGGGATCGGTTTCTGCAAGACCTCGGTCTCGATGAGACTCCGTTCACGCGGTGGCAGCACTTTCACGAGCCGGGCCATGGGGAGCGCGACACGATTCGCGACGTTTTGGCCGATTGGGACGACCCAAACATTCGCCCCGATGAGCGACGAACGGTACTCATTACCGTCAAGAAGAACCACACTCGATTGCGCCATCTAACGCAGTTGCTGCAACAATTAGGTCCATTGGCGCACGCGCCGACACTGATTATTGACGACGAAGCGGACCAAGCTAGCCTGAATAACCTCGTGCGCGAAGGTGACCTCAGTACGACCTATGCTCGACTGTTGCAGTTGAAGCAATCGCTCGCTCACCACAGCTTCATCCAGTATACCGCGACACCCCAAGCCAATTTGCTTATTAATCTTATCGACGTGCTTTCCCCGCAGCGAGTCGTGGTGCTTGATGCCGGAGCTGACTATGTTGGCGGTGCTACATTCTTTGCGAACAATTCTCCGTACTTACGACTCATTCCGCCCAATGAGATACCTGACCGGGATCACCCGTTTGATGATCCCCCGGATACGCTCTGCGAGGCGATGCGGCTTTTCTTTGTCGGCGTTGCGTCGGGGCTCCACCGGCGAGATGGGCGGCCACGACATCGCTCGATGATGGTGCATCCGTCTCGACTGATTGCCGGCCACACGCAATACCATAATTGGATTCAGGCCATTCGTTCGACTTGGATCGATATTCTCAGCGGCAATGCCGGTGAGGAGGACCGCGCTGCGCTCTTGGGTGATTTCCAGAGTGCACATGCCTCACTTGCGAGCACCACTCCAGGTCTAGAGGATTTCTCTGTGCTTGAGCCGCGGCTCGTGAATTCCATCCGAAGCACGCAGGTGCGGGCCCTGAATTCAGATGCGGACATGCGGCGCATCCGATGGAATTCCAATTATTCTTGGATCCTTGTCGGGGGAGCGGTGCTCGACCGAGGATTTACCATTGAAGGGCTGACCGTGACCTATATGCCTCGTGGCCCAGGTGTTGGAAATGCGGACACGATCCAGCAACGAGCTCGTTTCCTGGGATACAAGCGTCCCTACCTGGGCTTCTGTAGGGTCTTTCTTGAACCGGCTGTCGCCAATGCGTACCGAGCGTACGTCGAGCACGAAGAGGACGTTCGTGCTCGGCTGACGACCCACATCGCAACCGGTCGACCGCTGCGAGAATTCCGACGAATGTTTATTTGCGACCGCTCTCTCCGGCCGACTCGCCAAAGCGTCCTAGATATAGATTACGACCGTCCCACATTTCGGAGCGGCTGGTATGCTCCGAATCGTCCATTGCTAACGACTGCTTCCGTCGAGCGCAATCGCGGGTTGATCGCCTCCTTTCTGGGCCGCTCCGACGTGACACTTGTGCCAGACAATGGGCTAACTACAACGCAGCAACACCACATCGCACGAGCTGTTCCGCTGCAATTAGCCTACGAAGAACTTCTTGCTTCGTTCGAGCTAGGCGATATCGAAGAAGACCACAAGTGGATTGTCGCCTTGCTCTTGATTGACCGGTATCTGGCAGCGCATCCTGAGGCAACGTGTTCCTTGTATCACATGAGCGGTGGCGCAGAACGCCGACGCGGTGTCGAGAACGGTCGCATTTTGAACCTCTTTCAAGGTGCGAATCCGTCCACCGGTCCAACACAGGGTAGCGTCTATCCCGGCGATCGAAATATGATCGGATCCGAACCCGTGACGGTGCAAATCCACAACGTCACATTCGTCGACGGTCACGTCGCAACGGGGACAGAACTTATTAACCAATCGCCACTTATCACTCTATGGATGAATGAGGAAGTGCGTCGAGACGTGGTTGTTCAAAACCAAAGATAGCATCATGAGCACTGGCGCGAATCATCCACTTGCCGATGCGAATTGGATTTCCATTTTCGACTCACTCGCGCTGCCGTCGACGAGTGCAGGGACACGAGCGTTCTCGGCAAGGCGAGTCGGCGGTCACCATGTCGCGAAGGACGCGGACGGCAACCCAGCGTTGTTAATACGTGTCGCCGCCGATGGACGTCCACGATCGCCGGTGCCTGTCCGACTTGCGAACCTGCGTGTTGAGCATTCACTTCACTGCCGAGTGAGCGGCGACAATGCGGTCGGTGATGAAGTACTGACAGCCGTCCAGTGTTCAACAAGCGATCGTCAACTGCACGAGTATTTTCTCAAGGCAATGCAGGGGGTCACTGCGTCGCTTCCTCATCCGGCACGACAGCGCGATGTTGACGAGCTCGTCGACGGCCTCGTGGCGCTGTTCCAGGCCATGCGAGAGCCGCCAAGCGCAACTGTCCATGGCTTATGGGCCGAGCTTTTCTTGATTGCCACCTCGTTGAACCCTGGGCGATTGCTTGAGGCATGGCACAACGAGCCGTCAAATCGCTACGACTTTGATCTAAACGATGAACGACTTGATGTGAAGAGTTCGATCGATCGGACGCGACGCCACTATTTCTCCTTGGAGCAGGTGCAACCTCCTGTGGGGATTAACGCGTATATTGTCTCAGTATTCGTCGAGCGGAGTTCCGACGGTCTGTCACTCGGTGAACTGTGGGATTCTGTCAGGACCTTGGCCTCGCACAATCCTAGCCTCGTGTTGAAAGTGGAGCATGTCTGCACGAAGACACTCGGAGTGTCTTGGTTCGAAGCACGCAGCTTAAGATTTGACGAGGCTGTTGCTGTGGAATCGATAGCGATTTACGATGCGATGGTCATCCCGAGTGTGCCGCGCTCGTTGCCAGTCGAAGTTTGTGAAGTCAGATTTCGATCTGATCTGACGGCGTCACCAACGATTAGGACTTCGACGGACCCCGCGAGCATTCTCTCAGCGATCGCGCAGCAATAACGCCCAACGCGTTACCATGTCCGCAGCGCAACAGGCGCGTCGCGATGATTCGGGCAAGTTCTCGCGAGCGAGCTTCACTCCCACACACTGTAATCACACGCCAGCCAAGTCGCTTTAGCCTGCGAAGAGCCGTGCTGTCCCGCGCTTTGTTCCGCTGTAGTTTCGGCAGCCAATAGCTCAAGTTCGATTTGGGGTGCCTGCCCAAAGCACAGTGATGCTGGTGCCACAAACAGCCATGTACCTGGACGATTACGCCGTGTCGCTTGAGCACAATATCCGGCGTCCCTGGCAAAGAAGAATCATGCGACCGGTATCGCAGCCCCATTCGATGGAGACACGACCGAACGCGTAGCTCAGGTGTGGTGTCGCACTTTCTGACAGCCTGCATCATGCGACGTCGTTTCTCTGTCCATTGTGCCTTGAATCATTTGGCGGCTCTGAACCTGCTCAACTTGTCGACCGTGTTTAGGTGTTTGCCTGCAACCCACTATATGCGAGGACTCTGAGAAAGAGGAGACAGTCCTGAACCGGTTTCCCCGGGAAACTTCTCCGCAGTTCGGCTTGCTCTAGCCCTCGCCCGCGATCGGCAATGATTGCTGCGTCGACGGCGTCACAAGCTGGGTGCGCGCTTCGTCGAGAGCCGCCAAAATATCGCGATCGGCGATTGTGCGTTTGCGAAAAGTGACTGTGACGACAGCCGCGCCGGTTTGAAAACGACGCAATGTGACTGGCGCGCCACGGCGATGAGCCGGCCGCCTCTCGCGTCGCACCAGCGCCTCGGTCTCTTCGGCTTTGAGTCCTTGCTGCCGCACTTCCTCAAAGAGCGCCGCCTGCCGGTCGAGTGGCACCTGCGATACCGCGTACAACTGCCGTCGGGTTAGCTGCGAGTCTCGTCGCGCAAGCTGCTGTGCCGCCGGGGCGAGAGACAACAAGGCAAGCAATTTCGAAATCTCGCTCTTCGGCTTTCCCGTGAGTCGGGCCAGGTCGTCCTGCGAATACTTATGCGCATCGCGAATCGCGGCCAGGGCATCGGCCAACTCAAACGGACTCAGGTCCCGCCGCTGCCAGTTCTCCACCACCTGCCGCACCAACACTTCCTCTTCCCGAGGGGTCTGGATCCAACAGGGGACTTCCACGAGCTTGGCCGCCAGGGCGGCGTGGTAGCGCCGCTCCCCGGAGATGATCTGGTAGAACTTCTGCGCTGCCAGATAGCGGACCGAAATCGGCTGCATGATGCCGAACCGCCGCACGGAGTTGACCAACTCCTGCTGCGCCTGAGCATCAAGCTGCCTTCGCGGCTGCGTGGGATCAGGCCGCACACGGCTGATGTCGATGAAGTAAGCCCCCGCCAGCCGACGCCGCCCGTCAAGCGCATCGGCGCGCAGGCTCAAGTCTTGCTCAAGCGGGGACGGCGTCTTGGCGCTGAACGCGCGATCGGCGGCGCTGAGGGCCGCTCGCACCAATCTTTTGGATGCGCCTTTCGACTTCGCGGAAGAACGCCCGGGCGACGTCAGCCTCTTCAGACCGCGGCGCGTGGAGCGTGATGGGGATACGGTCGGTGACACTTCGCTCGAAGCGTGCCAGATCAGGTATCACTGTGTCAAAGGCCAGCGGACCAAAATGAGCGCGTAGTTGCTTGAGGTAACTCTGCTGATAGGCCCGCGCGCGCTTGAAACGAGAAACCAGATACCCCAAGAGTTTTAGTCGGGGATTGTAACGCTGCCGCACTTGTTCGATGGCCGCCGTCACCGCCATGATCCCCTGCGCGCCCCAGTCGGCCGCTTCGAGAGGGATGACCACATAGTCGCTGGCACAGAGGGCCGCGAAGCTGACGACCGACAATCGCGGCGGACAATCGAACAAGATGTAGTCGTAGGATGGACGCAGCAGATTGACCGGCTCGACAAGCGAAAGGTGCATGTCGGTCTTCTCCCACGCATGGCGGTCGGCCACGTCAAATCGCGCAAGTTGGGCGTTCGCTGGGATAAGGTCGATGTGCGGGAACTCAGTAGGGCGAACGAGAGTCCTCGCGTCCGCATCCTGCGCCGGATCAAACAGCGCCTCGATGCCAGGCACGCGATTGTCCTCGCCGACAAAAGAGCCGGTGAGGTTGGCCTGCATATCCGCGTCGACGAGCAGCACGCGACGCCGTTTCTCGTCACACACGCTGCCCAAGAGCCAACTAGCATGCGTTTTGCCGACGCCACCCTTGAGATTAAGGACCGTTATCGCCGCCGCATGGCCGGAGCCGTGATCAGTCACAGACGGACTCTACCAGCGTCAGCGCGCGTTGGTCGAGCGGGTTTCGAAAACAGACGGACCTCAAGTGACTTGTGACCGCCGGCGAGGAGCGAGACTGCCACATCGGCAGTAGCGGCAGGAGCGCGGCAGTCGCCTATCTGCCGATTCGGCAGGCGACGTAACATTGTGAAAATCATCACGATACGTCGACGATACGCAACGGATGTTCAGGTAATAGTTTGCGCGCTCGCGTCGATCGCGCCTCCCTTTTGGCACGCGAGCTGCAAAACGTTCGCGGGTTCAAACGCGGTCTCGGCTGCAGGGAGGATTGATGTCGGATATAGCCCAGAGGGACTTGGTCACGCTGGCCTTGGCCCCGACCGCGCCGCAGCCACAGTCGGCAGCCGGTATCGCTTTTGCGATTCGTGGCAATCGGCCATCCAAGTTCAATGTCAGCGAACGCGAGTCAGAGGTGACGGTTGGAGGGCGTCTCCTCTGATGTCACTCCTGTCGGATGAATATGAGCGACGAGCCCGGCTTAAGCCAACCCTACTGGTTAGCCTGTCGCCGACGCTGGCGGCGATGTGTTGGTTTCCGGACCTGTCCGCGCAGCAAGCTGTGGTCGGGCTGCTCGTATACTTCGGGCTGACCGCGCTTCTTTCCCAGCTTGGTCGTGACCAGGGAAAACGGAAAGAGCCTTTACTGTTCGGGAAATGGGGAGGCAAGCCCACTTCTCAGCTATTGCGACATCGCGATTTCAATCTGGGCGCCGACACTCGGCAGCGGTATCGCAGAGCACTCGCCGAGCTAAT
>JBBDWZ010000291.1:0-10678 GCA_040902615.1 Gemmatimonadota bacterium | reverse complement strand
AAACTGACCGCACTGATGACCCGGCCACAACGCTCACAGCGAGCCGCGCCACGCCAGGCGTAACGGCCAAAACTGTTGTAACGTGCCTTGTCGATCCAGGCTTGCCCGTCAGAGAACGCCCAGATCGGGATGCCGATGACAGCCAGCCAGATCCCGGCATCGATCCATTTGCCACGCTGTACGACTTTGCGCGCGCGGTCGCGGCGGCGGGCCAGCTCATCGCCATACCGCCACCAGGCTTCCTCGCGCAGGCCAGCACGGCCAATGCGAATCAATTCGGTTGATCCATCCCGGAACAGCGCAATGTTTTCACCCTGCCGCAGCAGCTTCGCGCGGGTGCGCGCGGCGTGCTCGAGCTCTTCGAGTGCTTCCCAGCGCTGCTCGAATGGAGTGAGCGTCCAGGACTGACACGACTCGCAGATGCACCACAAGCGGCCGCGCGCCGGATCGAAAGCAATGCGGCGTCCGACCGGCATATGCTGAAAGCGATCGTTCGGAGTGAATCCCTGGTGGCAGAAAATACAACGAGTCAGCATGTCTCTATCTACGTTTCCCGGCGGATTACATCAAGCTCGAGCGTTAACGCATGGTTAGTACAGCGTAGTTTGGCGGACGTTTCACCAAATGTGGAGAGTGATGGTGCGCAACCGAATCCTGACTGTGCAGCTAATCTGGTCGTCACGACGCCACTGCCGCTGGACATCGACTTCCACGAGATCCCCGCGGAATAACGGTAAGGCTGTCCGCAGTTACTGCATTCCCCCGGCCAGCCGTTGCGCCAGCGCATCGAGTTCCGCGCGATCGGCCAGCGGCACCTGCTCCCACCGGAACTTCACCGCGCCATTCTCGATGCAGGCATAGGCTGACGACGTGATGTCCGGGGCCTGCTCGAGCGGGAGTACAACCAGGTGCGCGTGTGGCACACCGAAACCATGCACGATCATGCCGACTCGCCGGGGCGAAAACAGCCGGCGCAGCACGCGAGAGACGCGTTGCCCCAGCAGCAGCAATCGAATGGCGAGGTCGTCCGGCAGATCGCTGAAGTGATCGATGTGGGCTCTCGGGATGATCAGCAACTGGCCGGGACGGACCGGGCGAATATCCATGAAGGCCAACACGTGATCATCCTGGTAGACGTGGCTTGCTGGTGAGCGGCCGGCGATGATCTCGCAGAAAATGCAGCGGTGGTCGGCTGGCATTCGATTCAGGACTGCTTGATCCTGGATTTGCGCCGTGCGGCCAGCGCATTGACGGCAAGAGCTGGCAGCAACGCCAGTGCGATGATGATGAGGAGAAACACCGGATCGAACTCCTCCAGGTCGACCCAGGCCCAGCCTTCCAGAATGATCGTCGAAATGAGCGTGGCGATGAGGACGGCGCGACGGCCGTGCGGGATCAGGGAGATAACCGCGAGCGCGACCATCGCAGAGATCAGCAGCATGAAGGCAATGCCCGGGAGATACATGTGACTAAGCTATCATGACACGATGATCAACGCGAAGTCGACGACCACGAAAGAAGTCAGGCAGGATGCGCCAATGCGTTGATGTCGGCGATCTCGAGAACGCGCTTGGGATGTCCGCGAGCTGCGACCTCGATCATTGCACGGCCGACATTTTCGGTAGTGGTGATCTGCGTCGGCATTAGCCGCTTGATGACTGGAAAGAGTGGGCGTGCCATCGTATAAAAAGCTTGATACAATCGCGTCTTCGAGCGGACACCCTTGAGCGGCTGGATGAAGCCCGGGCGAAACATGCAGGCCTTGATTTTGGGCATCCGCAGCAGCCGGTTCTCGGTCCGACCTTTGACTCGCGCCCACATCATGCGCCCCAGCTCGGTACTGTCGGTACCGGCGCCTGATACGTAGATAAACACGATTCCGGGATTCCATGCGCCGAGCGCTTCGGCCGTGGCCACTGTGAGATCGTACGTGATTCGCTGGTAGTCGGCCTCGTTCATTCCCGCTGAGCTCACGCCCAGACAGAAAAAGCACGCATCCCAGCCGGTCAGTTCTGTCTTCAGGTCATCATACTGCATGAAGTTGGTGCGAATCAGTTCGCGCAGCCTGGGATGCCGGATGCCGCTCGGGCTGCGGCTGATCGACAGGACTGCCTGCACCCGTGCATCCACCAGGCACTCCATGAGCACGCCCGCGCCGATCATCCCGGTTGCACCGAACAAGATGACCTTCATCGCTAGCGCAGCTTCCCTTCGATTTCATCGTAGACCCGTCGTATCGCAACCGGTGCCTGCTGCTCGCGCAGGAACCAGTCCTGATAGGGGCCCCAGTTGGCCTGCCTGACCGCGTCTTCCACGGACAGGCCGAGCTTGTGCAGACGAGTCGATTCCGCGATCACAGCCTGCAACGCGGCCTTGAACGCCACCAGCTCTTCGCGAGATGTTTTGGCGTCCTCAATGAAACCGTGGCCCGGGATGTAGCGTTCGACATCCATTGCAAGCGCGCGATCCATGGTGCGCACCCACTCGGATGGGTATGCGGAACGCATCGCCGGAAAAACCCGATTCAGAAACGCCTCGCTCATGAACAGGATCTTCTCACGCGGCAGATGCACCGAGAGGTCGCCGCCCGTATGGGCACGGCCCAGGAAGACCACCTGAACCTGGGTACCGCCGATGTCGATCACCTGTTGATCACCGCTCATGGCGCTGGGCGGAACGATCACGACACGCGGATTGGGCGCGGCGGATCCGCTACTGGCAGCGGCGGCAGCGGCACGCGCGTTGGCCGCCGCAGCGGCAGTCGAATCGCGCTGGAGCTGTTGTCTCGATGTGGGATGAACGATGTACGTGATGTCTTTGGGCAGGACAGAATTACCGGCAGTGTGGTCACCGTGATCGGAGCCGACCACGTACCAGCGTATCGGCAGACTCGTGACGGTGCGCACGCGATCGAGCAGGGTCCGCGTTGCTTGCGCATTGCCCTGTCCGTCGGCGATGAGAACACCGTCCCGGCCGACCACGATCAAGCTCACGGTAGTAAAGCCGGGAGCGCGGATTTCCTCGTAGCCGTACACATTGTCCGACAGCTTGACCAGCCGCGGGAAGTCGGAGAGCTGCAAGCCGCGCTTCAAGGGATCGGCGGTGCGCACCTGCGCCGGGACCGATTGAGCTGCGAGCAGGAGTGCGATGCCGACGATCGATACTCTCATGTTCACCTCGTGATCAAACCGACATTGCTTTGGTGACGCGGGTTCATGCGGTGAACCGTGGCGAAATCCCGGTGAAAAGTAGCCCGCACAGGACGAGTGGGCACAACCGGGCCAGGTTGGGTGAACCGGACGACTTACGCGCGGCCGTGAAAAGCGTCAGATTCCACCATCCAACCACCGATTTCAAACGGTTTTATTCGATGCGGAAGAATCTGAACACTCAACGATTTTTGGGCCTGGGACTGGTAATCCTGGCGACCGGTTGCCTGGGGGATTCGGTTGGCCCGGTGGATCCTGCGGACCAGACGTTCGCGACCGGGCTCGGCGTGAACCTCAGTGAAATGACGCTCACGCAGAGCGGCCTCTACTACAAGGATGAGGTCGTGGGCACGGGCGCAGTCGCTACGTTGGGGTCAGCGGTCACAGTCGATTACACGGGCTGGCTGCACACTGGCTTCCGGTTCGACGGCGGGACATTCCAGGTCCCAAGTCTCGGCGCTGGTGACGTCATTGCCGGCTGGGATGAGGGGTTGCAGGGCATGAAGGTTGGCGGGCGCAGGCTGCTGGTGATCCCATCACACCTGGCCTATGGCGCGAGTGGACGCGGCTCGATTCCACCCTACGCCACACTCGTCTTCCGGGTCGAGGTACGGGGCGTAACGCCATAGGGAAGCTCTGATCAAGTCAGTTGCGCCTGTCTCCACCATACTGCAACTGACTTGATCAGAGCTTCCCTAGAGAAATCTAACGATCGAAGTACTTCTGCAGCTCGGTCACGTCGGTGGTACGGGTCAGCGCAAGCATTAGCAGGATCCGCGCTTTTTGCGCGCTCAGGTTATCGGCGCGGATCACGCCGAGTGCGGTAGCCTCGGTATCGCGCGCGTAGAGTGGTACCGTGCGTCCCGTGTACACCCGCGTGCTCAACACGACCGGGATGTTGCGTGCACGTGCCGCCTTGACCGCCTCCAGCGTGCCCGCAGTGATGTGGCCCACACCAAAGCCTTCGATGATCAGCCCGGCCAGTCCAGGCTCCTGCAGCAACAGGCGAACGATGCGACCGTCCGCACCCGCGTACTGACTCACGATCTCGACGCGTCCAAGCGACTGCGATTCCGTGAGTGCGATGGTCTGACGACGCAGTGGTGCGCGGTAGAAACGCACTGACTGCAGGTCGGCGACACCCAGTGCACCGAACTCGAGCGTCCTGAACGTCTCCGCCTCCAGTGTACTGGTCTTGGTCACCTCGCGGGCAGCGTTGATCTGACCGTTCATCACGATCATGGCCCCCATGCCCGTGGCCTCGGGTGAAACCGCAACGCGCACGGCGTTGAGCAGATTGCGCGGCCCATCACTGTCAAAGAATGATGCGGCGCGCTGTGCACCGACCAGAATCACCGGCTTCCGGCTGGTGATCGTCAGGTCGAGGAAGTACGCGGTCTCCTCGAGCGTATCGGTTCCATGCGTGACGATCACGCCGCTGACACCGGCATCCTGCAGGAGCTGATTGGCCCGCGCGGCGAGGCGCCGCCAGATGTCGGGCGACATGTCGTAGCTGCCGATGTTCGAGACCTGCTCGACCGTTATCGTGGCAACCTTGTCCAGTCCTGGTACGGCCTTGACCAGCTGATCGCCGGTCAAGGCCGGCGCGAGTGCGCCGGTCTGCGGATCGATTTGGCTGGCAATGGTACCACCAGTCGCGAGCACGACTACGCGCGGCAGAGCGGCCTGCGCCTGCGCGGCGGCCGCCGTCCCCAACGCAATGATGGAAACGATCAGTGGTCGAAAGATGATTCTCTGCATCATATCAGCGTCGCATCGCTTTCAATGCCGTGAGGAAACCATCAGGATCGATTGGACTGAGAACGAGCGTGTAGCCCTCGGCAGTCGGGACGTAGACTGCGCGGCTTCGATCGGTCAGATAAACCAGCGCCTTCTCACCATTACGCAGCCGAAACCAACCGGACTGATAACCGGGCAATGCGGTACCCATTCTTCTGCTCGATGGTGTTAACTCGGGGCTGACCTCGAAGTCGACTCGGCGCGCGGACTCGGCCCGAATCGCGGTGGGCGGAATCAAGCGGCCGTAAAGATCACCGCGAAGCCGCAAGCCTTCACTGGTGACTTCGAAGCGGGACGCACGAGCCCCCCGGACCGATGCGCCCAGCAGCCCGATTACAGTGCCCAGGACAATGAAGACCAGGCCGCCAATGATCCAAAGCGCTTTTGTGTCAGACGGTGCGATCGCAAATGCCTGCATTCCTGTTGCCTCCTGGCGTCGTTATGGGCCAAAGCTGCCAAGGCGGTGTACGCCGCGCCAGACCAAGGTAGCGGATGCTGGAATGCCGTTTTAAGCTTGAACCATGACTACACCGCAGTCTTCCGTCGATCAGCTCTTCCTCGCGTTTCAGCTTTCGCTGGCCGGCCGTTATTCGATCGATCGTGAGCTGGGCCGGGGTGGCATGGGCATCGTCTACCTCGCACGCGAGGTACACCTCGATCGCATGGTGGCGATCAAGCTGCTGCCGCCGGACCGGGCCACTGACCCCGCGCTGCGCGAGCATTTCGTCCGCGAGGCCCGGTTGGCAGCGAAGCTCTCGCATCCAAACATCATCCCGATTCACTCCGTGGATGAGGCCGGCGATTTCGTGTTTTATGTCATGGCCCACGTTCACGGCGAGACGCTGGCGGAACGGGTGCGAACGCGCGGGCCACTGAGCAGCTCGGAAGGCTCGCGTGTCCTGCGCGAAGTTGCCTGGGCGCTTTCGCATGCACATTCGCACGGACTCGTGCATCGCGATGTCAAACCCGACAACATCATGCTCGAGTTCATAACCGGACGTGTACTGGTCACGGACTTCGGCATTGCCTCTGCCGCGCATGACGTTGCCCTCGCGGGTGCGAGCGGGACACCCGAGTTCATGAGCCCGGAGCAGGCGCTCGGCAAGGCCATCGATGCGCGCAGCGATCTCTACGCGCTGGGCATTACGGCTTTCTACGCGCTGACCGGACGGTTGCCATTCGAGGGGACCGATACGACCAAACTGCTGGCGCGACAGGTGACCGAACCCGCACCGCCACTGGCTTCGATGGGCGTACCGGTTGCGCGGAAGCTCGCGTTGCTGGTTGATCGCTGCGTGGCGAAGGATCCAGGCGGACGGCCACCCAGCGCCGACGCACTCGCCGAACAGCTCGGTGCTGCACTCGAGCAGCGAAGAGAATTGCCGGCCGCGTTGCGCAACTTCATCAAACGTGGGTCGCGGCTTAACGGTGGTGGTACGCTGGTCTCGCTGGCCGCTTTAGGCTCGGGCCTGGCTGCGGCGGCGGGTTTTGGCGGTCCGGCCGTAGCGGTGCCTTTCGCGCTGGCAGCATCGGCCGCCACGTTCGGCTATCTGGTGCACGTCGCACGCAGGCTGATGCGTCACGGGTTCACACATTCCGACATCGGGCCGGCGTTCGCTGTTGAAATCGAGCAGAATCGTGAAGAGCGCGCCGTCGAGCACAACCGCGGGCCTGGTTTGGTCGAGCACATATTGAAATACGTTGCCCGGATTGGTGGAGCATTGTACGGGATAGGGCTGACCTCGATCATGCTATTCGGCACCGACCGTTATGTGCAGGTCATCGCCGGACTGGCGATAATGACGGGCGGCATAACAATGCCGGCTGCCATCGTATATCTGGCCCTGGCAGAACGTCGTCGTGATGTCGATACCGAGTTCTGGTCCAAGTTCTGGAGCGGACGCATTGGCAAAGCCGCGTTCTGGGTCGCGCGCAAACTGTTGGGCCGCCAGGTCGTGGGTTCGGCGGTGACCCATCGTGCAACCGAGCTGTCCCTGGGCCTGGCCGCAGAGTCGCTGTTCGAGTCACTGCCCGCAAGCACACGTGAAGCGCTGGGCGATGTGCCCGGCGTTGCCCGCCGTCTACAGGAAGATGCGCAGCGCCTGCGCAAGCTCTACAATGAGCTGCTGGAAGCCGTCGACGCAGCGGGTGACGCCGCATTCTCGGATGCTCACAGCGCATTGCGCGCGGACCGCGACCGCATCCATGCCAAGCTCGGCGATGCGGTTGGCGCGCTCGAAACCATTCGACTGAACCTGCTGCGATTGCATGCGGGCTCCGGCTCGGTCGAACGGCTGACCACACACATTGACCTGGCCGAGCAGGTCTCCGCAGAGGTCGAACGTCTGCTCGCAGCGCGCAAAGAAGTCGATCGCATGTTGATGTTTCCCCGACGAACTGCAACCACTCCGGCCTAGACAGGGATCCTATGAGGCACGTGCTCCGTTGCGGGCTGCTTACAATTGTAATCGTTTCCGCAGGCGATCGTACCACCGCGCAAGTTCCGGTTGAATGGCGTGACTCGCTGGTGTTCCACACCTTCTCGATCGCCGCGATCGATCCGCGCACGGGTGAATCAGGTGTCGCCGTCACTACCCGCGTGCCGTGCGTCGGCAACGGCGTGCCCTGGGTGCGTGCCGGTGTGGGCGCCGTTGCCACGCAGTCCAGCACGCGCACCGAATACGGCAATGAGCTGCTCGACGCGATCGCCAAAGGCGAAGCGCCGAGTGATGCATTGAAGCGGCTGTTGGCCGCCGATCCAGGTGCGCAATCGCGGCAGGTTGGTGTGATCGATATGAAGGGCAGGTCAGCACAACACACCGGTACGGGCGCCAACGACTGGAAAGGACATCGCGCTGGGGCGACCTACGCCACGCAGGGCAACGTGCTGGTCGGACCCGAAGTGCTCGATGCTGTTGCCAAGACCTTCGAAGCGAGTGAGGGCCAGCCGCGTCACCTGGCCGATCGGCTGATCGAAGCGCTGGCCGCGGGACACGCAGTTGGTGGCGACCGTCGTCACGGTTTGCGTCAGTCCGCCGCGGTGGTAGTAGCCGATCCACGCCCAGGTCGTTCGCGTCGCACCGACGGCCAGACCGCAAACATCAACGTTTGTGAGCATCCGGAACCGCTGGACGAGCTGCGCCGCATCTACGATTCGATTTCGCAGACACTCGGCTACCGCACATTGCAGCAGTTCAGCGGTGGTGATGTCAGGCAGCTCAAGGTGATGCTGCATGCGCTGGGTTATTATCGCCCGAACGAGCCCAACATCGGCACGGGCGCCGAAGTCAACCTCTTCGACCCCGACATCGTTGCCGCCGTCAACGCATTTCGTGCTGCCGAGAAGGTCGGCAACGCATCATCGCCGCCAGGCCTGGTCGATGGCGAAATGGTGGAGAAACTTTGGGCCGCTTTGGAACGAGCGGGGAAGGCGCGCGCAGTGCGGGAACAATTGCTGGAGGGGACGGCGGTGAGGCGTTAGGCGGACCGCCTCCCCGCTTCCCCCTTTTGGCCGCTCCTGCTATGGCAGTGCCGTCGAGCGGACTCTATCGTAGTCGCGGTACTTGCTATAAAAATCGAGCGGTGTCCCAGCGCGATATGCAAACAGCGATCGCCATGCTGTATTGCGCCAAACCGGGAGATGTTGGAGGCGGTCCGCTAGCAACCCCGCATCCGGAACCCCCCAATTTTCGTCGAATAACTGGCACCTCCGGATTTGTAGTAGTCGCCAACGTACCAGATTGTGCAATCATCGTCCGGATCGACCGCTGTTGTGGTGTAGTCCTGCCAGCGCAGGTTGCGGAAGTTGGTTGCCGAATCACCCTGCTGGATGCCCGCTCCTTCAACCAGCACGGTCTCGCGCATGCTGAGCTGGCCGAGCGGATCGTTCGGCTCACGCCCGGCGAATCGCTGGCCGGTGAAGTGGTTGGCGCTTCCAAAGGAGTAGCCAATGCCGATGTTGCCGAAGCGATCGATCGCAGGGCTCGCCATCCAGCGATACAGGCCATCCGACATGTACGTGCCCTGCTGGCGCAGGGTGACCGCGCGATCACGTCCAACCCGGAACTCGTACCAGCGCACACCACCTCCGCCGGTCGTTGTGTTGACCGAGTGCACGCCGACGATCGATTCCGTGTTGCCGATCCGACGATAGACCAGCCGCGACATGATCTTGTCACCCTGCGCATCCAGCCGCTGTTGCGTGCCCGGCTGCGGCACACAGCGCGTGAGCTGACCATCGCACAAGTAGCGATACGGTGCCACCGCGATCTTCTTCGGACCGGTGATCTTCGTCTTCGAAGGATCCTTCCAGTCGACGTGGAACTGCCAGACGTCGATGATGCTGTCCACATATATGCTGTCGAGCTGTCTGCCACCGGCGGCCATCATGACGTTGGGCGATCCGTTCGGCGGCAGCCGCTTGCCATCCACGTCGGCGTTATTGAGGAAGCCAACGTTGTACATGATCACACACTGCTCGGATGCGGGCTGGCCCTTCAGCATCTTGTCGCGCTCGACTACACACGCGTGTTTTTCGGTTGCGATGGTCGGCGATATGCGATTGTCACCTGTGCTCGATGGGTTGTAATAGCCGTCGTTCCAGATAGCGGGCCGCGGATAGTCCGGGAAGTATGGCCGCAGGAACTCGTAGCGATAGTAGGAACCCAGCGGGTCGCTGCTCGTGCTGATCGCGTAGCACATCGCGTAGCCGCCTTGCGGCCCCTGCGGCGCCGCGCCACGCCCGCCGGCAGCACCGCCGCGACCACGCTGTGGAGTACCGGTGTCTGGCGGAGGAGGCGGCGGCTGGTAGAGTGTTGCCGCAGCACCCGGCTGACCAGCGATGCCAACGACGCTGACCTGTGCAGTGGAGTCGGCTGGTGTAATGGCCGGCCGTTGATCCGCGCGATACGGAATGCGCCTGAAGATCGGCATCACGATCAGCCAGCGATCGGCGAGCTGGTCGTAGCGCACGACGGCATCGCCGTTGTTGATCTGTTCACAGGTACCGGTAAAGCCGCGGAACACGTTGTAGGTTGATACCGATCCGTACAACACCTGGCCGGTCGTATCGTATTTCCTGCCCTTCTTCGTGAAGATGGCCATTCGCGAATTCACGGTCTGCACGATGTGATTCGGCCCGACGGCCAGGCCGTTGTCGGAAGGATTGTTGCTGCGACCGGCGCCTTGCGGACCGGTGAAGCCGACGCCGAGGCCATCGAAGCTGGCGATCAAACGCGCGGCGGGCTTGGCGCCGGGCTCAGTCTGCTCGATGTCAGCCGCGCGTGGTGAAATTGCCGCGGCTGGCTGGTCCGCGGGGCCGCCGCGTGCCGGGCTCTGCGCCGCGAAGTCGCTGGCCGACGCCAGGGCGAGCGGCGCGGAGACGTCGTGGGCAACCGCGCGATAGGTCGTAACCACGCCCAGGCTGGGCGTCGACGGTTCGGCATCGAAGCTGAGTCTGCTGGCGCCGACCGAGATGATGAGCGCAGCCACGCTCACGAGCGAAGCCACGTTCAGTAGTCGCACAGGACGGCGCATGGCGTATCCATCGTTCAGAGGTACCGAATTGTACGGGCGGACTGCCTGTCTTCACAACTGCGGAACGGATCAACGAATCAACGGACGAGCACGAGCACGACCAGAAGCGACCAGGCAATGTCGGTGTGAGAGGA
>JBBDWZ010000290.1:0-10778 GCA_040902615.1 Gemmatimonadota bacterium | reverse complement strand
AACCAACGAAGTCTTCTTCGATGAGCTCGAGGTGCCCGCTGAAAACCTGATTGGCGAGGAGGGCAAAGGCTTCCGCTACATCCTGTCCGGCATGAATGCCGAGCGGATCCTGCTCGCATCGGAATCCGTCGGCGATGCCATGTACTTCATCGACCGAGCAGCGCGTTACGGCAATGAGCGCATCGTCTTCGATCGTCCGATCGGCCAGAACCAGGGCGTCCAGTTTCCGATCGCGCGCGCCTATGTGAGTACACGCGCCGCGGTCGCGCTGCGCGATTCCGCCGCGGCGCTCTACGACGCCGATCAGCCCTGCGGCGCCGAGGCCAACATGTGCAAGCTCGCCGCATCGGAAGCCGCCTGGGAAGCCGCCAACGCCGCCATGAACACATTCGGCGGCTACGGCCTCGCTGCCGAATACGGCATCGAGCGCAAGTTCCGCGAGGCGCGGCTCTACCTGGTCGCGCCCATTGCAAACAATCTCGTACTCACATACGTCGCTGAGCACATCTTGGGCTTGCCGAGATCATATTGAGACGCCACTGATCAAGGATGAGGATGAGGATGAGGGCGAGGCGAAGGCGTAGGATTCGAGGGGAAGGGGTGGGAGAGGGAGAGGTGTAAGCACAGCCGGCCTACCTAGTCCTGGTCCTTAGTCCTACACCTGGTCCTGACGCCTCCTCCTCCTGGACGGCCAAGGAGGAGGCTGAGGATTGGGACTGAGGACCAGGATTAGAGGACTGTCCCACAGATTCCGATACCCTGTCGCAAGCAGATTGCCCCCGAAGCTTATCTGCGCAAGGTAGCGGAATGTGTGAGACAGACTACTAGGGCAGGACTGAGGAGGGCAGGTTGCGCTGTCACCAATCCCTATCCCTTCCCCTCGCCCTCATCCACTTCCTTGATCTGTTACTTCATTTATTGCGGGGAGTGACGACTTCATTGATTGGTGACTGGATCGGTCGCGAAGATGCCGGCAGTGATGTCGTAGATGCAGTGCGCGCGCGCCGGATGCATGCATTACTGGACCGCGATCCCGCGGCTTTGAGCGCAGCGTCTGCCCTGCCCGCCGGCTATCACTGGCTCTATTGCAACAGCATCACGCGCCGGTCGGAGTGGGGTGAGGATGGTCACGCGCGCCGTGGCGGATTCCTGCCGCCACTCGATGTCTCACGCAGGATGTGGGCAGGCGGCTCGCTGCGTTTCCTGCAGCCGCTTCACCTCGGCGATGCAGTCGAGCGACGCTCGATCATCACTTCGATCGAAGAGAAGGAAGGACGCAGCGGCCGTTTTCACGCAGTTCGAATCGACCATCGCATTCATGGTCCTGGCGGCGTTGCGATCGAGGAGCAGCAGAACCTGGTCTACCTGCCAGCGACCTCACCGCCAGCCGCCAACGCGCCAACGTTCCCGAAGAGCGAGCCCGAATGGCGCGACGTCTTCACCACCGATGAGGTCGCGCTGTTTTACTTCTCGGCCCTCACCATGAACGGCCACCGCATCCACTACGACTACCGCTATGCTACCGGGACCGAGGGCTACCGCGGCCTGCTCGTGCACGCTCCATTCACCGCACTACTGATGCTCGATGCCGCACAGCGCCATGGCTCACCCATCCGCGAGTTCAGTTACCGCGCGATTGCACCCCTGTTCTGTGGCGACACGATCACACTCGCCGGCACTGCAACCCAGCCACGCAATCAAGCCTGGGCCCTCCGTCCCGACGGCTCCGTAGCGATGGAAGCCACGTTCTCCTCCGCAGTAAATCTGATTTGAATTCCTGATTCGAATGAACCGCGCGCAGTGCATCGCAAATGTTTCCTGACGCTTTCGTGCATCGTTTCTGCCAGGCATTTTCTTCCATCCGAACAATGAGCAGGTGACTACCATCGACGACAACGTTCAGGGCGGTGGAGACTAGAGTAATTGGATGGGTGGTGAGATTATCGGTGTTTCAGGCAAGAATCATCGCCACCCATGCGAATTCTGGTCTGCGATTGCGCCGCGCCGACCTGGCCTTCGAGGCAGCCGTGTAATCGCGGCGCCCCCAGCCGTCGGCGCTGCCCTATCGTTGAAGGCCCAATCCGGCATCAATCTCGTGCTACCATCGCTGTTCCCAACCTTCCCATCAGTTCCGCTGTCTATATTGTAGGCACCGATATGAAACGATCAAAGAACGCTGAACCGGGCGGGCCGCTCGGCGAGTTCGAGCAGCTCGTGCTGCTGGCGACGCTCCAGCAGCGTGATGGCGCGCGTGCGCGGGAGATCCGAGCGCGGATCGAGGCATCTGCGGGCCGTAGTGTTTCGCGGGGCGCGCTGTACGCGACGCTGGATCGATTGGTGGAGAAGGACCTGCTGAATTGGGAGTTGGAGGAGTCGACTCCGGCACGCGGTGGGCTGGCCAGCCGGCGTTTTCTGGTAACCGAACGCGGGCTGCAGGCGTTGCGCCGCTCAGTCGGCGCGGTGATGACGCTGTCGCGCGGCCTCGAGCGGCTGCTCGGGGAGGCCTGAGAGCGATGTTGGATCGGCCTCCCCGCTTCGCAGAATTCCTGCTGAGACGCCTTCTGGGCGATGGAATCTCCACTGACTTCGTGCTGGGCGATCTGCGCGAGGAGTTTCAGGAGCAGGTCGAGCGGTCGTCACGAGGGCGAGCCTGGCTGTGGTATTGGGGTGAGGCGTTGCAGGTGGGCGCGCGCATGCAGATCGAGCGCAGGAAGTATCGCACGAAACGCTGGTTCCGGAACGAACATCAACGCACGAGCATCGTGGGAGAGATCATGCAGATCGAGTTGCTTCAAGCCATTCGGTTTCTGACGCGGCGCCCGGCCTTTTCGAGCGTCATCGTGCTCACCGTGGCGCTGGCGATCGCGGCCACCACGGTTGCGTTTGCCGTGGTGGACGGTGCGCTGATCGAACCACTTCCCTACACCGCGCCGGAGCAATTGGTGGTGGTTTGGGAACACAACGTCCCGCGCAACCAGGAACGCAACGTGGTCTCGTCGGCCAACTACCTGGATTGGCGCGAGAGTGCGAGGTCATTCAGCGGAATGGGAGCCATCCTGCACTCCAGCGCGACGCTTACCGGCCAGGGCGAGCCCGAGCGCATCGGCACGGCGGTCACGAGCGCGAGCCTGTTGCAGGTGTTGGATGCACGCGCTCTGATTGGCCGGTTGTATTCCGAACCGGACGACCGGGAGGGCGCAGACGGGGTCGTCGTGCTTTCGGAAGGCTTCTGGCAGCGGCGGTTCGGTGCCGATCGCGGCATCATCGGCAGGTCGCTGATGTTGAACGGCACTCCGCGTACCGTGATCGGAGTTCTGGATCGGCGCTTTCAGTTCAAGCCCGCGTTTTCGTTCGGCGGCACCGGCGCTGATATCGAGCTTTGGGTGCCGTTGCGATTTGGAGAATCCGCCCGGCAGGCCGGTGGTCGCTATCTGCAGGTCGTGGGCCGATTGCGCCCTGGCGTAACGGTCCCGCAGGTGCGCGCGGAAATGTCCGCGCTGGCAACACGTGCTCGCGAACGGTTTCCGGTACGGCAGGCCGGTTGGGACGTGAACCTCGTGCCGTTGCGCGATGACATCGTGGGCGAAACTCGCACGATGCTTCTAGTGATTTTTGGCGCGGTCTGCTTCGTATTGCTCATCGCCTGTGCCAACGTCGCGAACCTCTTGATGACGCGCGCGACCGCGCGCCAAACCGAGATGGCGGTGCGCAGCGCGCTCGGCGCCGGCCGCGCGCGACTCATGCGTCAGCTCCTGCTCGAGTCGGTGCTGTTGGCGGCGGCGGGTGGGCTGGCGGGAGTCCTGCTTGCCCGCTTCCTGTTGAGCGCGTTGATCGCAAGTGCGCGTGACATTCCACGTGTAGATGCAATCGCGCTCGATGGCAGTGTGTTGGGATTCGCGCTGCTGGCCTCTCTGATCACAGTACTGCTGTTCGGGCTGGCGCCCGCGCTCCAGAGCACCAGCGTGAGTGCGGCCGGCTGGTTGAAGGATCGCGGAGGCGCGGGCGGTCGCATCGGCGCTCGGCGTCTGCGCAGTGCGCTCGTGGTCGTACAGGTCTCACTGTCGCTCGTGCTGCTGATTGGAGCAGGACTGCTGATTCGCAGCCTGGCCAATCGCATCGCCCTGGGCGTTGGCTTCGATCCGCAGCACCTGCTCACGGCGACCGTCGGCCTGAGCGGCGAGCGTTATCAGGAGGCACCAGCGCAATCACTTTTCTTCGAGCAGCTGGTCGATCGCGTGCGCACCTTGCCCGGTGTGAGCGCCGTTGGCGCCATCACGTTCGCGCCGCTTTCGGGTACGGGCCCGGCAACTTCGTTCTGGGCACTGGACCAGCCGCGCCCGACGGAGGCCAATCTGCCCGTGGCCGACATACGCTGGGTGCATCGCGACTACTTCCGCACACTCGGTATTCCCGTGATCGCTGGCGAAACGTTCACCGTTGCCGATCAGGAGAACGCACGTTTGCGCGTGGTGATCAATCAGACGGGCGCGACCTTGTTGTGGCCGGGTGAGTCCGCCGTCGGCAAACGCATCGCCATGCCCTGGAACGACACGCTGGTGGCCGAAGTCGCGGGTGTGGTGAGTGATGTTCGCCACGACGGACCGGACACCGAACTGCGCACCATGCTCTATTGGGAGCATCGCCAGCTTCGCGCTTTCAACAACATGACCCTGATCGTTCGAACCGACGGCGATCCAGCGCTGCTTGCCCCGAGTCTGCGTTCGGCCGTGAGCCAGCTGGATGCCAGCCTGCCGCTCTACAATGCCCAGCCCATGACGCAGCTGTTTGCGGACACGCTCGCGCGCGCTCGCTTTGCCACGATCGCGCTCGGGCTCTTTGCGCTGCTCGCGCTGATCCTCGCCGCGATCGGCATTTATGGCGTGATTGCATACGCCACGCAGCAGCGGTTCCGCGAGATCGGCATCCGAATGGCGCTGGGCGCCGATCGCGCTTCGGTGATCGGACTCGTGGTAAAACAAGGTGTCGCGCTGCTGGCCGGCGCCATCGTCTTAGGTGCGGCCGGTGCCGCGGGTCTGTCCAGTCTGCTCGAAGGCCTGGTCTTTCAGGTCAGCACGACCGATCCGCTCACTTTCGTGGTCATGGCTGGATTGCTCGGATTCGTGGGCTTCCTGGCGTCGTGGCTGCCGGCGCGGCGTGCCAGCAGGATCGATCCGGTGAACGCAATACGTGCGGAGTGACACGCGCTGCGCGTCGAACGCGGTCTCCCGTCAACGAGGCTTGGTTCTGGTTGCCCGGACCACCGCTGCCCGCTGGTTGCTCCTGTGGCCGTTTCTGATATGGCGTCCTCGTTAACCTGAGTGTATCCTCGCGATATGGCCTATCGCGCGCACGGACCGAAGCTGATTACCATCGAAGAGTTCGAGCAGCTCGACGAACCCGGGTATCGCGTCGAGCTGTCCCACGGTCTGCTCGTCCGCGAGCCGTTGGCCGGTCATACACACGGGCGGATCGCATCGCGGATCGACTATCGCCTGCGGCGCTTCGTGGAAGAAAAGGGTTTGGGCGAGGTGTATGGCGCGGAGACCGGATTCGTGCTGAGTCGGGAAGCGCGCACCGTGCGTGGTCCCGATGTCGCGTTTGTTTCCAGAGAGCGCATGCCCCTGGACTTGTCGGATCGCGGCTACTTTCCTGCCGCGCCAGACCTCGCGGTGGAAGTCGTATCCCCCTCCAATACCGCTGCGCAGCTCCAGGCCAAGGTACTCGATTACCTCCGCGCCGGCGTCCGGATCGTCTGGGTTGTTTATCCCGAAACGCTCACGGTGGCCGAGCATACGTCCCTCGCGCAATTCCGCTTTCTCGGAAGTGGTGAGGAACTGGATGGTGGTGCTTTGCTGCCCGGCCTGCGTCTACCGGTCGACGATGTGTTCGGCGTCAAACGCTGACTGCTCAAACACTCCGACCTGGCAAAGCACTAGCCAAAGCCGTTGACTCGCCGGCGGCAATCGCTACCCTCCTGCCATGGCCTTCATCCGTTATGTACCCGAAGCCGAACTTCCGACCGAGGCTCGCGTTCCGGATCGCGACCACATCATCCAGATCCATGCGATCCATCCCGCCGTGATGCGGGCGCATTGGGAACTCTACGTCGAGCTGATGCACCGCGCGGGACCGTTGTCGCGTCGCCAGCGCGAGTTGATCGCCATCCGCGTTAGCGCGCTGAATCAATGCCATTACTGACTGCACCATCACGGAGCGGGTCTCCGCAGGATTCTCACCACCGATGGAATGTCGGCTGACGCGCAGGAGCAGCTGCTCGATGCACTCCAAAAAGGAAGCCTGCAGCACGATGCGCTGTCGCCGCAGGACCTTGCCCTTCTGCAATATGCGGAAGCGCTCACGATCAACCCGGCTTCCATTACGGACAACGACATTGCCGCGCTGCGCAACGCCGGCCTGGATGACCGCGCCATTCACGATGCCTGCGCGATTGTATCATACTACGCGTTCGTCAACCGGATAGCGGATGGACTGGGCGTCGAGCTCGAATCCGGCTCGACCGAGCACACGAACCCGTCGCTTTAGCTGGAGACTGCCGCTGTGGCCGGATCGATGATGCCGTTCACCTCCATGATCCGGTTTGCCGGAAAGCCGCCGCGCTGCGCGTGGTCGCGGACGATTTCTTCATCAGTGGCGAGATACAGACAGTAGATCTTGTCCTGCGCGACGTAGCTGTGGATCCACTGAATGTCGGGGCCGAGCTCGGCCAGGACGCCGCACGATTTTTCTGCGATGACGCGGCGCGCTTCTGCGGATAGTTGGCCGGCACCCGGCAGCTCTCGCTCGATCAGATACTTTTTCATCGTGGTTCCACTCAATTGAAGATTTCGGATTCGGCGGCCGACTCACCCGAGACTTTGGGGTTCCAATCCGCGAATGTGCCCTGCGGATTGTTGCGCCACAGCCAGATGTGCAACTTGTAGATCGGCAGCGTCGCATGCTGTGTGAACTGCTGTCCAAGCAGTACCGGTGGCGTAGTGCCCTGCCACGCGGCCAGCGGAACGATGTACTCCATGCCGACCAGCTTCATGTGGCCGCCTGTTTGCGGCTCGTACATTAGCGATTCAGGCTCGAGCAACGCCACGTTGCCATCGAGCAGACTGGGCCAGCCGTGCTTCCCACACCAGCAACCGTGTGTGCCCCGCGGACGGCGGCAACGGCTCGAGAAGGCGCCGTGCGCGCTTGAACCAGCCATTGGCGACAGCTGCATCACCGCGAAAATCGAGGAAGTCATTGCCCAGTGCGATCGCCATGCGCGCCGCCGCAACAACGGCACCGGTCTCACGGTAAAGACGATACGCCTTGAGCCGCGCATCCAGCATGGTCGGCGTGTCCTGCAGCCACCACGCCGCCAGGCCGAGACCTTCCCACGCTTCCGGCGAGTTGGTGGCGTCGGCCAGCTCGCGGTATGCCGCACACGCGCGCTCTAGCTCGCCCGCCTCGACGGCGGTGCGTGCAGTCTTCTGGAGTTGTTCGATGTGCGTGGCCTTCGACATTCGATTCCTGAGTTCTGCCGGCCAGACCTGAAGGAAAAACAAGTTACAACCAGGCTCACCATCCCAAAAGCGGCACCTTTGGGTTCAGGAACTCCAAGCCGATGGTGGTCGGTCAACCCACGTGACTGCGGTCAGTTTGAATTTGAATTCCGAATTCGACAATTTGAAATTGAAAATCTGAATTTGAAATCGCTGAACCGGTCCCGGAAGGAAACTGACAACTGTCAAACGCAATCGAAACCAGCAGCCTGGTCAAGACGTTTGGCGCGACCCGCGCGCTGGACGGCGTAGACCTTCGCATCAGGAAGGGATCCGTTTACGGGCTACTCGGCCCGAATGGCGCCGGTAAAACCACGACCATCCGTATCCTGGCCACGCTGCTGCGTCCCGACTCCGGCACCGCACTCGTCCTGGGTCACGACGTCGTGCGCGAGGCTCGAGTCGTGCGCCAGAAAGTGAGCCTGACCGGACAATACGCATCCGTCGATGAAGACCTCACCGGTCACGAGAACCTCGTGCTGGTCGCGCGGCTGTTGGGACTTTCGTGGCGGCAGTCGCGCGAGCGCGCTGCTGAGCTGCTCGAAGCGTTCGCTCTCGACGAGGCGGCGTCGCGGCAGGTATCCACGTATTCCGGCGGCATGCGACGTCGCATCGACATCGCGGCCAGCCTGGTCGCGCTCCCCGAGATTCTCTTCCTCGATGAACCGACCACCGGCCTCGATCCGCGCGGACGGAATCAGGTGTGGGAGCTGGTGCGCCGCATTGCCGGCGAGGGCACGACCGTGTTGCTGACCACGCAGAACCTCGACGAAGCGGATCGCCTCGCGGGGCGGCTCGCGGTGATCGACCACGGCCGCGTCATCGCTGAGGGCACCAGCCGCGATCTCAAGGCATCGGTCGGTTCGAACGCATTGCACGTGCGGCTCGCCCATGCGGACCAGCGCGCACACGCGCATGAACTGATCGCGCGTGTCCTTGGCGATCGCATACTGCCGGCGACCGACGCGACGGTGGTTGCGGCACGGCTGGAGCACACCGCGCAGGCCGCCGACGTGCTGTCGGCGCTCACCGCCGGCGCGGTCGACGTCGCTGAGTTTTCGGTCGGCACACCCAGCCTCGATGAGGTGTTCCTCGCGCTTACCGGCCACCCCGCCGAAGAGAAGGCAGAGGAGAACGTAAAAGCATGATCGTCGATACGCTGCCGCCCGGTGAACGCATGCACGAGCTGCTCACCATGCACGCGCGGCCACGTCCCGCATCCGCACTGTCCGCGGTGACCACGCTCGCCTGGCGCGCGATGCTCAAGATCAAACACGTGCCTTTCCAGCTTTTCGACGTGACTGTCACGCCCATCATGTTCACGCTGTTGTTCACCTACATCTTCGGTGGCGCACTGGGCGGCTCACCACGGCAATACATCCAATACCTGCTGCCCGGTATCCTGGTACAGACCCTCGTATTCATTACGGTCTACACCGGCGTTGGACTCAACACCGACATCCACAAGGGTCTCTACGACCGATTCCGCTCGCTCCCGATGTGGCAGCCCGCGCCATTGTTTGGCGCACTGGCCGGCGATGTGTTCCGCTACTCGATGGCCGGCGCGCTGATCGTGATCATCGGATTGATTCTCGGATTCCGGCCGCGCGGTGGCTTCACCGGTGTACTGCTGGCCTTCGTGCTGGTTCAGATCTTTTGCTTCTCACTGGCCTGGCTCTGGATCATTGTCGGGATGCTGGTTCGGACGCCTGAGTCCGTGATGACCACGAGTTTCGTGTTCCTCATGCCGCTGACCTTCGCCAGCGACATCTTCGTCGACGTTTCGACGATGCCCGGCTGGCTCCAGGCCTTCGTGAGCCGCAACCCGGTTTCGAAGCTGGCCAGCGCATCGCGCGGCCTGATGCACGGTGAGCCGGCAGCCGCCGACGTTACGTGGGTGCTGATTGCGTCGCTGGTCATTATCGCAGTCGCCTGGCCGATCGCGATGCGACTCTACCGGAAAGAGAGGTAGGTGTGACAACGGATTAACGGACGAGCACGACCACGACCACGAGTTACGATTACGGGCTCCAACCGCAGCGGTCTTGCGAATCGCATTCGTCAAGCCAATTTGCGTGGAGCCCGTAATCGTCAATCGTACTCGTGGTCGTGCTCGTGCTCGTGCTCGTCCGTTAATCCGTTCATTTCTTAATCTGCTCCGCCCAACTCTTCGCCCCGCTGACACCATTGAGGAATGGCAGCACCGTCGTCACCAGCGCGGGCGAGGCAAAGACCTCGTAGTGCGTCAAGTCCGGCAGAATCGCCAAACGGTTCTTGGACATGTGCTCGCGCATCCAGCCTGCGTCTTTCAATCCGCCACCCAACAGCTGGTAGAACGAGACGATGTGCTCGGGCGTGATCATGTCGCTGTCGCCGTAGACCAGCATGACCGGCATCGTCAACTTCTTCGCATCGGCCGACCAGTCGTACGGCTGGCGCATGTATTCGCCCATGGCATCCAGCAATCGCGGAAAATCCTCGGGCTTGGGCGCGATCGCGACGTACGACTGGTACATCGGCGTCTCCTTCATCATATCCGCCATGGCCGCGCTCACGGCCGCCTGCTGCGGCAGCATTTCCGGGAAGAACCCATTCTGCGCGTAAGGCGCCGATGCGATCACCACCCGGCGGACCTTGGCGGGATGCTGCGCCGCCAACTGGAAGGCCGCACCTCCACCGAAGGAGTAACCCAACACGTCGGTCTGCTTGATGCCGAGCTTGTCGAGCACAACGGCGAGGTCGTTGCCGATGTCGACCAGGTTGATCTTTCGCGTGCCCAGCGTGGTACGTCCGTGGCCCTGCAGATCGACGCCAATGACGCGGCGCGTCTCCGCCAGTTTGGTCAGCAGGGAGCCGAACATGCCGGTCGAACCGAGGCCGCCGTGCAGCAGCAGCAGCGGCTCGCCTTTGCCATGGATCTCGAACCAGTAATTCAGCCCGTTGGCGGCCACGTAGCCGCTGCTATCTGGCTTGGGCGCATTGCCCTGCGCATCGACTGATGATGTTGCACCCGATGTCGTTACGATCGTGGCCATGATTGCGATCCTTAGTATCGAGAGTACCGAGGTCATTGTGGTCTCCTTCTCTGCCGCTTCCCGGACGTGTGCGCCTTCAGGCGCGCTTCTACCAGTACGTCGAACGAGGGGCCACAACATCGACAGTCGCCGGAATCCGCCGCAAAATGTGGGGCGAGGCGCGCCAAAGGGGCGGGGGCGAGGGCGGGGG
>JBBDWZ010000289.1:0-10991 GCA_040902615.1 Gemmatimonadota bacterium | reverse complement strand
AGCTGAGCATGTATGCCGATCTCCCACATCTGCGGCATCCGGTCGTCACCGATCCATCGGATGCGGCGACGGTGCTCAAGTGGGCGGTGCTCGAGATGGCGAGGAGATACTCGCTGCTATCCGCCAATGGCGCGCGCTCGATCACCGAATTCAATCAGCGTGTTCTGGAAGGCCAGAAGCTCAAGCGCGCGTTTCCCAGCGGCAGTGAAAACGAGCTGGACCATTGGGCGTATACCGATGGCGCATTGCCATACGTCGTAGCGGTAGTGGATGAACTGGCCGACCTGATGATGACCGTGCAGGCCGAAATCGAAAAGCCGCTTGCCCAGCTCGCGCAGAAAGCGCGTGCAATCGGGATTCACTTGATCGTTGCAACCCAGCGGCCGAGCGTGAACGTCATTACCGGTCTGATCAAGGCCAACTTCCCGTGCCGGATCGCGTTCAGGGTCAGCTCGAAAGTCGATTCGCGGACCATCCTCGATCAGAACGGCGCGGATGCCCTGCTCGGCAATGGCGACATGCTGTTCATGCCACCAGGCTCATCCGACCCGGTGCGTATCCAGGGCGCGTATATCTCGACGGAAGACACCGAACAGGTGATGGACTGGTACCGCGAGAAAATGCGCGAAAAGCCGGCGGCGGAAGAAGACATCCTCGAATACGTGCGAGCTCGGGAAGCCGAAGACGCGACTGACGAATTTGGCGGCGATTACGCCGGCGATCGCGATACGCTCTTCCGGCAGGCGGCGGAACTCTGCGTTCAGTTTCAGCAGGGCAGTACCTCACTTCTGCAGCGCCGCTTGCGCATCGGCTACGGCCGCGCCGCACGCATCATCGATCAGCTGCACCAGGCCGGTGTGCTGGGCCCGCCCGATGGATCGAAACCGCGCGAGGTCCTGGTCGGCATGGAATCCATCGCTGCGATCTGTAGTGATGAGTAACAACCGGAACGGCACGTTTCAGGCTGTGTACCACAAGTCAGACCTTGGGATGTGTGAGCAATGAGCAAGACTGTTGTCGTCCTGATAGTAGCGGCCAGTGCATTGGGTGTGGCGCTGGTCGTGCGCGGCCAGCTGCGCGACCGGAGTGAGTCGACACCGGCAAACGCGCCGGTACTGGCGCCGGTGCAGGTGCAGCGGCCGGATGTTCCGGCGGTCGAGCCACCAGTAACGTTGCCGTCGTCGCCAACACCACCCCAGCCGACCGCCGAATTGCCTGCGCCGACTGTTGGAGAGCAGGAAACCGATGCAGCCACAGTACTGAAGGGTGCGGCCACGGCGTATTCGTCGGTGCGTGCGATGCGCGCGGATTTTTCTCAGTGGCAGGAAAACCCGCTACTGGGCAAGCGTACAACCAGCCGCGGCACCGTGTATCAGCGTCAACCCGATCGCTTTCTCATGAAGTTCAGCCAGCCGGACGGCGATGTCATCGTAAGCGATGGCGAGTATTTCTGGCTCTACTATCCGAGCGTGGATGCCAAGCAGGTCCTCCGGTCGCGGGCCGCGGATGTGGGCGGCCTCGATCTGCAGGCGCAGTTCATCGGCGATCCCACCAAACGGTACAATTATACGGACCAGGGTGCCGAAGAGGTGGCCGGCCGACCCGCGCGTGTCATCACGCTGGTACCGAAAGAGGCGGCCGGCTACAAGTCGCTCAAGGTTTGGATCGACCAGCGCGACCATCTGGTCCGCCGTTTCGAGCTGACCATGGAGAATGGCGTCCGCCAGCACTTCGATTTGAACAACCTTCAGATCAATCCGACGCTCTCGAACGATCTGTTCCGCTTCACGCCACCGCCAGGCGCGCGTATCATCGATCGTTGACCTGGATTTGAGCGCACCGGCCGCAAGCTGGTATATTCACGGCAATGAAATCGGCCACGCGCTCGTTTTTGCCTGTCCTGCCTTCGGAAACGGCGGCGGCACCCTCACCGGCAGCCGCCGCTGCTGCATCGGATAACATCCGTATTTCGCTGGTTACTCTTGGCTGCGACAAGAACACGGTAGACAGTGAGCGAGTACAGGCGCGCCTTGCTTCGGCTGGCGCGCAGCTGGGTGGTGCGCCTGAGGATGCCGATGTCATCGTCGTGAATACCTGCGGTTTCATCGAAGCGGCCAAGGAAGAATCGATCGAAGCACTGCTCGATGCAGTCCGACTCAAGCAAGGTGGACGTGTGCAGGCGGTCGTAGCGATGGGTTGCCTGGTGCAGCGCTACGAGGAGGAGCTGAGGGAAGAACTGCCTGAAGTCGACCTCTTCATCAGCCTCACCCAGATCGAACAGCTGGTTCCGAGTCTTCGGGCCAGGGGATTACTGGCGCCCGTCACGAACATGCAACAGCCACTTCGCCGGCTCTCGACTGCGACCCGTTACACATCGTATCTGAAGGTCAGTGAAGGCTGCGATCACACTTGTGCGTTCTGCGCGATTCCGCTCATGCGCGGGAAGCACCGGTCGACTCCCATCGAGCAACTGATCGGTGAAGCACAGGAGCTGGAGCGCAGTGGCATTGTCGAGCTGAACCTGATCAGTCAGGACACGACCTGGTACGGCCGTGATCTGGTGCGCGGATTGGCCGGTGCCACGCAAAGTTTCAGCGGCCGCACGTTCAAGGGCATGAAGGGCATCACGCAGGTCGAGACGCTGGCGCGAACGGAAGTCGCTGATGAATACGCGGGTCGCCGCCACGGCCTGCTCGACGACCTGCTCGAATCGCTGGCGCGCGAGACTGCGATTCCGTGGCTCCGGCTGTTCTACATGTACCCGTCCGGCGTCTCTCGCGAGCTGGTCGAGCTCATGGCCCGCGAGCCGCGCATTCTGCCCTACCTCGACCTGCCGATCCAGCATGGCTCCGATCGCATCCTCGAAAAGATGCGCCGGCCTGAGCGACGCGCGACCATTCTGGAGCGCGTGGGCTGGCTGCGTGACGCCGTGCCGGATCTCTCGCTGCGAACCACCGTGATTGTCGGTTTTCCCGGTGAGACCGACGATGATTTCAACGCCATGCTGGACCTGCTCGAGCAGGTCCGTTTCGATTACCTGGGCGCGTTCCCGTATTCGATCGAAGAGGATACACCGGCCGCAACCATGTCCGATCAGGTTCCCGACTGGCTCAAGCGCGAACGGTTGGAAGAGTTACTGGAGCGACAGGCCGCAATCACGCAGGAAAAGAACGAAGTGCGCGTCGGCTCTGTCGTTCCGGTGCTGATCGATCGACTGACCGGACGCGATTCCCAGCTGAAAAATGTCAGCACGGATCGTGGCGCGGTTGCACGTACCAGAGGACAGGCGCTCGAAGTCGATGGCGTTGTGCACATCGCGGATGCTGCAGGTGTGAAGCCGGGAACATTCGCTATGGCAAAATTGACTGGCACCGTGGATTCCGACTTCAGGGGTGAGGTGGTGGGGCAGAGCGATGGCACGGGGTCGTAGCGCCAGGCTTTTCGCGCGGGCGCTCGCGCGCATGCCTGGCGGTGTCAACTCGCCGGTGCGCGCCTTCAAGAGAGTCGGTGGTGAGCCGTTCTTCGTCGAACATGCGTCGGGTTGCCGTCTCACAGATGTCGACGGCAATGAGTACATCGACTTTGTGATGAGCTGGGGCGCCTTGATGCTGGGCCACGCGCATCCGGCGATTACGGCAGCGATCATCGACGCGACCGGTCGAGGTACCAGTTACGGCGCGCCGTGTGCCGCCGAAGTCGAGCTGGCCGAGCTCGTGGTCGAGCTGATGCCATCGATCGAGATGGTCCGGTTCGTCAACAGCGGAACCGAAGCCACCATGAGTGCCGTGCGCCTCGCACGCGGGTTCACGCGCCGTGATTTTATTCTCAAATTCTCCGGCTGTTATCACGGCCATGGCGATTCTTTCCTGGTGCAGGCCGGCAGCGGTGTGGCTACGCTTGGCTTGCCCGATTCTCCCGGTGTGCCAGCCGATCTGGCCCGACTCACTCTTACGCTGCCGTTCAATGACGTTGAGGGAGTTCGGCAGCTCTTTGATGCGCGCAGCGATCAGATCGCATGCGTCATCGTCGAGCCGGTGGTAGGCAACGCGGGGTTCATTCCGCCAGTCGCGGAATTCCTGACCGAGCTTCGAACCCAAACGCGAGCACACGGCGCGCTGTTGATTTTCGATGAGGTGATGACCGGTTTCCGGGTCGCGCTGGGTGGCGCGCAAGCGCACTACGACATTGCACCGGATCTGACCACGCTCGGCAAAGTGATTGGCGGCGGGCTGCCGGTGGGCGCGTATGGCGGAAGTCGCACGCTGATGGAGCAGATCGCGCCGGCCGGTCCGATCTACCAGGCCGGCACACTTTCCGGCAACCCGCTCGCGATGGCAGCCGGCCTGGCCCAACTGCGGGCACTGCAACAGAGCAATCCGTACTCTGAGTTGGACGGTCGGGCCGCGCGTTTCATTGGCGACTTCCTTGCATCCGCCGAAGAGATCGGCGTCCCGGCATGGGGCGGTGCAATCGGAGGCATGATGGGATTTCACTTCAGGTCCGGGCCGGTCATCACGTATGAGCAAGCCAGTCAAGCGGACAATGCGTGGTTTGCGCAGTTCCATCGCGGCTGTCTCGAGCGTGGCGTTTTCCTTCCGGCCTCGCCCTACGAGGCGATGTTCATTTCGACGGCGCATACCCAGACTGATCTGGAGTTTGCGCTGACGCAGATGCGCGCCGCGCTGCAGGAGGCAGTCTCATGAAAACGCACAGCTGGATTGCGGTGATGGCCTTCGCAGCAGCGGCCTGCACCCGGGGCGAGGTCGTACGGATAGAACCGACGGTACCGACCGAACCGACGGTACCGACCGAACCGCCGGCACGCATGACGCAACCCATGGTTCGCGTCGGTATCACGTTGGATACGACCAGCGTAGTGATCAGCGGAACGACGGAGTACGAGATTCGCACACAGGCGGGTGACGCCCTGATTCGCTCCCAGGCGGGAGAGAGTTGGACGTTTTTCGTCGAGAACAATCGATTCCGGGCGCGCAGCTCGACCGGTCGTGAACTGGGCCCGGCCGGAGCGCCGGTCCTGGTGACGCCCCGTGAAGGCGGCATGGTGGCGATCAGCGGCAAGCACTATCGCGGTACCGCGTTCCTGCGCATCACGGATGAAGGCAAGGTTAACGCGATCAACGTGGTCGATATCGAGGAGTATCTGAAGGGCGTAGTCCCGTTCGAGATCGGTGCGCGTCCACCGGAACTGATTGAGGCAGTGAAGGCGCAGGCAGTGGCGGCGCGGACTTATGCGATCGGAAACATGAGTCGCTGGGAGTCACGCGGCTTCGATTTCGTTGCCACCGTGCAGGACCAGGTGTATGGCGGTGTCAGCGGCGAAGACTCGATCTCAACACGGGCCATCGCGGAGACGAGCGGTGAAATCGTGAGCTACGAGGGTAAGCCCATCCAGGCGTATTACTCGTCGACCTGCGGAGGTCGCACGGCCGCCGCGGAAGACTCGTGGCCGTGGCGGCCGGGCCAGCCCTACCTGAAGTCGATCTCGGATACGATACCGGGAACCACGCGTGCGTATTGCGAAGCTTCGAACCGCTTTCGCTGGAGTGTAGCCTGGACGCAGGACTCGCTGCGATCCATCCTGGAGCGCTCGCTCACGGCTCGCCTGCGCCGGCCGATGACCATCCGACGTATTGAATCGGTCGAGCTGACCGGCCGCAGTCCGTCCGGCCGTGCGCAGGCAGTTCGTATTCGAGCCGATGGCGAATCGCATTCGGTGCCGGCGGACTCCATCCGATGGGTACTTCGGCCCACGCCCAACGGCAGTCTGAACAGCGCGCTCATCCTGGACTTGAAATCGCACGAAGAGAACGGTGCGATGAGCCGGCTCGAGATTCACGGCGCCGGTTGGGGCCACGCCATTGGCATGTGTCAGTTCGGCGCACTGGGCCGTGCCCGCGCGGGCCACAGCTATCGTGACATCCTTACGGCGTATTATAGTGGGACCCGCATCGATCGAATCTACTGATGAGAGCCAAAGCCTGAGCGTGCGCCGCGCAAAGAGAACATTGCTGAACCTCGTACTGGGAGTGCTCGTACTGGGCGCAACCAGTACCTCGCTGCGCGCGCAAACCGCAGCCGACTACGACTATGAAAACCTTACCTTCCGCGGCATCGGGCTGGACTGGGGTTACATCTGGCCGAGCAAGGTCGTGGCTACGCCGACCTACTCCTTGCGACTGGATCTCGGTTTCCTCGGGCCCGCGGTTCGCATTTCACCCAGCATCACCTACTGGTCGAGCACGATTCGCACGCGGGAGCTGGCGCGCCTGGCGGAGCAGCTGAATCGGCTGCCTTCGTTGCAGGATCGAAATATTGCGATTCAGCCGAGTGAGCTTGGCCGGATCTCCTGGAGTGATTTGTCCGCTTCGGTCGACGCGCATCTGGTCTGGACCACACCGTTCGACGTTTTCACTTACGTGGGTGCCGGGGTCGGGCTGCATGCACTGAATGGGAAGGGCAGTGCAGTCGAAGGCACGTTCGTAGAGGACTTGCTCGATTCGACCAGCGGCGCAGTTGCATTCATGGCCGGTGTGGAAAGCCAGCTGTTCGCGCGGCTGCGTATTTACGGTGAAGGGCGCTTTACTCTGGTAAGCGATCTGAAATATCCCGGATTCCGCGTCGGGGCGGCCTTCATGCTGCCACCACGCACTGCACCAGCCGGTGGGGGCACTCAGGGGGGTCGATGACGAGCTCGGACGAGTTTCGAGTCGGGTTGCTGGGCGTGGGTGCCATTGCACAGGTCGTTCATTTGCCGATCCTGCACCAGATGCCGGGTGTCCGCGTAATCACGGTCTGCGACGTCGACCAGCCGAAGGCCAAGGCCATTTGTGCGCGCTTCGGCATCGAGCGCGTTGCCCGCAACGATGACGAAGTATTTGCCGCCGACGATCTGGATGCGGTCGTGATTGCGACACCGAGTCACCTGCACGAATCACAAGCAATTGCGGCGCTCGAAAGTGGCAAACACGTGCTGATCGAAAAGCCGCTCGCGATTCAACCGGACGCGGCCGAGCGTGTGATCAAAGCAGCCGAGCGTGCCGGAAAAACGCTGATGGTGGCGATGAACAATCGATACCGTCCAGACACCGCCGCCTTGAAGCCGTTCGCGACCGGTGGTGAGCTAGGCAACATCTTCCTGGCGCGCGGTGCGTGGCTCAATCGCAAGATGCGCGTCGTGAGGCCGACCTGGAGGCACAAGCTGGCTACTGCCGGTGGTGGCGCCTTGATCGATCTGGGTGTTCAAACCCTCGACCTGGCGATGTGGATGCTCAACTTTCCGAAGGTCAAAAGCGTGATCTGTCACACGCACGCCGGAGAAAACATGGAGGTCGAGGACACGGCGGCGGTCATTCTTCGGCTCGAGAGCGGTTCCGCTATCTCGGTATCGTTGAGCTGGAGCCTGGTTGCGGAGCGGGACCGCCATTACATGCGGCTGCTCGGCACGCGCGGCTCGGGCTCGATCCAGCCACTGGCTGTCTTCAAGGAGATCGACCACGGTGTACTCGACGTAACGCCCCAGATCCCCGCCACCCACGAAAACATCTACACGGCGTCGTATCGAGCCGAGCTCGAGGATTTCGTGGCTACCGCCAAAGGCGAAAAGGAAGTGCCGCCGCCCCGAGATCAGGTGGAGCTGATGCGGCTGGTGCACCTCGCGTATCAATCGGCCCGCGAGCAACGGGAAGTTGAAGCCTGAAACGGGCGAGTCGGTCAACCAACCGCTGGCATAACCGATTCCGAAACCGTAACCCGTAACCGTAACCGTAACCGTAACCGTAACCGTAACCGTAACCGTAACCGTAACCGCATCTGTACCCGCGAGAGTACCCGGAACACCGGGCAGCCGGAACACCGCATTCGATAACCGGCACCGCGTGGGCGAGCCGGTCACCCGAGTCGAACGTCTCGGCGCAGTGGAAGCAAGACACTGAAGAAGAATCAACCATCGGGAATCCGACTCGAGCAGCGGGTGCGGTTGTCGAATGCGGTGTTCCGGTGCCCGGTGCTCCGGTTACGCCCGCGGGTACCGAATCGGTTACGAGTACGGAATCGGGTACGGAATCGGTTACGGCGCTCGGAAACCGACTCGTTCGGCGGGTGCCAGTAGCGAAATGCGGTGTCCCAGTGGCCGGTGCTCCGGATACTCCCGCGGGTACGGGATCGGTTACTGTCACCGCATCCGTAACAGTACTGCTGGGGCAGGTCCAGGGCGGGCGAGCAGCTTGGCTTGGCTTGAGCGAAAAGACGTATTCGGCTAGATTCCCCGGCTCTCATAGGGACTTGGAGGTACCATGAAAGACGGAATTCACCCGCAATACCAGAGCGCGATCGTTCACTGCGCGTGCGGTAACAAGTGGGAAACTCGCAGCACGCAGAAGGACATCCACTTGGATATCTGTTCGGTTTGCCACCCCTATTACACCGGTCGGCAGAAGCTGGTAGACACGGCGGGCCGCGTCGAGCGGTTCCGGCAGAAGTGGGGCAGGGAACCCAAAGAAACGGCCACCAAGGCGTAAGAAAGAGCCGGGTCAGCGCCCGGCTCTTTTGACATCAGAGGCAGCATGAGTTGGGAACCACGGGTCCGGGAGGCGCTTCACCGATTCGAGCAGCTGACAGCTGTTTTGGCCGATGGCGCCATCCTGTCCGACCGTCAGCGTTATCGCGAGGTCGCGCGTGAACATGCTGAGCTGTCTCCGATTGCGGAGACCGCGGCTCGGCTGGATCGAGTACGTTCTCAGTTGTCCGACGCACGGACGATGATGGCTGCAGGTGGTGATCCGGAGATGGTCGAGCTGGCGGAAGCAGAGGCGGGCGAGCTCACCGCTGAGGAAGCGAAGCTGACCGCCGAATTACGCCAGCTGATCCTGCCCAAGGATCCGCTGGCCGATCGTGCTGCGGTGGTCGAGATCCGCGCTGGTACCGGTGGCGACGAGGCGGGTTTGTTTGCGGGAGACCTCTTCCGCATGTACAGCCGGTATAGCGAGCGTCGGGATTGGAAGCTCGAGCTGATGGACATCTCGGAAGGCGAGCGCGGCGCCATCAAGGAAGTCGTGTTTACCGTGCGCGGAAAGAATGTGTATGGTGACCTGCGCCATGAGTCCGGCGTGCATCGCGTACAACGCGTACCGGCAACCGAGAGCCAGGGCCGGATTCACACGTCGGCCGCCACCGTAGCCGTGCTGCCGGAAGCCGAAGAGGTCGACATCGAGATCCGCGAAGAAGACCTGCGCATCGATGTGTATCGGTCGTCAGGGCCGGGTGGCCAGTCGGTGAATACCACCGACTCCGCGGTCCGCATTACCCACATACCCACCGGCGTGGTCGTCACCTGCCAGGACGAAAAATCCCAGCACAAGAACAAGGCGAAGGCGTTGAAGGTCCTGCGCAGCCGGTTGCTCGATGCGAAGATCGCAGAACAGGAGGCGGAGCGTTCGCGCGACCGGAAGACGCAGGTTGGCACCGGAGACCGGTCGGCGAAAATTCGCACCTACAATTTCCCGCAGAGCCGCGTCACCGACCATCGCATTGGTCTCACCTTGCATCAGCTGCAGGATGTGCTGAACGGAGACCTGGACGATCTGATCAACGCGCTCAAGCAGGCCCGCGAGCGGGAACATCTGGAATCGGCCGCGCTTGTCTGAAGTGGCCCAGGAGACCGTTCTTTCGCTGGCGCAAAAGGCGGCCAGCCACCTGGCCGGCAAAGGCCTCGAGCAGGCCCGCCTCGAATCGGAGCTGATGCTTGCGGCCGTGTTGGGGATCAGCCGGTTGGACCTGTACCTTCAACACGACCGGGCGGTCGATGATGCGCAGCTCGAGCAGTTTCGCAGCCACGTGCGGCGACGACTGAAGCGCGAGCCGTTGCAGTACATTCTCGGACGCGCCGCGTTTCGGAAGCTGGAACTACAGGTCGATCGCAGAGTGTTGATACCGCGGCCCGAGACCGAGGTGCTGGTCGATCAGGTGATCCGCTGGTTGCAGCAGCAGAGCGGACCGCAGCGGGTGTTGGACCTCGGCACCGGTTCCGGCGCGATTGCATTGAGCCTCGTGCGTGAAACCGACGCGCAGGTCACAGCCACCGACGTCTCGGACCAGGCACTCGCGGTCGCGCGCGGCAATGCTGAACGGCTGTCGCTCAGCCCGCGAGTCGAGTTCCGGAGCGGATCGTTGTGGCAGCCAATCGCAGACGCAGAGCGGTTCGATGCAATCGTTTCGAACCCGCCCTATGTGGCCGATCACGAACGCGAGTCGCTGCAACCGGAAGTCCGTGATTGGGAGCCCGCGCAGGCACTGTTCGCGGGCGCGAATGGGCTCGACATCATTGAACTCGTGATCGATGGCGCGGCGCAACGATTGCGCGCGGGTGGATTGCTCGCTCTCGAGCTGGGCGTGCAACAGGCGGCGTCAGTGCGGACCCGGATCGAGCAGGATGTGCGCTACACCAATGTCCAGATACACAAAGACCTGAGCGGGCGGGAGCGCGTGGTCGTGGCTGAAACACACAAAGGGTAGATACAAACATGGAAGCAACGTGGGAAAAAGCGCGCGAGCTGGGGCGTCTGCTCGGGCAAAGCGACGAATACAAAGCGCTGGGCCGGGCCAAGGAGCGGGTCGGCACTGAGCGCGAGATCGTGACTATGCTCAATCGACTGGGCGAGCTGGAACAGGAAATCGGCCGCGCCCTGCAGCAGGGAATCGAGCCGCCGCAAAACACAGCCGATGAGTACGAACGGATTTTCAGTACCGTGCAGGCTCGCCCGGAATACCAGGGTCTGGTGGCCGCGCAGACCAACTTCGACAAGATCCTCGCACGCGTGAACGACGAGATTTCGAAGGGCATGGCTGCAGCAGGACAGTCGCGCATTATCCTGCCTTCCTGAGGATGGCCAGTCTCGAGGTTCTACGCGGCGCTGTGTATGGGATCATCAATCCGCTCACGGATTGGCTGGTCCGGCGTCGGGTGCATCCCAATT
>JBBDWZ010000288.1:0-11075 GCA_040902615.1 Gemmatimonadota bacterium | reverse complement strand
GCACGGCTTCCTCGGGGCCGATCGCGCCGTCGACGATCAGCCGCAAGAATTCGACGAACGCAAGCTGGTTCTCGGCGTTGTTGATCTTGCGGCCAAAGAGGGCCACGCGGGCGCCGTACTTCTGGGCTTCAGCAATCAGCTTGAAGGCGTCGTAGGTCGTGCCAGCGCCGCCGCCCAAAATTCCCACGATCAGATGCGGGTCGTACCCGACCAGCTCTTCCATTGCTCGCGGGCCGTGGTACACGACCTTCAAGAACACCGGCCGCCCGGCCTGCGCCACGCCGGCCAGCGTGCGGGCGATCGAGTCGTTGACGAATCGCGGCAGCTCGTCGGGCCCCAATCCTTCGGGCGCGTTGGGATCGAACACTTCAAGGAAGTGCCGAAAACCCTTGCGCTCGGCTTCCTCGCGGAAGCGGCCGTACTCTTCCAACGCGACGAGATCCTCGTCGAGCCGATTGTTGAACGTGATGCTGTACAGACCCAAGTTCGCGCCCCGCACGCGCTCGTCGGGCAGGCAATCGACGTGGCCACACTGGATATGGTCGAGGCTGGCCGTGCGGAACGGCCGGGCGGGTTCCTGCACGTAACGGCCGCCGCGGACGACGAAGATGTCGCTGGCGTCGTTTGCCCGGGCCGCGGGCGTCACGTGGCTACTCTCGAACAGCCGCTCCTGGAGCGTGAGCAAGTCGTTGGTGCTGGCCGACATGAGCATGATGTCGACCAGACCTTGCCGTGCGATCTGGCGGATCTGCTCGCGATATTCGGCCAGCGTGCGGAAACGCTCTTCACTCGCGCGCAGCTTCGACTCCGCCCGGATGCGTCGGATGAACTGGCCGACCTCGCTGCCAATGCCGGCCAGGCTGCGAGTCATTCCCTGGTCACGCGGAATCTCTTCAGCGCCGAAGAATTCGAGCACGCCCACCAGCTCGTGACCGACATAAACCGGAAACCCAACCCCCGCGCGCATGCCCTCCCAATCCATCACAGCAAGGCGCGGAAAACGTGTCTCCTCGGCCAGGTCATCGATCCAGACCAGCGTCTCGGTTTCCCAGACGCGGCCAGGCAGGCCCTCGCCTTTGCGGAAACGAAAGCTTCTGTTCGCCTCGAAGAACCCTGGGGCCTTCTCGAGATCACGGTGCCAGATGTGTGTGAAGACGAGTTCTTCCGACGACTCGTCCAGACGCCAGAATCCGCCAACCGTCCATCCGAGGTGCTCACCGATCGCCCTCAAAACCGCTGCGATGGCCTCTTCTTCCGTGCGACTTTCGATCAGCTCGCGGGTTACCGCAAACTCGGCATCGCTGCGTCGTTGGTCGAAGCTCGAAGAGTTGGAATCCGGTGAACTCAAGGGCCACCGGTTTCGGCGGGATCGGTGCCGAGGCTCTTGCCCAGATCGGTACCGGTGAGCTGCATCGCGCGGTCCCACTGTGCCTGGGTGACCGGCTGCACGGCGACGCGCGGCATCTTCACGAAGCCCAGCTCAGCGAGGATTTTGTCGGCGCGCAGCTCGCTCATGGGCAGCGGCCGTTTCAATGCAGTGATCGGCTCGACATCGACGACCACCAGGTCGGGATTCTTTGGATCGGCATAAGCGGTGCTGGTCACCTTCACGGTGCCCATGATGGACTTGTCGGGCGAAGTGTTGTAGAGCAGCGCGACATCGCCGACGCGGAATTTTTTCAGGTTGTTCTGGGCCCGGGAATTCTTGATGCCATCCCAGACCGCTTTGCCATCGCGCAGCAATTCCTTCCAGCCGTAGGTCTCCGGGTCCGCGAGCAGTGCCCAGCGCTGTCCGTCTTTTTTCATGATGCGCGAGCGCGCGTGGCGCCGTAGGCGATACAGCAGTCGTGGATTTCCTGATCGGTCAGCGTACGGTTGGTGCGTTTGGCCAGATCGAATACCTGCTGGCAAAGCGCTTCGTCATTCGGATCGTACGCGTTTTCTCCGAGCCAGTATTTCACGTTCGACATCCCGCTGACGTGACTGATTTCGATGGTCTGGTGGCGTCCAAACAAGGAGGCTGGGACCGCGGAATACACGCGATCGGCCAGCCATTCATCTCCTTTTTGTCGTGCTTTGATGATGGCCGCGGCATGCACGCCGGTTCCGGTGCGAAAGGCATCCTCGCCGAATACCGGGTAGTGCGCCGGAATCGGCACGCCGGTCGCGCGCGATACCGCTTCGACGTAGCGCGGCAGTGTGCTGAGATCGTTGTCGATCATGCCCATCAGCTTGAGATTGACCAGCAGCAGGTCCATCTCGGTGTTGCCGATACGTTCGCCAATGCCGAGCGCGGTTGCATGTATGCGATCCACACCGGCCTCGATCGCCGCGAGCGTGTTGGCCAGGCCGTAGCCGCGATCGCGATGGCCATGCCAATCGATCTTGATGTCGAGACCGGTGGGCGCGACCACATGCTCGCGGACGAAGCGCACCAGCTGATGCACGCCCTGCGGCGTGGCATGGCCGACCGTGTCGGCCAGGCAGATCCTGCGGGCGCCGGCCTCGATTGCGGTCGTATACAGCGCTTTGAGCACTTCCGGGCGCGCGCGCGTCGTATCCTCGGTCACGTACATCACCGGCAGGCCCTCGCGCACCGCATATCCGACCGCTTCCGTCGTGACCCGCAGCATCTTGTCCAGAGTCCAATCTTCAGCGAAAAGCCGGATCGGCGATGAGCCGATGAACGTACAGGCCTCGATCGGGATGCCCACTTCCTGCGAGATGCGCACGATCGGCTCGACATCGGCGATGACCGTGCGTGCGGCGCAGTTGGCCGCGATCGCCAGCCTCGATTGGGCGATCTCACGCGCGAGTGCGCGCACATCAGCCACCGCACGCGGGCCAGCACCAGGCAGTCCGATATCGGCGGTGTGTATGCCCAGTCCGGCGATCAGGTGCAGGATCTCAATCTTCTGTTCGATAGACGGGTCGATCACCGATGGCGACTGCAGCCCGTCACGCAGTGTCTCGTCATCCAGCTCGACACTGCGCCGCGTGCTGTAATCGAACGCGCTGCCCGCCACGTTCCAATCGAAAATCAGGTCGTTCTCTTGCATTCGGGTGCTCCCGGCCAAATTGTGACCGGGCTGAGCCCACTGTCAAACCAGGGGAGGGTCCTTCTGGAGCTGGAGAAGGCGGCGCGTACAGCACCGGTGATGGCGGCACGGAAGTATTGCCGCCAGCTCGATGCGGACATCCTCACCGACATGGTGGAAATCGTGCACATCCCGGCACCGCCATTTGGTGAAGCCAGCCGCGCGGCCTGGATCGCCGAACGGTTCCGGCAGGTGGGATTGCAGGACGTTTGCACAGATGAGATCGGCAATGTTCTGGCGCGATTGCCGGGTGCTGCGAATGCGGATGACGAGCCGCCGGTACTTCTGTCCGCACATCTGGATACAATCTTCCCCGCGGAGACCCGCATCCAGGTCAAACGCAATGGCAAACGCATCGCCGCGCCCGGCATTGCGGACAACGCGCGCGGTCTGGCCGCGCTGGTCGCGATCGCGCGCACGCTGACCAGCGCACCGATCCCGACGTTCCATCCGATCGTGTTTGCGGCAACGGTCGGCGAGGAAGGTGTTGGTGATTTGCGCGGTGTCAAACATCTGATGCGACCCGGCTCGCCCTGGCGAGCCGCAGCTGCCTTCATCACGATCGATGGCACGGGCAGACGGCGCATTGTACAGCGCGCTATCGGCTCCCGTCGATTCGCGATCACGTTCACCGGACCTGGCGGCCACTCGTGGGCCGACTTCGGTCTGGCCAACCCGATTCACGCGCTTGGCCTTGCGATCGGCCGCCTGGCGGAAATGGATCTGGCGCGGCAGCCGCGCGTAACCCTCACGGTCGCCCGCATTGGCGGTGGCACCAGCGTCAACGCGATCCCAGCCGATGCATGGCTTGAAATCGACCTGCGCAGCGAAGCCGGCAGCGCGCTGCTGGATGTCGAGGACAAAGTGCGCCGTATTGTTGCCGAAGCCGCGGAGCAAACCAACGGGCAACGCCGGCGCGGCACACCAGCACTGCAGCTCGAAATTCGACTGATCGGCGACCGGCCTACCGGCGAGACACCGGTGAACAGCGGCGTCATCCGCGCCGCCCGCGCGGCCACTCGTGTGATTGGTGAACACGCCGAGCTGGTCGCATCCTCGACCGACGCCAACGTCCCCATCGCGCTCGGTATTCCTGCCATCGCCATCGGCGCCGGCGGTGAATCCGGCGGTACCCACACGCTGGATGAATGGTACGTGAATGATGGTGGCGTCGAAGGGATTGAGAGGGCGTTGTTGACGCTGGTGGGGACGGCGGTTGTGAGAGGGTGAACGAAGTAACGAATAACGAATTGACGGACGAGCACGAGCACGACCACGAGTACGAATTACGATTACGGGCTCCAACCATGCGGCGTTGAGAAATGCTTCAACCGCAATGTGTGGAGCCCGTAATCGTCAATCGTACTCGTGGTCGTAGTCGTTCTCGTCCGTCAATTCGTTATTTCGTTACTTCGTCAGCCACAGCCTCGCCACTCTCGCCAATGCTGACCTTCCCGTTGACGCCGACCAGCTTCACGTTGTTGCCGATGATGGAATCGTGCAGGTCGCAGTTCTCGAGCGTGGTGCCGGTGCCTACGAGCGAGTCGCGCAGTTTGCTGTTTATGATTACGCAGCCGGTTTCGATGGTGACGTTGGGTCCGAGCTCGACGTTCTCGAGCTGAACGCCTTCTTCGATGCGCACGGGGTCATGCACTTTGAGCCGGACGCCGCCATCGGGATCGCGGGCACGCGTGGTTTCCAGCAGATGCCGGTTAGTGTCGAGCAGGGTTTCGACCTGCCCGCAATCGTACCAGCCCTCGACTTCGACCACTTTGATTTTGGCGCCCTGATCCACCATGAACTGGAAGGCATCGGTCAGGTAGAACTCGCCGCCTTTGGCTTTGGGACCACCCGTGACGCTGCGGATGCCGTCGAAGAGCAGCTTCCAGTCCTTGATGTAGTACAGCCCGATATTCGCGAGCTTCGAGACCGGGTCGCGCGGTTTTTCGACGATGCGCTTCATGAAGCCGTTATCGTCGGTGACGATCACACCGAAGCGCTGATAATCCTCCACTTCCTTGGCCCAGATCACACCAGCGACATCGGGCGGCAGCGACTTTACCAGATTGAGATCGGCATCGAACAGCGTGTCGACGAAAATGATCAGGACATCCTGATCGATGTACGGCTCGGCGAGTTTGACCGCGCCGGCGGTGCCGTCCTGGACCGGTTGCTCGACAAAGTGTGAGGTGAAATCGGGATACTCGGTGCGGACGTACGTCTCGATGACATCCTTGAGGTAGCCGGTGATGAATACGGCTTCGCTCACGCCGAGCTTGCGCAGGTCGTCCATGATGTAGCTCATGACCGGCTTGCCGCCAACCTTCAGCAGAGGTTTTGGAGTGGTAAACGTGTGAGGACGCAGCCGGGTGCCTTTACCGGCCAATGGAATGATGACCTTCACCCGTCCACCTTTGTTGATGGGTTCCAGTTGAATTTCTGTGGCGTGAAGTTGTGCAACGGCTCGGAGCGGGGTTGCACCAGGATCTCGAGCGAGACGGCACACACCGCTTCATGGACGAGACCGCCGATGGTCGTGAAATCGGGGCGGCTCAAGACAGCGTGCAGGTGCGGGAACGGCTCACCATCCTGGAGCAGGCCAATGGCGCCCTGAAGAACGCAAAGCTCGAGGGTGCCGCGGAACCGTACTCGGCGATGGTGATCGGGACTCAGCCGCGCCATCAGTTCGACCTCGCTGAGCGAACCGAAGCCGGTGACCGAAGCGAAATCAACATCATATTGGCGCGCAAACGATGTCAGGCTGCACACCAGCTCTTCGCCCGGATCGAGCGCAACGATGTAGCCTTGCGAGCTTTCGCGTATCTGCACGGGCGCGCAAGATAGCAAGAGACACGCCGGGAACAAGACGTAGAAGGGTCGGAAAAGCCCTAGTCCTAGTCCTTAGTGCTAGTCCTTAGTCCTGAAACCTCGCCTCCTCCTGAGGAGGTGATAGGATTAAGGACTAGGACTAGGACCAAGGACTGGGACCAGGCTTTTCGGGGTCCGGGTTGTGCGGCAGGCGGGCGGTTGGTCGTCCTAATCAGAGAGGACTCGAAATCAACCGTATTTGGAGGCATACATGAAACGATACTTGTTTGCGCTGACGTTGGCAGTTCCTATGGCTGGCTCGGCGCAGCAGACCCAACCGATGGAGCGCACGGTCACAGTCAATGCAAATGCGACGGTGGAGCGCGAGCCGGAGCAAGCCGTGATCCTGCTGGCAGTCGAGAGCCCGGCAGCGACGGCCCAACTGGCCGCTCGGACCAACGCGACCAAGATGGATGCATTGGTAGCTGCGCTTCGCCGGCTCGGCATCAGCGGCCCGAACGTTCGCACGGTTTCCTATCAGTTGCAGCCGCAATACTCGAACGAGCGGCCCCAGCCAACCGAGCGCCAGGGTCCGCCTCGGATTGTGGGGTATCGAGCGATCAACATGGTTCAGGTTACGGTGGACACGGTGACGCGCACGGGTGCCGTGATCGATGCGGCGATTGCCGCGGGCGCAAATCGCGTGGCCGGACTCAGCTTCGAGTTGAAAGACCCGCAGCTCGCACGCAACGATGCGCTCCGTTTGGCGGTTACGCGCGCTCGCGGCGAGGCACAGGCAATGGCGGAGGCGGCTGGTCAGCGGCTGGGTGAGCCCTTGACGATTTCAACAGGCGGCTATGCCGTTCCGCGTTACGCGCGGGCCATGGATATGGTCTCGATGGAAGCCGCCCAGGCAGCGCCGACGCCGATCGAACCGGGAACTCTGTCGGTCCAGGCCAACGTGACGATCGTCTACAAGCTGGAGAATCGTTGAGCCTGGTCGGCCGACGGCTGGTGCGAGCGGTCAGCGCAAACGTCGCGCAAACGTCCCCGGATGATCCGGATCCGCGGCTCCGGGGACGCACATTGGGGATTCCGTTCGATCGGGTCTGGAACGAAGCTCGCGAGATTGCCACGCGTTTGCGGGGCTGGCAGGTGATCGAGGCTGACGACTATGCCGGGCTGATTCATGCCGAGGCGCGCACGATGCTCTTCGGCCGCGTCGGTGACGTCGTGATCACGGTCGGGCTGGATGAGGATGCACAGACTCGCGTGGACCTGAAGTCATCGTCGCGCAAAGGCGGTGGTGACTTCGGGACCAACGCGCGGCGCATCAGCAAGTTCCTGCGCCAGCTCGACCGCGCGCTGGCCAGGCCGGATCCGCAGCGCAAAGTCACCGGCCAGGCAGACTGAATGCGGCTCATCGATTTCCACACACATCCCTACCTGCCTCACGACCTCGCGCCCGCAACCTGGAGTTTCATTCAAAGAATTTCGGCTGGTGTAAAGCAGCACGGCGATCGACTGAATGACCCGCACTATGTAGCCGATGTGTTACGTGCGGACGGTGTCGACCACGCGGTCGTCCTGGCCGAGCACTGCCCGCAAACATCTGGTAACGTTCGCACCGAATCCGTGCTGCAATTGTGTGCACGGGTCCCGGATTTCTTCCTGCCTTTCGCCAGTGTCGACGTCAATACGGATCCGGATCCAGCCAGTCTGCTCAAACGCTATATCGACCAGGGCGTGCGCGGACTCAAGCTCTACCCATCCTATCAGCTTTATTATCCCAATGACCCGCGGGTCTATCCGCTGTACGAAGCCTGCCAATCGGCGGGGATCCCGGTTCTCATGCACATTGGCAGCTCGGTGATTCCGGGCACACGCATCAAGTACTGCGATCCCCTGTATCTGGACGACGTGGCGGTCGACTTCCCCGCGCTGACGCTGGTGATGGCGCATGGCGGCCGCGGCTTCTGGTATGACGTCTGTGGCTTCCTGGCGGCGCACAAGCCGAACTTCTACATCGACGTGACCGGTCTCGTGCCCGGCCATCTGCTCGAGCATTTTCCGGATATGGAGCGGCATTCAACCAAATTCATATTCGGCACCGACTGGCCAGCCATGCCGAAATCGGTCAAGTTCAACGCCGATGCCATCGCGGCGCTGGGGCTTTCGGAGGGGGCACAACGCCGCATCTTCTACGAGAACGCTGCACGCATACTGAACCTGCAATGATGGGCGGATGATCCAGCGCAAACTGAAACCGAACGAGCAGATCCCGCTGGTGCCATTGCGGAGCACGGTGGTGTATCCGCTAGGTGTAATTGGCGTGCAGATCGGCATGCCCAGCACGCTCGAGATGCTGACGCGTTACCCGCAGGATGGCCTGCTGGTCGGCGTAGTCGTGGCGCCGGGTGGACCCGATGAGCCGATCGAAGCCACTGCTCTCGAGAAGGTGGCAGTCCTGGGCCGTATGTCGGACCGGCTGAACATGCCCGGCGGCACCGTACAGGCCACGGTGCAAGGCATCCAGCGCGTGAAGCTGATCGATGTGTCCGATGACGACGGTTATTTCATGGGCCGGACGGTGCCGGCAAAGGAGAAACCGGCGCCGGAACTCGAGGCGCAGGACCTGATCGCCCGTATCCTGAATGCGCTGGAAGCGCTGTCCAATGAAGTCGAGCGCGTATCCAAGGAGGTGCCGCGCATCCTGCGGATGAACCTGGGTGATCCCGGCCGCTTCGCCGACCTGGTCGCGACGCTGGCCAACTTCAGCGTGGCCAGCAAGGACGAAGTGCTGCAGCGACTGGATGTGAAGGATCGCCTGGAGTACGTGATGCAGGAGCTGGATCAGCAGATCCGGCGGATCCGTCAAATCGGAGAAGAGCCCACGCCGCGCGCGATCGCCGAAGCAGCGGCCAATTCGACACCCATGGAGCGCGCCGGCTCGCTGCGCCAGCAGATCAAGAGCCTTCAGGCCGAGCTCGGTGAAGTCGATCCGGTAGAGCGCGAGGTCATTGACCTGCTGCGCCGGGTCGAAGTCTCGGGCCTGCCCGCGCGTGTGGCCGCGCAGGCGCGCACCGAGATCGAACGGTTGCGGTCAGTGGGTGCCGGCAGTCCGGATGCCAGTGAAATCCGCAGCTACGTCGATTGGGTCCTGCACATGCCCTGGCGCAAGCGCGCCCAGGAGAGCACCGAGCTGATCGACCTGCAACAGGTTCGCGATGAGCTGGACGCCGAGCTGGTCGGCCTGTCCGAGCAAAAGGAGCGGCTGCTCGACTATCTCGCCGTCGCCAAGCTGCGCGGCGATCTGAACGGACCCATTCCCTGCATCGTCGGGCCGCCGGAAGTCGGCAAGTCCGCACTGGTCGCCGCACTCGCGCGTGGGTTGGGCCGTCCACTCGCTCGGCTCGAGCTGGGCGGCCGCGGTGAAGCACAGATCGTGGGATCGCGCCGCACCCGCGCCGGCGCGACGCCCGGCAAGGTCATCGCCGCGCTGCGCACGGTGGGTGTCCGCGATCCCGTGTTCGTGCTGCAGGAGATGGATGAGATCGGCCTGGGCAAGGTGGAAGGCGATCCGATCGAAGCCATGGAGGAGATGCTCGAGTGGGAAGGCCGCGAGGGCTTTGTCGATCGCTACCTCGACTTGCCGTTCGATCTCGGCGAAATGATGTTCATCGCGACCGCGCAGGATTTCTTCAAGATCCCGCGCGACTTGCGCAACCTCATGCTCGAAGTGCGCATCGCCGGGTACACCGCAGAAGAGAAAGTGAAGATCGCACGCTCGCGCATGCTGCCGCGACTGATCGAACAACACGGTATTGCACCGGTCGATGTCGAATTCCCCGATGAAGCGCTGTTCCTGCTGGCGCAGGGATACGCTCGCGATGCCGGACTGGGCAACATGCGCCGCGCACTCGCCGCATTGCTGCGCACGCGGGCACGCGCAAAGGCGCAGGGTGATGCCGCCGTCTGGACCTTCGATCGCGATCGCATCGAAGTCGTGCTCGGCCTGCCCCGCTACGTTGCCACCGCTGCGGAAAGTCAGCCAGAGATCGGTGTGGTCACCGGCCTCGCCTGGACTGCCGGTGGCGGTGAGCTGATGTTCATCGAAGCCCTGCGCATGCCCGGCACCGGCCGCCTCATCATCACCGGTATGCTCGGCGATGTGATGCGCGAGTCGGTCAATGCGGCGTATTCGTACGTGCGCAGCCGCGGCGAGGCGCTCGGCATCGATGAAGCCGCGTTTCGTGAGTCCGACATCCACGTGCATTTCCCGGTCGGCGCGATACCGAAGGACGGCCCATCAGCCGGTATCGCCGTTACCCTCGCGATTGCGAGCACCCTCTCGAATCGCCCCGTGCGTCACGATGTGGCAATGACTGGCGAAGTTACCCTGCGCGGGAAAGTGCTCGAGATCGGTGGCGTAAAGGAGAAGACGCTCGCCGCTTACCGCGCGGGCGTCTTCAACGTGATCCTGCCCCACGGCAACCAGCGCGACCTGCGTGATGTGCCGGAAGACATTCGCGATAAAGTCACGTTCCACTTCGTGGATCGCATGGATGAAGTCATACGGCTGGCGTTGATCGATCCGCCGTCACTCAAGGCCTTGGAAGCCGCAGATGCGCCCAAGGAAGATGCGGTGGACGAGTTGAGGCAGCCGCGCGCGGCCAAAGCGGTCGGAGAAGGCTAGCCAGCGGCGATTCGAGCCGGAGTCGTCCTCCCACCGACCCAAAATCTGCCACGTTACCGCCGCGCGAAATCTCGACACGGGTGGATCGAAATCCCCGCACGCAACGAGTTGCCGGTTTCGTTGTGGAATTGTGCGGCCCTGGAGTGTTCAATCGCTCAAACGTCGCGCGCTGTACTTCGCGATTGTGCATTTGCTTACGCGCCGGCCGCCCAGGCGGATGCTTCGGGAGCGGGTCCGGTGCTAGCACATTCACGTTTGAGTCGCCATACATTTCGGTGCCAGCACCCACTGCTGAAAAACTGCGCGACTGCTTCATGTGATTAGGATGGACTCCTCTCGAACGAAGTGAGATTTTGGATTCGCCAAGAACCAAAACACCTCGAACGAAAGGAGCCATCCCATGTTCACGGTAACGATCGCTGTCGATTTGGCCAAGCATGTGTTCGAGATCGCGGTGAGCGAACGCGCGGGCC
>JBBDWZ010000287.1:0-11082 GCA_040902615.1 Gemmatimonadota bacterium | reverse complement strand
CCCCCCACCGCACCGCCCACGCCACCGCTAACCGCCACCGGCTCCGTGCAAACCTGCCACGGCCAGTCTGACGGCGGGCGCAACCTGCGTCCCGAGCAGCTCGATCGCGCGCATGACCTTGTCGTGCGGCATGGTGCCGACCGCGAGTTGAGCCAGGAAGCGCTGGTGGTGAAACAGCTCGTACTCGAACAGGATCTTGTCGATGACTTCCTGCGGGTTGCCAACCAGCAGCGATCCGCGCGGCGAGCGCAGCAGCTCGAACTGCTCGCGCGTCATTCCCGACCAGCCTCGCTCCCGTCCAATCCGAGTCATCACATCCGCATACGGCGGAAAGAACAGGTCCGCCGCCTCTTTCGAATCGTCGGCAAGGAATGCATGTGAATTGATGCTCACCGGCAAAGAAGCGGGGTCATGTCCGGCACGGCGCGCGCTTTCACGATAGAGTTCGATCAGCGGCACGAACCGCTCGGGTGCGCCGCCAATGATGGCAAGCGCGAGCGGAAGGCCCAGTGCGCCCGCGCGCGCCACGGATTCCGGTGTGCCGCCTACGGCAATCCACACCGGCAGCGGGTTCTGCACCGGACGCGGATACACGCCGAGGTCGTTGATGGGCGGCCGATGTTTGCCCGACCAGGTTACGCGCTCCTGATCGCGCACTGCCAGCAGCAGGTCGAGCTTTTCGGCGAACAGCTCGTCGTAATCGTTCAGGTCGTAACCAAACAGCGGGAACGATTCGATGAACGAGCCGCGGCCGGCCATGATCTCCGCGCGTCCGCCCGACAACAGGTCGAGCGTGGCAAAGTCCTGAAACACGCGGATCGGATCGTCGGAGCTGAGCACGGTCACTGCGCTGGTCAATCGAATCCGTTTCGAATGCTCGGCCGCGGCCGCCAGCACAACGGCGGGCGCGGAAATGGAAAAGTCCGTCCGATGGTGTTCTCCCACACCATACACGTCGAGGCCAACCTGATCAGCCAGGACGACTTCTTCGATGAGGTCGCGCATTCGCTGAGCAGTGCTTACCATCCGGCCGGTGCGTGGATTGGTCGTGGTTTCACCAAACGTGTAAATGCCGATTTCCATGGAATGTCCTTGTGCACGTTTTGGGATCCGGGTACTAAATCCCCATGCGATTTGATGCAAGCCTGCTTCTGATCATGGCGCTGGTCGGCTGTGCCGGCGATCGCGGCACGACCGCCGACGAAATAACGATCCGCGTCGAGAACGGCGTTACCATCGTCGAGAATCCGGGACTGCATTGCCGATTCGCTGGTCTGGTCGATCGATACCACTGATGTGGTTCAGATCGGGATGCTGGAGGGACCGGACGAGTACGTAATCGGCCAGCTGGCGGGCACGCTGTTGTTGCCGGGCGATAGCATACTGATCGCGGATGCGACCGCTCATGAGCTGCGCGTGTTCGACCCGAGCGGGAAGTTCGCCCGGAAAGTCGGACGCAAAGGCGATGGTCCCGGTGAATTCACCTGGCTGACAGCTGTTCATGTGTATGCCGGTGATTCAATTGTCGTGCTGGACCACGAGGGCGGTCGCGCGAATGTACTTGGTCGGGATTTCGGTTACGCGCGCCGGTTTCGCCCGCGCCTTCTGGAAACGCGTGCGCGTCCACCCATGACTTCACACGACCTCATCGGTTTTTTTTCGGACGGCAGAGCACTGGTCAGTGATTTCCTCAATGTGTGCGGTCCGCGCCGAACGGATGGATTCTGTGAGGACAGTGTCGCGTTCTATCGGACGAATGAAGACGGTTCGACGGAAGCGCGTCTCGGATCGTTCGTATACAGTCGCGAGGAATCTGTCGAAGTCCGTTCGGGACCCTCGACCGGATGGTCCGAGCCACACCCGCAACCGATGCGGACTTTGCACGACAACCGTTTCTACTACGGAGATGCCAAACGTTTCGAGATCCAGGTGTTCGGCGCCAATGGTGAGCTCGAGCGGCGCATTCGCGTCGCTGGCATTGCGCCTCGTTACCAGAAAAAGGACGTGTGGGCACCACCAAGCCCGGCGGCGGCGGCCAATCCGAGACTCAAGGGAACACTGGCAGCACTGGAGGCTGCACGTGCCAAGGCTACAATGCCCGACACCTTTCCTTCATTCAGCGACCTGTTGGTCGACCAGGCGGGCAACATCTGGGTTCGTGAATACGTCCCGCAAATGCACCTGCGGAAAGTGCGGCCGCGCTGGTATGTGTTCGATCCCGAAGGCCGTTTGCGCTGGTCACTGCGATCGACGCCGGGCATGATGCGGTTCTTCCGGCCATACACTCGCAAGAGCCCGCAGATCGCGAACGACCGCGTGCTCACAACCGTGCGAGACGCCGACAACGTCGAGAGCGTGGTCGTTTACCGATTGGTCAAGCGTAATTGAGATTGCCAGATTCCATCTTCACCAGAAAAACACGAGAGGACGCTCATGCTGGCTGGCATCCGTTCAGGGCGTGCAACGAGCGCAGCGTTGTTGATCATGATCGGAACCGCGGGGGCTTGCAGAGAACGCGCTCCGGACCCGCAGGCCGGTGCGGCCGCCGAGTCAACACCGTGGCTATACCTGGTCGATGCCGGCGGTGAAACCAGCCGCCTCCTGCGCGTGCGCACCGATGGCAGCGAGCTCGACACCGTCCTCACGGTTGCGGCACCCGCCAGCCGCGGCATCGTGCTGGAGCCTGGCAGCCGCACACTGATCTGGACCAGCCGCGATGGCGATCGCATCCAACGCGCAAAGTTGGAAGGCGCCACGGTCGTCGAAATGCCGGACCTGCCGACGCAAGGTCTCGATTCTGCTTACGCGGTAGTACTGCACGCGGGCCGCGGTCATTTGTACTGGACGGATTACGGCACGGGTTCGATTCATCGGGCCAACCTGGATGGCAGCGATCCGCAAGTCATCGTGCGCGGCTTGATCGCACCGCGTGGAATGGACATCGATACGACGGGCGGCTGGTTGTACTGGACCGACATCGGCAACAAGAAGGTTCAGCGCGCCCCGCTCGATGGTTCGGGGATCCAGGACCTCCTCCTCGCGGAGCACGGTCTGGATCGGCCGTACGGTGTGACGCTGGACCAGCGGAACGGGTTCATGTACATCACCGACGCCGGCACCGGCAACATCCTGCGCGCGCGGCAGGATGGAACGGAAGTGCAGGTAGTGATACCGCAGAGCGGTCCACACCCATCATTCCTGATCATTCTCGACGATGAAGGCCGTATGTATTGGGGTGACAACCGTGCGAATCGCGTGCGGCGCGCACGGCTGGACGGCTCGCAGATCGAGGATGTCATTGCCGGTGGACTCGCGGGTCCACGCGGGATTGTATTCGTGCGGTGATGTAGAGGATCGCGGATCGCGGATCGCGGATCGCGGATCGTAGAGTCCGTGCTGTTCATTTTCGGGCGAAACCCTGATCCTTGATCCCTGACCCATGATCCTTCCAGCCCAGGCGCGCAGCGAGAACGCCCACGATCGACCCGATCAGCATGGACCAGTACACCAGGTAGTCCCGCAGCACTGTGCCGCCTTCCCACCAGATGGGCGGAAACAGCGTCGCGCAGACGGTAACCATCATGCCGAAGGAGTGTCCGAGCACAGCGCCCCAGAAGATGCGGCGGCGGCTGGCCGTTTGGTCTCGAAACCGATTCCCAATCCTCAAGGCCAGGAGCGGCACGGCGAAGAGTCCCACCAGCAGGGCGAGTTGGTCGAGGGTCATCGTGATGTCTTGGGATACAGCCACAACCAGTAGCCGGTGATCAATACGACCACCAGCAGAACGGCAGCGACATCGGTGAGCAGAATCCAGTTGCTGCCGAAGATTTCGCCGGAGTGCAGCTTCTCGAGGAACACGTCGTTGCGCGCACCCACATGCAACACGGCGCCGGTATTGATGTCGACGGTAGCCTCGGTTACCACGCGATCGTTGTAGCGGATCTTGATCAGCCCGTCACCGGGCCGTACGTCCATGCGATCAACGCCCGCGCCGGCGATCCCTGGGCCGACGGCCGCGGCAGCATGTCCGGCGAGCTGCGCGAGCGACAAGGCATTCTCGAAGGCGCCTTTGACCTCGTTCGGTACATCGGGCATCAGCCCGAGCGGGCGCTTGTGGTTGAGCAGGATGCCTGTGACCGCGACCACAATGAGGACGCCGGTGGATAGTACGCCCAGCCACAGGTGCAGATGAAACGACCATTTCGCCAGGTCTCTCAGCCGGCGCTGACGAGCCGCTGCGCCCGCCGATTTGTTCTTTACTGTTCCATGCAACGGCGCCCTACCTCCCGATTGTTTTCCAAGGACAATGACGATGCGACATCTGTTAGCCTATATTGCAACCTGGCTCTGAACTGAAGGCAACTTCGCCATGTTGATGAAATCGCGATGGCTTGCATTGCTGGTCGCGCTGCTGCCGGCGCCCGCTGCGGGTCAGGAAAACACGCCGGTCTGGGCGAAGCCAGATCTGTTCTGGTACTACAAGAACGTCTCGGGCAATAACGTGTGGCTGAAGGTCGATGCGCTGCACGGAGTGAAGGAGCCACTGTTCGATCATCAGCGGCTGGCCATCGAGCTCACGATTCGAACCGGTACTGAATACACGCCAACCACGCTGCCGTTCTTCGACCCCGCCATGCAATTCGTGGTGAAGTACGATGGCTCCAATGCGTACATTCAGGAAGGCGCCATGGCCATCGAGTTCATTCTCGGTACAAATCACTGGCGCTGCGACCTGCAAATCAAATGGAACTGGAATCTGGTGCCCCCCACCGACTATGAGTGCCAGCCGCGGCGGGCCGTGGTGCCCGGCCAGACCAGACCAGCTGGTACCACCGCACCGACGCCCAGGGTTTCACCGGACGGCAAGTGGGAGGCCGTGATCGAGAATCACAACGTGGTCGTCCGTCCGACCGGTGGAGCGGCCACCAACGCGATCGCCCTTTCAACCGATGGCAGCGCGCGCGACGCGTATCACCACGGCTCGCTCCGCTGGTCCCCAGACTCGAAAACCCTCACCGCCTATAAAGTGAACTCGCAAGTTTTGCTATCGGAAAGCCTGAGCGGAAACGTGAAAAGCCAAATAGCACGAGGGCAGTGGACCCATCCATTTGGAAGACAGTAGCGCTGAGCGCTGAGCGCTGAGCGACGAGTAACTGCGCCACTGGGCCCGCGCTGGTCAGACCACCATTAGTAAGCGCGAACCTGCGCATGATTGGAGTGATCCAGACCGACGCGCGCCCGTTGGGGGCGGTTACTCGTCGCTCGTCGCTCCTCCCTCGTCGCTCCTCATTATGTCGTGGTGACCATCCTGTCAGTAATGGGCGAGAGCCGTCCCTGGTGTGTGCGATTGAAGGCTTCGACTTCCTGCATGAGCTTGTTGAAGTCCACGCGCGCCGCCTCCAGCTCGCGCAGTCGATCCTGGAATACGGTGATGGCTCCGCTGTTGGGTCGATAGGCAGCGCCGCCGGCCACGTCGCTGGCCATGCCGCCGATCTCGCCCAGCAGCCAGACCAGATTCAGGTAGAGCTTGTACTTCTCGACGTACCACTTGTCGTCGCTGTGCATTTCCGTGCGTGAGAGGAAATGCAGCTCGGTGTCGTACATCCGCTTGTGGATCGCGGCCAGGGCCTGATCGAGCGAGCGGTTGCTGGCGTGCTGCTTACGAAGGTCCTCCACCTGCATGCGCATGATCTCGATGCGATTGATCTTGTCTACCACTTCGTTCATCGCGGTGACCACGTTGCGTTGCATCTCTGAACTGGCGACCAGGTCGGCGTCGGTCGATGGCAGCCCGGGATCACGCCAGATCTCGAACGGCTGCGAATACTGCCGGCCGTTGTAGGTCAAGCGGACCGTGTATTTGCCGGGCCCGGCTCGCGGCTGCCACCGCTGGGAGCCAATGCCCCAGTGCGTGACGCTGCGCTCGCGCGCAGTCCACCGGCCGGCCTCCCAGATGTGCGGGTTATCTGGCGGAATCGAGCGCAACACCGGTTGCGCGGCCGCCGGGTAGGTCAGGTTCCACGACGTTTGCTGCAGACCTGCGCGGCCCTGTACCTGGCTGCGATTGATCACGTTGCCATCCGCGCCGAGCACTTCGACCGTAATCGCCGCGGTCGGTGCGGTGCTGAGCGCGAAAACAAAGGTGGCGCTGCCGCCACTTCCCGTGGTGATCGCGGGTCTCGGCTTGAACAGCTTCAGCTCGCCTTGCTGTTCGACTGCGTCACCGTCATTGCTCTGATCGGTCAAATCACCCTGCTCGAGCATCCAGATGTCGCGCAGGATCCAGAGTCCGCGGCCGTACGTCGCAATCGCAACTTCGGGCGCATTCTTGGGCACTTCGATCCAGTTCACAGGCGCGGCCGGCAGCTTGTCCTTGAACTGCGTCCAGGTGCGGCCATCATCGCGCGAATAGAAGAAGCCGTGACCGGTCCCCGCGAAGACCATCCCGCGACGGTGCGGGTTCTCCGCGATCGACAATGCGTAATCGAGCGGATGCCCCTTGGGCAGCCCCGCATCGATGCGCGACCAGGTCTGACCAAAATCCGTGGTCTTGAAGAAGTACGGATCGCGATTGTCGACCAGGTGATAATCGACCGCCATGTACGCGGTGCCTGGATCGAAGTGCGATGAGTCGATTCTGCGCACCAGGCCCCAGGGCGGCATGTTCACGTTCCTGGTGAGATCGTTCCAGGTCTTCCCGGCATCGCGCGAGATCCAGACCTTGCCGTCGTTGGTGCCAACCCAGACCACACCCTGCTGGGTACGCGAGGGCGCTATCGCGGCAATGGTCGCGCCGTAGAACTGACCGAGATTGTCACCGACCACACCACCCGAGAAGCGAATGCGGCTCGGATCGCGCGTCGACAAGTCCTCGCTGATTACTTCCCAGTTCTGGCCGCGATCACGGGTGCGGAATACGACCTGGCAGCCGAAATAGACCGAGCTGTCGAACCAGTCGATCGCCAGCGGCGGTGACCACTGACAGCGGTACTTGAGACCGACCGGATCGCTGTCCAGTGTGTGTTGCCAGGGACTCACCGAGCGGCGCAGGCCGGCGACTTCATCATAGGTAGCAACATGGGCGGCGTAACACGTGCCCCACACGAAGCGATGGTTGTTCGGCTCCGGATAGGTGTAACCCGATTCGCAGGACGGCATCGATTCCTGAGCTGGTGCCGGTGGCGCGCCACCACCCCGGCCGCCGCGACCCCCACCTCCGCCGCCGCGACCACCTCGTCCGGCCGGTGCCGAATCCGCCGTTACCGTCAGCGCCGGGGCGTAGCTGGGCACGTTGGCCGGCACGATCGGCCGACTGCTGTTAATGCGCATGCTGCCGTCATCCTGGCGGCTGCCGTAGATCCAGTACGGATTACGCTGATCGATGGTCACGCGGTACATCTGACCGATCGGCAGTGACACGCTGGTATTGCCGGTCGGATTGAGCGGAGAGCCGAAGATGCCCATGCCACCGTCGCCGGTGACGACGTAATGGCCGGCGAACGCGGGGTTGGTATCCCACCAGATGTCGTGGCAGTCACCGCAGCCACCACCACCGCCGCTCCAGATTTTTCCGCCATCATTCGAGCGCCACAGCGTGCTGTTTGCGACCAGCAGATGATCCGGATTGTCCGGTGATACACGAACGCGGATGTAATAGCCGGCGCGGCCTATCAGTCGTCGATCCCAGCTCACGTTACGCCAGGTACGGCCACCATCATCGGATCGCCAGAGCGAGCCCTGCGCTTCCGACTTCAATCCCTTCACACCATCAGCGCCGGTCTGAATCAGCGCGTACATCCGGTTGCCATCCGATGGTGCAATCGCAACATCGGTTTTGCCGTATGGCGATTTGGGCAGGCCAGAGTGGTTGACCTTCGAAAACGATTTGCCGCCATTGCGCGAGATGTAGATGCCGCTGCCCAGCCCGCCGCTCTCGAGAATGTGCGTCTGCAGGAAAACCTCCCACGTGCTCGCAATCACTACGTTCGGATCCTGCTTCGAGAACTGCACGCCCGAGCAACCAGTATCCTCATTCACGAACAACACGTGCTGCCAGGTCCTGCCGCCATCCTCCGTGCGGAATACACCGCGCTCCCGCTGTGGACCGGTCGCGCGTCCGAGCGCACAGGCCAGCACGATGTTCTCATTGGTCGGGTGAATCACGATCGTGCCAATGCGACCGGTCTCCTTGAGACCCATGTGGGTCCAGGTCTCACCAGCATCGGTGGACTTGTAGATGCCATCCCCCATCATGTCCATGTCACGTACCGCCCAGCCCTCGCCTGTGCCCGCCCACACGATGTTCGGGTTCGTCTCCGCGACTGCGAGCGCGCCGATCGCCTGTGAGGTCTCGTTGTCGAAGGTCGGCTTCCAGGTGCCGCCACCATCGACCGTCTTCCAGATGCCACCCGACGCCGCACCTGCGTAGTAGACGCCAGGCTTACCCGTCACCGCGGCAGTCGCCGCAATGCGGCCCGCGTTGGTCGGGCCCGCGTACTCGAAGCGCGGCGCGCCGACCGGCTGGGTCACCTGTGGTCCGCCACCACCACCGCCGCCGCGCTGTGCGGCAATCACATGGGGCAGCGCGCTGGTCGCGAGCAACGCAAGCAGGCAGGACACGCGTGTACGGGCTCGCACGGCGAGCCCATTGCTGGCAGACAACATCATGATGGGTACCTCGGTCAGCGGAAGGATTGGATAAAATATACGGTGCGGGTCAACGGACCGCCTCCCCACTTCCCCCTTTTGGCGCATCTGGCTATGGCATTGCCAGCGGCAACTCGCCATGATGGCACGCCGCGGATGCGCAGAACGTGGTGAATGTCCCCACGTGCTGCAGAACGTGGTGAATGTCCCCACGTGCTATGGAAAAGCACGAAAGCATGCTCGCATCGGCCAAACCGGGAAATGTTGGAGGCGGTCCGCCGTCAGCGCCGCCAGCTAAATCCCACATGCAGCGTGCGACCAGCCGCCGGATACATATAGACCTCACCTGAGCCGGCCGGGTCAGGAAAACCGGTCGTACTGTAGATCGAATCCGCGAGGTTGAGCAGATCGGCGAAGACACTGAGCTCGCCGCGGGTATAGGATGCTCTCGCATCCCAGCGGGTCCAATCGGGAATCGTCTGATCGTTCGCATCATCCAGATACATTTCTCGCGCGCTGGTCACGGACACAGTCGCCAGCAGTCCGTGACTGCCGGCGGATAGACCGGTCACGATGAAGTGTCGCGGAATCGCTTTCAGGTAATTGCCGGCGTTGTCACCAGAGCGCGCGGTCACGGACTGCAACGTGTAGTTGCCAAACGCGCTCACGGCAGACGGTCCTCGCAGGTTGATCCCCGCTTCGATGCCGCGATGGCGGCTTCGGCCGATATTGCGATAGGCCAGGGTCGCGATGTCGAAGTCGATCTCGTCTTTCAGGTCCATCTGATAAGCGGCCAGACTGAGGTCGGCTTCAATGCTACCGAGCGCTGCATCATGGTAGATGCCGGCTTCGTAGTTGGTACCGCGCTGCGGATCGAGCTCCGAGCTGGAGAACGTTACGGCAAAAGGCGGGAACGGCACTGGAATCTTCCGGCGATCGTAGAGCTGATCCGGTGTTGCCGCCTTGAACGACTGGGCCACACTCAGGTAGGCGTGGCCGCGGTGCCGATCCGAGTCGGCGTAGCGCAGGTTCAGGCCGGCCCGCTGGCTGCTCACCAACCGCGATGTCGAGTTGCTCTCGGGTGCCTCATCGGTCTCGAACGCATCGCGCAGACCATCCACGCGGCTGCCCACCGAAGCGGAGAGGCGGGGTAGAATCTGTGTCGTGTAACGTGCAAACGCTGCAATGGTCGAGCGGTTCCCGCGTGCATGACTGTCCAGATCGCCACGCTGTGCGGACGGCGCCGAATACACCACGGCAGGTCCCTGCGTCACGTTGAAGTACTCGGAGCGCAAACGGCCGTGCGATGCGTCCAGGCCCAGAACCGCGCTGCCCGAATTGGAGACACTGCGGTCCAACACCGCCGACAGGATGAGCCGCGAGATCGAAAGCTCACGCTCTTTTGTATCGGCAAAGTCACGATCCAGCCGTAACGTACGAATGCGATCGCTGGTTCGGTGCTCACCGGTCAGTGACGCACGCAGAACACCGCGGCCCATAGCAGTCTGGCTCTCCAGCCCGAGCCGGTGGAGGCGCTCGTTCGTATTGTCATAACGGAAAAATGGCGAGGACTGCGATCGTGACTGTTGCAGCTCGCTCTGCAGCAGCGGGCCCGGATCGTCGAAATCGCGCCAGTCGTGAAAGGTCGACAACGTCAGGCCCCGGTCAGCGGAGCCGGTCAATCCGAGCGAAGCATTGACGCCACCGCTCTTGCGTTCGGCATGATCACGAAAGCCTTCGGATGCGGAGTAGTTGGCGAACGCATTTGCAGCCCGACCGCCGAGAGTGCCGAATTGGCTTGCGGAAGCGCGCAGCCAGCCATGCTCACCCCCAGACACTGCACTGCCCCAGCCACGTGCATCAGCGCCTTGTGTGATCACGTTGATCACACCGCCCATCGCGGCATCACCCCAGACCTCTGATGCCGGACCACGCACGATCTCGATCGACTGCACCGCGCTGAGCGGAATCAGGTCCCAGTTGATACGGCCTGATTCCACCTGGTTGAGCGGCCGTCCATCCAGCAGCAACTGCATGTAGTCGGCTTCTCCGCCGCCGTAAAATCCACGGATAATCGCCTGGGGATCGGCACCCGTGCCCTCGAAATCCAGGAACGCAATGCCCGGCGCCTGCTGCGCTGCTTCCGCGAGTGTACGGACCGGCCGCGTGGCCAGCGTGCGACGGTCCAGCCGCGTGACTGCGCTGACTGCCGAACGGATTGGAATGCTGGCGCGCTGTGCCGTGATGACCAGTGCACTATGCGGGAAAACGCTGTCGCGCGAGCTGCCGGCTTGCTGCGCTGCCAAAAAACCTGGTAAGAAGAAAAGCGCGAGAGCCCATCGATACACGGATCCCGCCCGCGATCCGCGCTCCGCAGTCCGTGATCCGCGATCCGCGATCCGCGATCCGCGATCCGCGATCCGCGATCCGCGATCC
>JBBDWZ010000286.1:227-61244 GCA_040902615.1 Gemmatimonadota bacterium | reverse complement strand
GCTAGAAATTGCGGACGTCGGCCGGGCCGCCCGCGCGGCCGCCGCCACCCCGGCCACCACCGCCACCACCACGACCGCCGCGTCCGCCCGGGCCGCCGCCACGCGGCGCGCGGCCCTTGCTGATCAGGGCTGCCGTCTTCAGGTCGAACTCATAGAGCATGCTGTCAACCCGGAACTGGAACACGCTCGCGTTGGTGCTGTCGGCAAAGTCGATCGTGGTGAAGGGCAAGTTCTTCGACTCGAAGCTGCGGCGGTGCAGCATGGACAGATCGGCGGCCAGCTTTACCTGGTCGAAAAGCGGCTTCTTGGTCTTCGTGGCCGGCACCAGCAACATGAAGCGTGAGCCCTTCTCATCTCGCCAGTTATACCACGCCGAATCTGTTTTCAGGATGAAGACGCCGTTCACTGATGTGCTGGAGATTGCGTTGTTGACCGACTGCTGGTTGAACTTTTCGGCCAGTGCCCAGTTGGCGCGCCCGGCCGCCACCGGCTGGTTCTGGGCCGATGTGCCCTGCATTCCAAACATGGTGAGCACGACGAGACTCATGACTTTGGCCGACATCGCTTCAGCTCCGGATGGAAGTGGGGACCACAAATGTAGGGAGACGACCGCCGATTGATAAGGACACGCGATCGACCATTCTCGTCTGGCCCAGCGCAGAAAGCGCCCTATTTGCCAGCGCCGCCGCGCCGCTGTAACTACCGAAGGCGCCCAGGCAACGAACGGCCGCAGGCAGCCCGGTTTGCACCGCGCCCTCGCCCCGCCCATCATCTGACGCATGCGTACTCTCCCCCTTCTGCTCGCGTCCGCTCTGCTCATTGCAGCTGTCCCAGCCGCCGCGCAGAACCGGACTGACTCCGCCGCCGCCGCTCGACGCGACGCCACCAACACGCTCCCGCTCGTGACCAGCCGCACGGCGCGGTTCACGACCGATCAGGGCACCTGGATGTCGGTCGATGTCTCGCCGGATGGGTCCACCATCGCCTTCGATCTCCTGGGCGACATCTACACAGTCCCCATGACCGGCGGCAAAGCGACGCGCATCATCGGCGGGAACTCGGTCGACTTGCAGCCGCGCTTCTCGCCTGACGGCAGATCGCTCGTGTTCATCTCCGACCGCAACGGCTCCGATGCCACCTGGCTCGCCGATGCGGATGGCCGACGCGTGCGTTTGCTCACGAATGGCGGCGTGTATCCGGTGTGGACGCCCGATGGACGGCAGATCGTGACCGGCAACCGGCTAGTCGACCTGCGCGGCGGAGCAGGCATTCCGCTCACCGGCGTCGGCACCGGTGCGAGCCTCACCGCAGACGGGCGCTACATCTGGTTTCAGAGCGGCACGCAAGCCGCGCGCTACGATCGCCAGCGAGGCACGATCTCGAGCCGAACGAATCTTCCCGGCGGCGTACTGCGGCCGATGGTGAGCAGGGACGGCAAGCGCCTGGTGTACTTCACTCGATTCGAGGCCAAGTCCGCGCTGGTCGTGCGTGATCTGGATACCGGCAGCGAGAAGTGGTTAGCGATGGAGACGCAGCCGGAAGCGTACGTCCCGCCGCCGCCCTTCCAGGGACCGCTGGCGCCCGGCGCGACACCGCCACCGCCACCACCACCACCGGGGATCGGACCGCTGCCCTCGTCCGCCTGGCTGCCCGATGAGAGTGCGATCGTCACATCGTTCGGTGGCAACTTGTGGCGCATCGAAATTCCCTCGGGCCGGAAGACCGAGATCCCGTTCACTGCAGATGTCGAGCAGCCGCTGGGCGCGCTGGTGCGCGGCTCTCACCAGATCGGCGATACCGTGGTTGCCCGTGAAATTCGCGAACCCGCGCTTTCACCCGATGGCAAACGCGTCGCCTTCACGGCGCTCGGCAAAGTCTGGCTGATGGATATTCCCGGTGGCACGCCGCGGCGCCTCACGCGCGCAACCAACCCGATCGAGACCGCACCGACCTGGACACCTGATGGGCAATCGATCACGTACGCCACGTGGGTCGATGGCATTGGCGGCGACATCATGCAGGTGAGTGCTGCCGGTGGCACGCCGCGCAATCTCACGCGCGCGCCAGCCATGTACGCGCGCCTCAACTACACGCCCGATGGTTCACGTCTCGTGTTTGCGCGCGCGCCGCGTCAGGCATTCACCGCAATCGCAAACGAATCTCTCGTGCAGCCACGCACCGCGGCCGGCGCGGGCACCGAGCTCAACTTCGAGCTGCGCTGGATGCCTGCAGAAGGCGGCACTCAACGTCCGATCACAATGGTTGCCGATGTCGGTGCACTGCCGCTCGGCGGTTATCCGCATTTCACGTCCGACACGATGCGCGTGTTCTATCACGATGGCGCTGCACTCGTGTCGGTTGCGTGGGATGGTTCCGATCGCAAGGTCGTGCTCGCTCGCGCAACACCGCAGACTCTGCTCTCGCCCGACGGCGTGCACGTGCTGGGCCGCGCGGGGCCACGCCGTCACATCTTTTTGTTCGAGCGGCCGCAGGTAGCGGACTCGGTAACCGTTGACGTCACCGCGCAGACGCCAGTCGTTCCCGTGCGCCGGCTCACGCGCGCTGGCGGCGACTTCCCTTCTTTCTCGCGCGATGGCAGCAAAGCAGTCTGGAGTCACGGTACAACCCTATTCGTCTACGATGTTGCAACCGGCGACAAGATGGTCGCGGATTCGCTGGCCGCTGCATTGACCCGATCCGCGTCCGCGCCCGCGTCCGATCCCGCCGGCCGCCCAGCTGCCGATACAACCAGACGGCCGCAAGCGGATCCCGCCGGACCGTGGACACCGGTCTACGATGCCATACGTCACCTGATCACCATCACTGCGGCCGCCGACAAGCCGTCCGGCGTCACGGTGCTGCGAGGCGCTCGCATCGTGACCATGAAGGGCCTCGAGATCATTGAAGACGGCGACATCGTCGTCACCGGCAATCGCATCACTGCCGTGGGTGCGCGCGGTCAGGTCGACATTCCACGTGGGGCACGCACGATCGATGTGAAGGGGAAGACCATTCTGCCCGGCTACGTCGATGTGCACGCGCAGATGGCGGCGCCCAGCCAGGTGCATCGCACGATCATTCCGCAATACCTGGCCAACCTCGCGTTCGGTGTGACCACCACGCGCGATCCCGAATCGCGGACCACCGACATTTTCACCTACGCGGATCGCGTTGCAATGGGCGAGCTGCTCGGGCCGCGCGTATTCGCGACCGGGCCGACCGCGCTGGACTCTGCGGCGATCCTGCGCACGAATCCCGATGCACGCAACTTCCTGGCTGCGTATGCAAACAGCTATCGCAGCGGCAGCGTGCGCGGAGATCTCACCGCGACGCGCGCCGATCGCCAGCGATTCCTCACAGTGAGCAAAGAGCTCGGCCTCACCGCGGTCACCAACGGATCGCCGGATTTCCGGAAAAGCCTGAGTGCGATTCTCGATGGCTATGCCGGACATCTGGGCTCGTACGAGATCATGCCGCTGCACCAGGACGTTGCGAAGCTGATTGCCGAGTCGGGTATCACCTACACGCCGATGCTGCTCGGCCGGGTGGGATCACGACAGGGGATGGAGCACGTGCTGGCGACCCAGTCGCCGCACACCGATCCGAAGGTGCAGCGCTTCATGCAGCACCGCGACATCGATCGGCTCTCACGCGGGCGTTTCCAGTGGGCGGATCAGGTGGAGTACCCGTTCGATTTGATCGCGCTGGGCGCAGCACGAGTTCTTGCCCAGGGCGGCAAGGTTGCGCTCGGATCGAACGGTCGTGTGCAGGGCCTGGCTTTCCACTGGGAGATGTGGCTGCTCTCGAAGGGCATGCGGAACCACGACATCCTGCGTGCCGCGACGATCTTTGGCGCGGAATCGATTGGCCTGGGCGCACAGCTCGGCTCGATTGAAAGCGGCAAGTTCGCCGACCTGCAGGTGCTCGATGCCAACCCGCTCATCGACATCCGCAGTACCAACACGGTGCGCTACGTGATGAAGAACGGCCGCCTGTACGATGCGCTGACGCTCGATCAGATCGCGCCGGTTCGTAAAAAGCTGGAGAACCTCTGGTGGCTGGCTGATATAGTGACCGAGGAGAACCGCTGATGTGCACCAGACCTGAAGTTGTCACCCCCTTTTTCTCGTTTTCCACACTTTCTGAAGCTATCTCCACGAATCCGCAACCAAAGTTAACGCCATCAAAACCGCCATCGGCCACCGTGCACGACAGAACACCGCCTGGCTAACGACCGCTTTTGGCGAGGCAGCAGCCCCACGGTGAAGGACTGCTGCCCATTGCTCATGTCGGTTTGCTACAAGCGCGAATATACCGCTTACTCAACGTACACGATGGTTCCGTTTACAAATGGGACCTCAGCGGCCTGAACTCGTCCTACACCAACAACATCGCGCAGGGGTGTACCGCGCAAACGCGTCAGTACCATCTCCGCAGTGCGGCGCTGCCCCGGTGTCTGAAAGGGAACTCCCGAGATCGCGTGGATAATACTGCGTCCGTCCCGCTGCTCGCTTCTGAGCTTTCGGTAACTTGCGAGTGCCGCTGCTAAATGCTCCGGCGTCGCATCAACTCGAAGCACAATAACGTCCGTGGAATGTGAATCGAGATGATTGATTACGACAGCTACCGCGTTCGGCTTCTCAAGCTCATTTGCGAGTGCGATCATCACGCGATCCGTCTGTCCCTGAATCTGGATCGCAAGCAGCGTAACTAATAACATTGAGCACATAGAGCCTCCAATCTGTTGCCTTTGGGCAGTATGAGGACTATTCGTCGCATGTATAATAAACGGCGATTACATACCAATTTCCGTCGTCATAGTTGTATCGCAACGTAAGGTGCGCCCACCACGTGCAGTCCTCCTGATAGGGAGGCGGCCCGGATCCACTTCCGCTGGATTGAGGATATGGTGGCGCCTCAGTCTCCTGACAGTTTCCGCTGCCCACCGGAGTCGCGCCTGGCGGGCAGGCCGGCGGGGCGCAGTCCCCGGAACCACTCGAAACAGCACTTACCTCGGATCCGTTAGCCACGGTTTCCGTGTTCGTCAGGAAAAATCGCGCTGAGTGCGAGGTGTTTGCGGTGACCGGCGCACCTGGATTTTGCTCGCATTCCGAAGTAATCGGTGAGCTGACAAAACAGTCAGTGGTCCAACACGGGCCGTAAGGCATGGTCGGCCCGGATTGACCTCCGATATTGGTGGAGGTGGTTGAAAGGACTTCGAGGCGATGGGGTTGCTGCGGGTCGAGCACGGGACAGTTCGAGAGTGCACCAATCGCATGTGTACGCGCCAATACGGAGCCACCGGTGGAACTGGTCGATACGGTGGTCTGTTTTATGTCGATGTACGTGCATGCGTCATCATTAATCTTGATGCCCGCGGCCATTTCTATCAGTTCCTTGAGTTTATCGCGAATGTGCCAAGCTTGATCCTCATCTCCCCGGTTTTGCGCTGCCACGAGTTCCGAACGAAGGGTGCTCTCATATGTTTTGGCATTTGAAATCGGCGAAGGCGGTATCGCGGGAAGTTTCGCTTCCGGCGAGACAATCGAGTCTCGAGCACACGCGCCTGCCATTGCAATTACGAGACTTAGGCGAAGGAGAGTCTGTCGCATGCTGTGTCTCCCATCTTAAGGTTGACGACCGACGACGAACGAGAGCACGCCCGCTGTAGGATCCTGCGGTCCGGGACCAAGCTCGACGACAAAGAGCGCACTATCATCCGCAGCAGTCACGATGGTCAAACCATTGGCGAGTGGCAGCGTTGCCCCGCTTTGCCAGCTAGAATCCGCTAACATCCAATGATGCATTAAAGGGCGCATCATCGATTTGCCGGCCAGGTAGAACACGCGGAGGCAGGACGAGGGGTAGGACTGCACTCGGAAGCTCGACAGGCCGTCCTCTGCTCTTGCGGTGGTGTGCGGCGCACTCCAGGTCTGCCCGTCGTCCCGAGAGTACGCCGTTCGCCAACCATCGGGAGCCAGTCCATCAGAATGGCTTTGCGCCCAGATCGCGTGCACAACGCCGCTCCCTGCTTTTCGGATGTGCACGCTGGTTGCACCTCCGTCCGTAGATCGCTGAATGCGTGTTGCGTCAGACCACCCGGAAACTGTCCGCCGCCGTGCGAACACGCTGTTCCCGACAGCAGGCCTGACCGTATCGGCTGCCATATAGCCAACTAGAATGCCTGGAGATTTAGTTGTTTCTGTTATCGTCGTGTAGGCGGCGACGTACGTCGGCACGCGTTCAACCGTTGCCTTCGTTCCCTGCATGGTGATATGCACCAGTGCAAATGGAAAATCGAAATCGGCAATAATGGCATGAGGTACGCCATCAATAGTCACGACCTCAGCGTAATCTGCATTCCAATACAGATGACGCTTAGAGGCATAGACTTGTTGAGGCTGTGACCAATTGCCGCTGGGCTGGTGGACCGAGTGCCAAATCGTACTCACCGGCAGAAGCCCAACGGCTCCGGCAATTTGCGTGGCAGGCGCGGTTTCCCCCCAAAAGAGATGCAGGGCGCCTTGCCGATCGAATGCGATTCGGGGTGCGAGGAAGAGGAAATTACCCTGTGGAACGTCGGAGATGTCATTCCTGGAGTCAGCGAGAGCCAAACCGAAATCGCCTCGGGTCAGTCCTCGGCCCGCCGTCTTAGTGGCAACAACAACCAATTTGCCATTGAAGGCGGCGGCGCTGAGATCGTACAACGTCGCGGAGCGAAAGGTCGCGAGGTGCTGCCAGTTGCTCCACGTCACATCCGCGCAGCTTTCCGAGGCACGGTTGACGGCCGGCGGGTCGTGTAGTGAACATGCGACCAAGGCACCACCGCAAATCAGGCAGCAGGATGCAGCGAGCGATCGTAGACCCATCCCCACCTCAATAGCATTTCTCTGACGTTGCCGATGTTGCCATTCCCAATCCTGGGCATTTCACCGGTCTGCCCCATCCACTGCGATAGCATCATCCCGCTAGGGCTCAAACGATCTCTTGATCGGTAAAAGATAAAGGCGTTTTAAGGCGCTGCAGTTTCCGTTCCTCTCAGCCCGACCGTCAAATGTTTTGGCCTCGCGCCAGTGTCTTTCTGCGCGAGTGGCCGAGGAGAACCGCTAATCAAATCGCAGCGCCTCGGTCGGGCTCACCGAAGCGGCGCGCCACGCGGGACGCAGCGCAGCGCCGAGCGCAACCAACGCCAGTAGACAAATCGCGGCGGCGATCGTCGGTCCGTCGAAGGCGCCAACGCCGAAGAGCTGCGTCTCGACCAGCCGCCGAAGCGCCCAGGCAGCGGGGAGGGCAATGCCGATTCCGGCGATGATCATGATCAACGCATCCCGAGTAATGAGCCACACCGCGGCGGAGCGGGTGGCGCCGAGTGCGACGCGGACACCGATTTCCTGCCTTCGCTGCATGACCACAAACGAGACGACACCGTACAGACCAACTACGGAGAGCAGCAGGGCGATCGCGCCGAACCCGCTCGATAACGTGGCCAGCATCCGCTCCGTTCCCAGTGAACGGTCAACCTGATCGTCCAGCGTTGTCAGTGAGCCGACCGGCAGCGCCGGGTTCATTTCCGCGACTGCCGCGCGAATCGACGGAAACACGGATTCCGGGTTGCCTCGCACGCGCAGCACGAACGAACCGTCCGCCGACTGCGCTGATGGATGGCCAAACGGAAAGAACACGTGTTCGGGTTCCTCCTCGCGGATCAAGCGAAAGCTGATGTCTTCGATCACGCCGACGATCTCGATCGTGGTCGGCGTATCGGGTTGATTGCCGACGCCAATGCGCTGGCCGACCGGATTGCGCGTGCCAAAGTAGCGCCGGGCAAAACTCTGGTTTACGATGACCGAGCGATAGCGAGACTCTTCCGCGCGCGGAACGTCGCTCTGGTTGAACTCGCGGCCGGCAATCAGGCGGGTGCCCAGCGTCGCAAAGAATCCGGGACTTACTCGTAGACCTGGGATGGTCTGCTCCGTGACGATTCGTTCCGTGGATTGGATGGTCAGGCTCCGACGGAAACTCCCGCCGCTGAGCAGTGACGAATTGGACACAGCGGCGCGCTCGATACCCGGCAGGTCTTGCAGCTTTCGCTGCAGGTCGCGCATGAGTTGCACGGCCGCCGAATCCGAATACCCGATCGCCGGCGCGTTGACTGAGAGTATGACCAGGCGACCGCTGTCAAAGCCACGGTCCTTGGCATAGAGTCGCGCCACCGTCTGCACAAACAAACCCGCTCCAATCAGCAGAATCAGGGTGAAGGCCATCTGGGCCACGACGATCGTCTTTCGAATTCGAACAGCGCCGCCGGTGGTACTACCGGATCGATCGTTGAACGAGGAGATGAGCGACCTGCGCCCAGCCTGCAGCGCCGGCGCCAGCCCGCACACTGCGAGTGTGACCAGGCTCACCAGCGCGGCGAACAACAGGAAACGCCGATCGAACTGGAAACTCAGATCGGTTACCTGCGAACGGAAGGAAAGCAGCGCTCGAGACACGGCCGGCGCGACCATCAAACCCAGCAGTCCTCCACCCAGCGCGATGAGAGCACTCTCGACCAGCAGCTGGCTGGTGATTCGAGACCGGGTGGCCCCCAGCGCCGCGCGCGTCGTGATTTCCCGGCTGCGCGCCGCGCCCCGCGCGAGGAGAAGCCCGGCGACGTTCAGACCCGCCAGCAGAAGCAGGAGCGACGTTCCACCCAGCAGTACCCAAAGCGGCCGTTCGAGCGCGGCGCGCTGAATCGAAAACCCACGAGCGGCGGGCAACAGCTCGAGGCTCGAAGCGAGATAAATGGCGCGCTGCTCGCCGGTCACACTCGGGAAGCTCTCCAGCCGCATATCCGCATCGAGCATCGACTTGAACCACGGCTGAATGCGGGCACGCGCCTGTACGGCGGTCATATCTGGGTCGAGACGAGCGAACACATGCATCCACACCGTGCGCCGATCGAGCACACGTGGTCCCAATTCCGGCACCGCCTGCTGCGTCATCATCGCCGGCAGATACAAAGCGGGATTTTCTATTGGATCGACGCCCTTGAAGCTTGCCGGCGCAATGCCGATGACCGTCATCGGATGGTTGTTGATCAGCAGCTTGCGGCCGATCACATCGCGCGCGCCGCCGAAATGGTTCTGCCAGAATCCGTACGAGAGCACGGCAACCGGATGCGCGCCCGGCTGGCGATCATCCGACGGTCCAATCAGTCGGCCCAGCTCCGGCTGCACGCCGAGTACTGGAAAGAACGAACCTGACACGATCTCCGCACGCACCGGCTCGTGCTGTTGCCCGGTCGAGAAGTTCACTTGCGTGGGATGACGACAGAAAACGCCGTCGAAAAACTGTCCCCGCTCGTTCAACTCCCGGCAATGCGCATACGACATCAAATTGCCGCTGCCCCATGACGACGAGACTGACCAGCCTTTCCAGTCCAGATGCACGAGTCGTTCGGGTTCGTTCACCGGAAGCGGCCGCAGAAGCACCTGGTCGACCAGCGAAAAAATGGCTGCGTTTGCACCGATGCCTAGCGCGAGTGAAAGCACGGCAGCGGCCGCGAAGCCCGGATTGCGCAACAGCGTTCGACCGGCATATCTGAAGTCGCGACTCAGATGGTCGAGCCAATGCCAGGTCCAGGTATCGCGCACTTCCTCCTGCACATCGTCGATACTGCCGAACTCGAGTCCGGTTTGTCTCCGTGCTGCCGCTTCACTCAGGCCGGAACGCTTCAGCTCCTCGACCCGGCTGTCGATGTGGTAGCGCAGCTCACGATCGAGGTCATATTCCAGCCGGCTGCGCCGCCAGGGCAACAGGTTGAAGATCCTTGGCATCGCTAGCTCCCCTCGTTGAAGATCAGCTGCACGGCCATCGTGAGCCGGCCCCAGCTCTCCTTCTCGACCGCGAGCTGCTTCGCGCCCGCGCGCGTGAGCGAGTAGATCTTGGCTTCGCGCCCCGTACCCGACTGGCGCCACTCCGCTTTGAGCCAGCCTTTCTGCTCGAGCCGGTGCAACGCCGGGTACAGTGATCCCTGGTTGACCTGGACTGCCTCGCGTGAGACCTGTTGCAGTCGCTGCGCGATGGCGTAGCCGTGGGCTGGCTCCAGCGAGAGAATCTGAAGCACCAGCATATCGAGTGTGCCCTGCGGGATCGGAAACCGCGCGCTTGCCATAGTTACCTCAAGCTTCGTTACATCAACCTTCGACATATAAGGTAGGACGGCGTTGCCGACCGGTCAAGCAGGGAGTCATGCGTGCCAAACGCAATCAATACACGGGCGACATCGCCACCATGCATTGCGGTGGTCAGCTGCCGGCTGCCAACCAGCGTCTGTCAGCCAGCACGACCGAGGTTTCGATTTGCCGCTCGGGGATCGACCAGAAGCTGCGCAGCAGGCGATTCCGTTCGTCGTCCGGCACAACGGTGAAGCCGTTGCGCCGATAGAAGTCAATGGCCCACGATGCGGCGGCCCAGGTGCCGATCAGGATGGGCTTGTCGCTGAGGCTTTCGATGTGGCGCAGCAGCCGGGTACCGAGGCCCTTACGCTGGGTACCGGGCGCGACGTAGGCGTGGCGCACCAGCGCAACCGGGCCTTTGTCCTGGATGCCGATGACACCGGCGACGCGTCCATCGTCTTCGGCGATCCAAAACTCGACGCCCTGCGCAATCTCGCGCTCCAGGTCGGCCAGCGGCATGTAGGGCTCATGCCAGCGATCGTCGGGAATTACGCCGCGATAGGCTTGCGCCGCGTTGTTAATGATGGCGACGACGTCCGGCAGATCAGCCGGCTCCGCTCTTCGAATCACGATTCGAGCCTCCGAATAGTGTGACGCGCGATATAGTGTCACGCGCGATCCGGCTTGCGATAGTGCCGACCGAATCAGGCACGCTGCTCGGCGAAGGGCTGCGGGTCGTCTTGCGCATTGACCGGCTACGCTGCATCTCACTGCAGCTTGATTGCTCGAGGCCGCCGCGCCTGAACGGCGAGGAGAACCACTGATGTATACCAGACCCGTGACCCTGGCTCAACACGCGATCTGCGGGGTGCTGCTGTGGAGCGCGCTGTACACACCTGCACTCAACGCGCAGAACGGAGCGCGTGAGTACACGGTGGTTCCCGGCACGTTGCCGCGCGACCCGACCAACACGCTGCCGCTCAAGCCGACCCGCATCGCGCGCTTCACCGTCGATGAGGGCACCTGGATGTCGCTGGCCGTCTCTCCCGATGGACGCACCGTGATGTTCGATCTGCTCGGTGACGTTTACACGGTTCCCATCACCGGCGGCAAAGCGAAGCGCATCCTGGGCGGCAACTCGATGGATGTGCAGCCGACGTTCTCGCCGGAGGGGAAACGCATTGCCTTCATCTCGGATCGTTCGGGCAGTGACCAGTTATGGGTCGCGAACGCGGATGGTTCCGATCCGGTGCGGCTCTCGCAGTTGCCGGGCGGATCGATGTCGTTCCCAGTGTGGACGCCGGACGGCGAGTACATCCTGGGCGCGCAGAACCTCTACCACCTCTCCGGCGGTGAGGGTGTGCGCGTGCCGTTTGGCAACGGCGTCACCTCTTTCTCGCCTGACGGCAAACGCGCGTACACGTCGAACCGCTCGGGCCAGATCCTCGTCTACGATCGCACAACAGGTCGCGCGCACACCCTGGTGAGCAATCCCGGCGGCGCGATGCAGGTATCGGTCAGCCCGGACGGCCGGAAGCTCGCGTACTTCACGCGCCAAGACAGCCGTACTGCACTCATGCTGCGTGATATCGAGAGTGGCGATGAGAAAGTGCTGCGCATGGACGTGCAGCACGACGCCAGCATGCGGGCAGCCAGCCTAGGTGTCATGCCGAACCCGGCCTGGCTGCCCGACGCATCCGCCATCCTCACGACCTATGGCGGTAAGATCTGGAAGATCGATGCAGCGACCGGCAAGCCGACCATGATTCCCTTCCGCGCCGACGTCGAGCAGTACCTGGGACCGCTGTCGCGCTTTCAGTATCCGATCGCCGACACGTTTTTTGCCCGACAGATCCGCGATCCCGCGCCCTCACCCGACCTCAGGCGTCTTGCGTTCAGCGCGCTCGACAAGCTGTACATCACGGAATTGTCCGGAGGTGCGCCGAAGCGAATCACCACTGTGAAAAACGTGGTCGAGCATTCGCCGGCCTGGTCACCGGATGGCAGGCAGGTCGTGTTCGCGACCTGGACCGATGAAGCGGGTGGCGAGCTGTACGTCGTGAATGCCGATGGCTCGGGCCTGCGCAAGCTTAGCGCTGCGCCCGCGTTCTACTATCGTCCCGTGTATTCGCCGGATGGCAAACGCATCGTGGTCGCAACCGGGCCGTGGGTACCGCGGCGCAACTACGTCGACCGCCTGAGCGGCGCCATGGACGAAGGCCCGTTGAGCCTGGCCTGGATGAACGCGGATGGCGGCGCATTGAAGGAGATCATCGAGATTGGCGGCGTGTCGACCATGCCGGCGGGTCCGCTCGCGCATTTCGGGCCGGATCCCGATCGCATCCTGTATACGAGCGGGACTGAACTGCGATCGGTGCGCTGGGATGGCTCGGACCCGCGCACGATCTACACCGGCGATGCTGTGATGCTGTCGCCGGATGGGAAGTACGGCTTCGTGATGAATACCGGGACCAAGCGCATCTCGGTGTTCCCCGCACCAACAATCGGTAGCGCTATTGCGCTGAATGCGCGTGCCGAGCGGCCGCTGGTTCCCACACAAACTGCCATCGAAGTCGGCGCCGAGTTCCCCGGCTGGAGCAACGACGGCAGGTACCTGTACTTCTCGCTCGGCCGTTCCTTCTTCCTATACGACATCGCCGCTGCGATGAATGCACGCGCCGATTCATTGCGCGGAGCCTGGCAGAAGCGGCTGGCCGGCGACACGCTGCCGGTACCCGGCGCCGACACGCTCCCGTATCGGCCGGTGTATTCGCCCGCGCGTTACGACATCAGGATCGCGGTTGCCGCGGAGAAGCCGAGCGGCGTGGTCGGGCTCAGGGGCGCGCGCATCATCAGCATGAAGGGCGCCGAGGTCATCGAGCGCGGCGACATCGTGGTGACCAACCATCGCATCACGGCGGTTGGCCCATACGGCAGCGTCGTCATCCCGCCCAACGCGCAGACCATCGACGTGACCGGCAAAACCATCGTGCCCGGCTGGGTTGACGTGCACGCCCACACCTGGCCCTCGCCCGACGTGCACAAGACCGCCGTGCCCGCCTTCCACGCCAACCTCGCTTTTGGTGTGACGACGATGCGCGATCCGCAGACCAACACGAGCGCGATCATCACGTACGGCGACCGCATTCGCGCCGGCGATATGCTTGGCCCGCGTTTCATGGGCACCGGCCAGGGCATCTTCAGCGGTGAGCAGATCAACACGCTTACGCGTGCTCGGGAAGTCGTGCGCCGCTACGCCGAGTTCTACGAAACGCAGACCATCAAGCAGTACGTCGCGGGCAACCGCCGCACGCGCCAGCTCATCGTAATGGCAACCTACGAAAATCGCATCTCGCCGACCACTGAAGGTGCCGGCGACTTCAAGATGAGCATCTCGGAGATGCTGGATGGCTACGCCGGTCACGAGCACGCGTACGAGATCTGGCCCGTGTACAAGGACTTCGCGCTGTTGTCAGCCGCCAGCGAGATCACGTACACGCCGACCATGCTGGTCGCCTACGGTGGGCCGGAGGGCAAGTACTACATGATCGCGCGAGAGAACGCGTATGAAGAGCCGCGCCTCAAGCGCTTCACGTTTCAGCCCGATCTGAATCGGCGCACGCGCCAGGGCATCTGGGCGCCGGAAGATGACTTCATCTTCAAGGGCGTTTCCGAGGCGGCCGCGAAGATCGTGAAGCACGGTGGCGCAGTCGGCGTCGGCGCGCATCACGAAGTGCAGGGCATCGGCACGCCGTGGGACCTCCTGCTGATCGGATCCGGTGGTATGTCCAACCACGATGTCTTGCGCGTGGGCACGATCTTCGGCGCGAAGTCGATTGGTGTGGATCGGGATCTCGGATCGATCGAGATTGGCAAGCTGGCCGATCTCATTGTGTTCGATGCCAACCCGCTCACCGACCTGCGCAGCATCCTGAAGCCGCGCTATGTGATGCGCAACGGTTTCCTGCTCGAATCGGAAACGCTGGACGAGATCTGGCCGGAGAAGCGCAAGCTCGAGCGGCGCTGGTGGATGGATTGGCTACCGGTCAACAAAGGTCCTGGTCCCGGGCAATGAGGCCGATGAGGTGGGCCATCGTGCTGACGTGCTGCGCACTGCCGTCCGGCATCGTGCAGGCACAGAACGCGCCGGCGGCTTTCCCCGATACATCCATTTGGCGTCCGATCATCGAGTACGCGATCAAATCGCTGGCGCCTTACGCAGCGCGCGTTGCGACCGATACGACATCGCGGGCGTGGCGCTTCCAGTTTCCGCAGACGGGCGCTCCATGGTCGCTGATCGGGAGCCATTTCCGGACGATGCTGCGGGCCCGTCCACCGGTGCCCGGCGATACGGTACACGTTTTCGAGATTGGGGACCTGGTTGTCTCCGGCGACACGGTGCGACTAGTGATCACCACCGACGTTTCGTATCGCTGTGCTACGGGAACTGGCGGCTATGGTAACGCCGACAACGTGTTCGTCTATAGCGTGGTGACCGGCCCATATCGGTATTGGAGCAGTGCGCGCTCCACTGGAATCCGGCATGGCGATCGCTTCGGCTGCAGGTAGGTTGGCGTTGACGTGCTCGACCTGTTGATCGTTCTCGCCTTCGTTGCGTATGCGTTGAGTGCCGGCTGGCGCGCGCGGCGGCAGGCGTCGCGCAGCCTCGAAGACTATTTCCTGGCGGGCAAAACGCTGCGCGGCTGGCAGGCCGGCACCAGCATGGCTGCAACCCAGTTTGCTGCCGACACGCCGTTGCTGGTGACCGGGCTGATCGCTACGGGTGGCATCTTCATGCTCTGGCGACTCTGGATTTACGGGCTGGCATTTCTGCTGATGGCATTCATATTCGCGACGCAGTGGCGGGAAGCGCGCGTGCTGACCGACGCGGAATTGACCGAGATCCGGTATTCCGGGCGCGGCGTCCTGCCGTTGCGTGTGCTCAAGGCGTTGTACTACGGCACGGTCATCAACTGCGTTGTATTGGCCATCGTGCTGGTGGCAGCCGTCCGGATTGCCGAAGTCTTTCTGCCCTGGCACGACTGGCTGCCCGGCGCCGTGTTCCAGCCGATCCGAGCCATTGTTACGCGCATAGGCATACCGATCGCCTCAAACCCCAACCTGCTCGATCCCTGGACCATCACCACCGACAACCTGATCTCAATCGCTGCAATCCTCGGCTTTACGGCACTCTACTCGATGACCGGTGGATTGCGCAGCGTGGTCACGACCGACGTCGGCCAATTTTCAATCGCTATGATCGGAACGACGGTCTACGCCTGGATCGTGCTGCGTGAAGCGGGGGGCCTGGCCAGCATCAGTGCACGGCTCACGGACTTGTACGGAGTGAGCCAGGCCAGCCGCATGCTCTCATTCGCGCCGCCCGCGAGTGAATTGTTGGGTCCGTTTCTGGTGGTCATCGGTTTACAGTGGCTCTTTCAAATGAACAGCGATGGCACCGGCTACCTGGCACAACGCAGCATGGCCTGTCGTTCCGATCGTGATGCGCGCCTGGCCGGCGTGCTGTTTGCCTGGCTGCAGATCGTGTTGCGGAGTTTGATCTGGCTGGTCATCGGCATTGGGTTGCTCGTGCTGTACCCGTTCGAACCCGGCGTCACCGGCCCTGGTTTCGCCGCCGAACGCGAAATGACGTTTGTGCGCGGAATCGACGAGCTGCTGCCCATCGGCATCCGCGGTCTTATGCTCACCGGCCTGCTTGCGGCGCTCGCCTCAACCCTGGACACCCACATGAACTGGGGTGCGTCGTACTGGTCGAACGACATCTACAAACGTCTGATCTGCGAGCACTGGTTGAAGCGCGAGCCGAGCCGCCGCGAGGCCGTTGCGGTTGCCCGGCTGGCCAATCTGCTCATCCTGGCCATGTCCATCCTGGTCATGGCAAATCTCGGATCGATTCAAACCGCCTGGTTCATCTCCCTTCTCTTCGGCGCCGGCATGGGCGGCGTTCTGGTTTTGCGCTGGCTTTGGGAGCGGATCAATCTCTGGTCCGAGATCGCAGCGATCGCCGCTTCGCTCGCCTGCGCGCCACTCTTGCTGCTTTACATCACTGATGAATGGCTGCGCCTGTTACTCATGGCCCTGGTTTCGACCAGCGCAGCCATCGCGGTGATCTGGGTGACGCCGCGCACCGAGGATGCCGTGCTGGTCGCTTTCTTTCGACGCGTACAACCGTCCGGCTGGTGGAGTCACACCGCTGCACTGGCGGGTGCTGATGCGAGGGCCCCGCGCCGCGCGTTGCTCAGCCAGCTCAGTACTACGGCTGCAGCGGCTGCATCTCTTTTTTTCGTCCTCTACGGCGCGGGCCGGCTCCTGATTCCCGTGCCGAATGGCTCGCCCGTGCCTCCGCTGGCCGCACTCGTGATCGGCGTTGTCCTCGCGCCGATTTGGTGGCCCAGCATCATGCGCGAGCGGCCCGGTACCAAGGAACCGCGGGTTGCAAGCTGATTCTCGAGTGGTGAGCCGCCTACTGACGCTAGCCGCCATCGTGTCGGCGGTCGGCTGCAGCGGGGAAGGCCGGGACCAATCCCAGCGATTCAGCAGAAGTACGGGTCCGCGGCGCATTGATGTCGCGTTCATTGGGCACATGGACACGCTACCCGATGCGCGCAGTGCGAGTGCGTTGCTCGCGGCGGCGCTGGGTAAACATGGCATCAATGTGCATTACGTCGAGACAGGAGACTCGACGCAGGCGTACGGCCTCTTTGACGCGGCGATTGCACGACGCGACGTACGAGTGCCGGCGTTCGCGAAAGCCGGCGACGGCCGCGGGCTCGTCTTCTATACTGACTCGCTGAACGCACGCGAGGAGCCCGATGAAGGACGGATCGTTCGTACGTCAAAAGGCCGGACCCTAAACGAGTGGGCCGACACCACATTCCAACAGGAACTCCGTGAGGCGATCCTCTGGGCGGTTGGCGACGGAGTGCGTGCGCAACTCCAGGCCTATGCGATCCCCGCACTTCAATATCAGGATCCACCGGTCCTGATTCCCAACTATGAGAACCGACCCGAGCCGCCCAGGCTGCAGTTGCCGCTCGCTCCTGAAGAAGCGCTGAAGCATTGGCAGGTGCCACCCGGGTTCGAACTCGAGCTTTTCGCTGCGGAACCACAGATCGTCAATCCGATCGCGCTGAGCTGGGATGAACGCGGCCGAATGTGGGTAGTCGAAACGATCGACTACCCCAACAACATCCGGCCCGACGGCGAGGGCAACGATGTCATCCGCATCCTCGAGGATACGAACGGTGACGGCCGCGCGGACAAGTCCACCGTATTTGCGGACAAGCTGAGCATCCCGACCGGCATCGTATTCGCCAAAGGGGGGATCATCGTTTCCAATGCTCCTCGCTTCCTGTTCCTGCAGGATACCAACGGTGACGATCGCGCCGATGTTCGCCGCGAGGTCATGACCGGCTGGAGCGCGGCCGATACGCATTCGGGCCCATCGAACCTGCAACACGGCTTCGACAACTGGATCTGGGGCGCAGTCGGCGACGCAGGCTTCAACGGCACGGTCGGCGGCCTGCCGATGCAATTCGAGGACGCGATCTATCGCATGCGGCCGGATGGATCGCAGCTCGAGGTGGTCACACGCTTCAGCAACAACACCTGGAGTCTCGGCTTTTCGGAAGCCTTCGATGTGTTCGCCAACTCGGCCAACAACGAGCATAGCGTACACATCGCCATTCCGAATCGTTATTACGAAGGTGTGACCGGTCTGCGCGGCAGCGGCAAGGTGCGGTTGGATGGCCACTACGCGCGCCATCCCATCACTGTGACACGCCAGGTCGACTATTTCGGCGGGTTCACGTCTGCCGGCGGACACAGCCTTTACACGGCGCGCAGTTTCCCGCGTGAATACTGGAACCGCATTGCCTTCGTGCATGAAGCGATCGGTGGTCTGGTGCACAACGCCATCCTCGAGCGCGCCGGTTCGGGTTTTCGCGAGCGCGATGGCTGGAATCTGCTGGCGAGTGCCGACGAGTGGGCCGCGCCGGTCCACGCGCAGGTCGGACCGGATGGCGCCGTGTGGATCTCCGATTGGTACAGCTTCATCAAGCAGCACAATCCAACGCCACCCGGTTTCACAACCGGTGCTGGCGGCGCCTACGAAACGCCGCTGCGGGACAAACAGCGCGGGCGCATCTACCGGCTGGTGTGGCGCGGCGCGCCACAATACAAACCGCTGCAGCTCAGTGCAGATCGGCCGGAGCAGCTGATTGAAACGCTGCGCAACAACAACCTGTTCTGGCGCATGACCGCGCAGCGGCTGCTGGTCGACCGTGGCCAGACCGACATAGTCGATGATCTATACGGTTTGATTCGCGATCCCAACGTTGATCAGATCGGCCTCGATGCGGGCGCTGTGCACGCGCTGTGGACGCTACACGGCCTTGGCCAGCTGAACGGTTCGAATCGGCGTGCGGAAGACGTAGTCCGCGCTGCACTCGATCACCCGTCTGCGGCCGTACGCAAGAACGCACTGATGGTGCTACCGAAGAATGCGCGGACTTTCGAGCGCATCGAGAAATCCCGCGTGCTCACGGATCCCGATCTCAATGTTCGACTGCACGCCTTCCTCGCCTTGGCCGAGCTGCCCAGCTCCGACCGCATCGGGCAAAGACTCTACGCGTTGGGTAAGGAACGCACCGTGCTCGAGGACCAATGGCTCCCGACTGCGCTCTACCTGGCGGCGCGACGCCATTCCGCAGGCTTCCTCGAGGCCTACTCGAACGAGGCTGGCGCGCCCGCGGTCGCGCAGCTGACCGAACGCGCCAGGCGCGGTGAGCTCGAGAACGTCGTCGATTGGTCGCAGCTCGATCTCGACGACGCGGCCTGGGACACGGTGCAGGTGCCCGCGCACTGGACGACCACCAAGCTGGCGCATTTCCCCGGCGTGGTCTGGTTCCGGCACGCCTTCGATCTGCCCGCGCATGCGGCTGGTCGCACGGCAACCCTGCATCTGGGCCCGATCTCGGACGCGGATGTCAGCTACCTGAATGGCGTGCGCGTCGGGGCGATGAGCAACCTGCCGGGCGAGCGCAGGGCGTACGCTGTACCGGCAGGTGTGCTGCGCGCGGGACGCAATGTCGTTGCAGTCGAAGTTACCAATGAGCGCCGCGGCGGCGGGATCTACGGCACGCCCGATAGCGTGTTCATCATCGGGTCGAACTCAAGGGTCGCGCAGCGAGCCGCAGTCGATCCGGAGCGCCCGGCGCTTCGGATCAACTTCAAGGTGCCACTCGCAGCCAATTGGAAGTATCGCAAAGCGGCGGAATGGACCGGCGGACGCGCCCCTGACTTTGCCGCGGGTGTGCCCTTCGCGCAGCAGTTCGTTCGAGTGTTTCACCGCCGCGAAGCAACGACCGACGCGCAGACCGCGGCGCAGCCTGCCGATGTGACCCTCGAGCTATCTACCGTGCCCGGCCAGAATCGATTCGACAAGACGACGCTGAGCGTGCGCGCCGGTCAAAGAGTCGCGATTCGATTTACCAACACGGATGCTGCGTTGCACAACGTGGTTGTGATGGCGGCCGGTCAGAACCAACAGCAGGTCGGCGCGCTGCTCAACGCGTACGTGGCCGATGCCTCTGCTGCGGGCCGGGACTTCATCCCCCCGCGTCTGCGCACGCTGGCTGCGAGTCCAATGGTGAGCCCACGTCAGAGCGCAACCGTCGCCTTCACCGTACCGGATGCGCCGGGCGATTACCCGTTTGTCTGTACAGTGCCGGGCCATTGGTTGACGATGTGGGGCGTCATTCGCGTGGTGAAGTAGGATGTCATTGAGCCATCCAGTCGATGAGCTTAGGTTCAGATCATGACTCAAGAGCGTCTTCCGTCCCTGCGTCGCTGGATTGCTTCAGCCCTTTGCCTGGCCATCAGCGTGACTGCACTGGTGCAGCAGGCTCACGCGCAGGGTGCGCCGCATCACCCCAACGGAAGCAACCGGCGTGAGGCGTTTACCGCCACCGCGCTTCGGGTCGATCAGGCGCCCAGGCTGGACGGGCTCCTCGATGAGCCCGCCTGGAAGCGCGCGCTCGTGATCGACAACTTCACACAGCAGGAACCGAAGGAAGGTCAGCCTGCCAGCGAACGGACCGAGGTCCGTATCCTCTTCGACAGCCGTACCCTCTATATCGGCGTGCACGCGTTCGACAGCCAGGCCGGTGGGCTGACTGCAACGGAAATGCGTCGCGACTCGGACCGCCTGCTCGATGAAGACAACATCCAGGTAATCTTCGATACGTTCAATGACTCGCGGAATGGTTACATGTTCCTGACCACACCGCTGGGTGCCAAACTGGAGCAGCAGATCTCGGAGGAGGGTGAAGGCAATACGCGAGGCAATCGGAACAACTCGAACATCAATCGGAACTGGGATGGCGTCTGGGATGTTGCGACCAGGGTCACGAGCGATGGCTGGACGGCGGAGATTGCGATTCCGTTGACGACGCTGCGCTTCCCGGACCATGCCGAGCAGGTCTGGGGCCTCAACATCATGCGCAACATCCGGCGCAAGAACGAACAGGTGTTCTGGTCGCCGATCCCGAAGGCGTACAGCCTGACCAAGGTGAGCCTGGCTGGATCGCTATCGGGACTCAACTCGATCGACCACGGCATGGATCTAAAGATCAAGCCGTTCGTGGTATCGGGTGTCCGGGATCGCCAGTCTTCAGCCAGCATTGGCTCGACCGATATGGTGCGCGACCTGGGCGTCGATGCGCGCTACGGCGTGACCAGCGGACTCAACCTCGACCTCACCATCAACACCGATTTCGCGCAGGCGGAAGCCGACCAGCAGCAGATCAACCTGACGCGCTTCAACCTGTTCTTTCCCGAGAAACGCGACTTTTTCCTCGAGCACGCCGGCCTGTTCAACATGGGCACGGGCGGCACGTTCGGTACCGGTGCACTCGAGACCGATCTGTTCTTCACGCGTCGCATTGGTCTGTCAGACACGGGACAGCCGGTGCCGATCATTGGCGGTGTACGCCTGGCCGGAAAGAGCGGCCGCCACAACATCGGGCTGCTCGACATTCAGACCGATAATGCCTATGGCCGCAATGGCGACAACTTCTTCGTTGCGCGCTACAGCAGTGACATCCTGAAGCGATCACGCGTGGGCGCGATTGTCGTCAACAAGGAGGCGATGGATAGCGCGCACTACAATCGTACGTTCGGCATTGATGCCAACCTGGCGCTCGGGAATAACCTGCAGATAGTGTCGTTCCTGGCCAAGACCGCAACACCCGGGCTGGACGGGAACGATATGTCGTGGTTCGGCCGCATCGCGTATCGCGATCCGAAGCTGAACGCCTATCTGAACTACGAGAACGTGCAGGACAACTTCAACGCCGAGGTCGGCTTCATTCAGCGGCGCGGCATCAAGGCAACCAAGCTGTTCGTGAGTCCAACACCCAGGCCGGGCAAGTACGGCATCCGGATGTTCGAGCCGATGTTCGTGCTGACCTATGTGACCGACCAGGAGAATCGGATGGTGTCACGGAACCAGCACTATATGCTCGGCACGTACCTGCAGGATGGCTCGTTCATCAACGTCATCCATCAGCGATTGCATGAAACGCTGGACCTGCCGTTCCGCGTGCACAGCGAGGTGACCATTCCGGTGGGCAGCTACGGCTTCAACGAGTGGCAGTTCACCTTCAACACGAATCCGGCAAAGCGCGTGTATGGCCGGTTCAGCTACCAGCCGAACCAGTTCTACGATGGTACCAGCCGCAACTTCACGGTCGCGACCGGCCTGCGCGCCAGCAGCCGCTTCGCCTCCGAGCTCGAGTTCAAGCGCAATGATGTCGAGCTGCCGCACGGTGATTTCCTGCTCAACCTGGCGATCCTGCGCGTGGACTACTCGTTCTCGCCACGAATGACGCTGCGCAGCCTCACGCAGTTCAACTCGTCGTCGCATGAAGTCACCAACAGCGTTCGCTTCAACTACACGTACCGCCCAGGCAGCGATCTGTACATCGTGTACAACGATCTGCGTCCGCGCGGTCTACCCGACGGCACCTTTGGTCCAACCGACCGTCAGCTCATCGTCAAGCTCAACTACATGCTGGCACGGTAATCCGCGATATGGCAGCGTGGAGAGGTTTATTGACCTGGCGCGAACCTCGGCTGGCTGGGTCAGTCTCTGCAGGAGGGCTACTGCGTAAATCCGCGCCGTGCCAGCGCTGGTTCGACCTGTTCGAGGAGTTGCTCTGAGGACATCCGCATTCGACGCCGGTTCAGCCGCATGGTCGTCTTTGCCCGATTCATCCGCTCGAGGATGCGGTGAACCTCCTCGTTCCGCACCAACGCCTGGACGTCGACCAGACGCTGCGGGCGGAGCTGCCCCGCCGGGAAAGGAAAAAGGTTGTCGGTCGACGCCAGGGAGTCGCGCTCTGTCACCGAGAACTGATTCAGCCGCAGAAGCTCGAGGTCAACGTGACGCGAGAGTTCGTCGCGCGCATTGAGGAAGTCATCGGCGGCCTTTTGCTCGAAGCCTTCGAATGCAGTCATGACATTGAGGTATCGCGATACGGCGACCCGAACCGAGTCATCACGGATTAAATCGATGTCGCCGGTAGACACCAGAGATTGCACGGTGCCAAGCGTCGGTTGAACGACCCAGTGACCAGTTCCCCAGGCGAACCACTTGAGAATCGAGTCGCGCGGCGGCAGCTCCGGCTCGTAATACGCACGTACCAGCCGGGCACCCGCCCAGTCGACGCTGTCCGCCCTGCCGCCGAACCTGGCGTTGTTGTCGAGCGTCTGCTGCATGTCGGTCACGAGCAGGCGCAGGTATGTGTGCTCCTGAGCCCGATCCTGCCGTCCATCCCACCAGGCATCGATCGCGAAGGCGAGCAGGATGGAACCGACGATCACTACGCCTTCGACGAAGATCCGCAGCCATGGCAGCCCGCGCGCCGCGCTCATAGCCGAACCGCAGCTGGCTTCGGGCTCTGCCGTTTACCGTTGAGTGAGCGCACGGCTACCGAAGAAGAGCAGGTTCGGCGCATCCGACCTCGCTACGGCAATATCCAACACGCCATCCGCATCGATATCGCCGACGGCAAAACCATAAACGGCACCCTTGTTGTCGCCGAACGGAAGGCGGGTAAAGCCGCGGCCGGTTCCGTCATTCAGGTAGGCAATCGAGGGCGCTTCAATGTGGCCAACGATGATATCCATCCTGCCATCACGGTTGAGATCGCTGAGTGTCAGTGCGTAGGGCGCGCTCGGGCGATCGTTGATACGCACACCGGCTGCAAACCTGCGATCGGGCTGGCCAAAATGGAGCCAGGCGCCGCTGCGTTCGTCGATCGCAACGATGTCGAGCAAGCTGTCACCATTGAAATCCGCCACTTCGGCCATGCGAAAGCCGGCATCCGCCGGACCAAACGGAATCCGCTCCGCGTCGGTGAAGTCCGACGAACCGCCGAACCGGTACACGTAACTCTGCCCGCCATCGCGATGCGGGACTACGATATCCATCCTGCCATCGCGATCGATGTCGACCGGCGTGACGGTCGTAGACGGCTCGTGTGAGAACGCGCTGCAGTTACTATCGAAGCGGCCGGCACCGCGATTGATGCAGATGTAGTTCGTCGAGTTCGTGCCCGCGCGATTGGCGACCACGATGTCCGGCAGGTGATCGCCATTCATGTCGGCGATCCGCGCATTGCGCGTCGCCCACTCGGCTCGGCCGAAAGGTGAGGCGGTGAATCGACCCTTGCCGTCGTTCAGGTAGACCAGCTTCGGATCCGGCGTGTCATTGCTGATGACGACATCCAGGTCGCCGTCATTGTCCAGGTCGGCGAGCTGGCCGGAGTATGAGCGATCGGATGCGGAACCGAGATCGTATGCGGCACGGATGCCACCGCGGCCATCGCCCAGTTGCACCCGATCGACCAGCGGCCAGTGTCTTCCCTTTGCCAGTACCAGGTCGAGTTTGCCGTCACCGTCGACATCGCCGATGCTGACATTCGCGGATGTTTCAGAAGTGGTCTCGAGCAGCAGCGAGCGATCGTAGCGGAGGTCAATGATCACCTGATCGCTCGCCTTGGCGCGGGCGTCCGGCGCGGGCGTGTCTGCGCGGGAGCATGCGGCCAGCGCGATCAGTAGACCTGCAAACACCCGAGAGTTTGTGGCGTTGTACATCAGGCTTACTCCCGAAAATGTGGATTATCGAGCAGGATTTCGAGCTCCGATCGATAACGCGCATTCGGGCGTGCTGGCGTCCCGATGCCAGCGGCAAAACCCTTCGTCATATCCGTCGGACGGCAGTCCTGCTCGTCCCACTGTTGGATCAATGGCGCTATGCGCGAGGCATCGTCATGGCATTGTCATGTACGTAGACGCGGCTGGGTTACCGATGGTCGGCTACCGAACAAGATCGGTGTCAGTCCAGAAGACCGAAAGGCCCAATGGCCTATGACCCTCCAGCCATTTAGCCCGCGCATTTTATCGCTTCGGTTGCCTGGATGCGGAGCGCGCGGCGGGCGGGAACACCGCACGCAATCAGTCCCACCAGCAACATGCCGACCGATGCGATCAGCATTGCCGGCAGCACTATACTCATTTTCAACTCGCTGATACCGAGCGCGGTAATCAAAGCGGGCAGGAGCGCATTGGCGAGGACGATGCCGATGCCGACCTGCAGGGTGGCGCGTATTGCGCTGGGTAACCGGGATTACGCTACAGGACGTCGGATTCCAGCTCGACTCTCCTGACGACCACCTCTGCGTCGATTCGCTGCGCCGACTCCATTCCAACGGACAGCTCGCAGTTTGGGGGTCAAAGGGGTCCAGTTCTAAACCGTGCCGCGACTCGTGCAGGAGGCGCAGCACCATAATTTCGAGCCCGCCCGGGTAAAGAATTCGCGCCATGCAACCGTCCTGCTTATCTAAGTGTCTTAGACTCAACCGAAATCATGGCTCCCGAACCAGTTCCCGTTCTGAAGGGCACGCTCGACGTGCTCGTGCTCAAGGCATTGACCTGGCAGCCGATGCACGGCTTTGAGTTGACGACCTGGCTCGAGCGGCAGTCGGGCCGGCGGCTGACGCTGGAGGACGCGGCACTGTATCAGGCGCTGTATCGCCTGGAAAAACGAAGGCTGGTGTCGGCCACGTGGGGTGTCACGGAGGGCAACCGCCGCGCGCGGTACTACCGCATCACCGCTGCGGGCCGCGCCAGTCTGGAGGAGCAGACCGCACAGTGGTTTCAGTTCGCCGAGACGATGACGGACCTCCTGCTTGCCACGCCCACGAAGGGCACGCCGTCATGATTCGTCCGGGGATCAAGCGACTCTTTCGCCTGGGCACGTGGAGGCGGGACGCGGCCGCGGAGGATCTTCATGAAGAAATCGAATTACACGTCGCCCTGCGTACCGAGCAGCTCATTCGCGACGGGGTGTCGCCGGCTGAAGCCGCGAGACAGGCACGACAGCTCTTCGCTCTCACCGATACGACCATCGATCATCTCAAACAGGCTGCCATACAGCGGAATGGTCACATGCGATTGCACGATCAGTGGGACTCGTTCTGGCAGGATGTGAGATTGGGGGCGCGGCGGCTCGCACACGAACCGGGCACCACGCTCTTCATCCTGGTCACGCTGGCACTGGGCATCGGCATCAACGTCGCGGTATTCAGCATTGCCGACCGTGTGTTGTTGCGAGGACCGCAACACGTCCGTGAGGTTGACCGGCTGGTGCGGCTGTACAGCCGGGTGGAGCAGCCGCCGCTGGGGCTGCAGACCACGGCGTGGCTGCCGCACTCCGCGTTTATTGTGTTGCGCGATGGCCTGCGCACGATCGAAGGAATGGCTGGCTATCGCGCAGGCGAAGCCATGGTCGGCCGTGGCGCGGCCAGTGAAATGCGGCGCGTATCGCGCGTAAGCAGCGAGCTGTTTCCGTTGCTGGGCGTGCGGCCGTTGCGCGGTCGATTTTTCGATCGTGATGAAGATGCCGCCACCGTCGCGGTGATCAGCGAGGGCTACTGGCGTACGAGCTTCGCGGCCGATCCGGACATCCTGGCGAAGACGATCGCGGTGGATGACGTGCCGCATGCGATCGTCGGCATTGCACCGGCCGGGTTTACCGGGCCCGAGCTGCACCGCGTCGATGTCTGGACGCCGATCAGCCCGACCATGCGCAATTCAATGAACATGCATCTGGTCGCACGTCTGCGACCGGACGTTTCGTTCGAGACCGCGGCGGCCGAAGTGTCTGTGCTGCGTGAACGCGTCGAGGATCAGCTGCCCAGCTGGGCCAAATGGCTGGTGGGTGCGAGTTACCACGCGGCTCCGATCGGCCACGATGAAAATGGAAAGGAGTCACTCGAGGCCGTGATGGCGCGCTGGCTCGCGGTTATTTCCGCAATCATCCTGTTCATCAGTTGCGCCAACGTGGCCAACCTGCTTTTGGCCCGATTGGCACGGCGGCGGCGCGAGCTGGCGGTGCGCGTGGCGCTGGGCTCCGGTCGAACGCGGCTGATCCGCATGCTGGCGATCGAAGGCCTGGTCCTCGCGGTTTCTGCTGCGGCAATGGCCCTGGTTGTCACTGCTTTGGTTGCGCCGGTCATTCAAAGCGCGCTTTTCCCTGACGGTTCGTGGCGGTTTACGATCGTCGACGTGCGTGTGCTGGGCGCCGTTGCCGTTTTCGCGCTGGTGACCGGATTTCTGGTTTCGCTCGCACCCACGATCCAGGCCGGACGACCGCAGATCCACGATGCGCTGCGCGGCGGCGACCGCGGCGGACCGCTGCAATCGCCGTTGCGCTCGACGCTCACTGTGGTGCAGGCAATGTTTTCGGTGATGCTGCTGGTGGGCGCGGGTCTCTTCCTGCGCAGCTTGCAGCGAGTTAACGCGGTGGACCTGGGACTCGATGCCGATCGCGTGTTGACCATAGAAGCCAGATATGAGCGCATCGCTCGGGATCCGGGAGAGACGTTCAGCGATTGGATTCGGCGCACTGGATTGATCGAACGGCAACGTCACCGTGCACTGCTTCAAGCCGTTCGACGGCTGCCGGGCGTTGAAAGCGCGGCGATTTCAGTCGGTGTCCCCTTCCACGGCAGTGTGAGTGTGGGCCTTTTCGTACCTGGGCGCGACTCGATCCCATCGCTCCCCGGCGGAGGTCCGTATGTGAGCGCTGTCGGTGATGCCTACTTCACCACCATGGGTACCCGCGTTCGCGAAGGGCGGCCGTTCACGGCAAGCGATCGCGAGGACAGCGAGCCGGTCGTTATCGTCAATGAAACCATGGCTCGCGTGCTCTGGCCGGGTCGCCCGGCATTGGGAGCATGCGTGCGCATCCAGGACCGCACCGCGCGCTGCGCCCGCATTGTTGGTGTCGCCGCAGACGTGCATCGACACAGTCTCGAGGAGGAGCCGTCGATGCAGTTCTACGTGCCGATCGGCCAGGAGCGCGGATTCAGCGGAAGTTGGCTGGTCGTTCGCCCGACCGGTCGACCCACCACAGCGTGGCCGGCGTTACGCGAGGCATTGCAGAACGCCGACCGCGACATTCGCTCGATCGATGTGCGACTGCTTTCGCAAGGGTTGGCGGCCGAAGTTCGGCCGTTCCGCCTGGGCATCGTGGCGTTTGGCATCAGCGCGTTCCTGGCCCTCGTGGTTGCCGGGCTTGGGCTCTACAGCATCATGGCGCACGCAGTCGCCTGGGGACGTCACGAAATCGGCGTGCGACTCGCGCTCGGTGCGTCCGAGCGATCGATCGCATTGCTTGTAGTACGAAGGGGAACGCTGCTTGCCTCGATTGGAATCGCGACTGGGCTCGCGCTCGCGCTCGCACTTGGCTCCCTGGTGCAACCGCTGTTGTTTGAGACGTCGGCCAGCGATCCACTCGTTTTGCTCAGCGTCGTGATCCTGCTCGAGGCCGTGGCGCTATTCGCCGCGTGGTTGCCGGCCCGGCGCGCCACCGCCGTTAGCCCGACGGAAACACTGCGCGCGATTTGATCGGAGCGACGATCGGAAGCTCAACCGCGATCAGCCAGCGTATCGCATCGCCTCGGTTGCCTGGATTCGGAGCGCGCGCCGTGCAGGAACGCCGCACGCGATCAGTCCCACCAGCAACATGCCGAGCGATGCGATCAGCATCGCCCCCAGCACTATGTTCAGTTTCAACTCCATGATGCCGAGAGCTGTCATCAGCGCGGGCAGGAGCGCATTGGCCAGGACGATGCCGATGCCTACCTGGATGGCCGCGCGCGCGAACAGCGCACCGAGTACAGCGCGCGGGCTTGCGCCAATGGCGAGGCGGATGCCGATCTCGCGCGTGCGACGGGTGACTGCAACGGACATGAGCGAGTACAGGCCTGCGGCCGAGAGTGCCAGCACCACGAGCACGAGCGAGACCGTCACGATCATCAGCTGGATCGCGGGCCGTTCGCGCTGGCGCAGGAGTTCGTGCAGTGAAACGACGTTGTAAAGCCGGAGTCCGGGCTCGACTTCGGTTGCGATGGCGCGCAGACGCGGCGCAATTGCGGCGGCATCGCCACGCGTGTGGACCGCGAAAGTGAGGGAAGTCACATCCGCGGCGGACGTGGGCTGGAAGATGAAGTCGGCCGGTGTTGCATCCTGGATATCGCGCACGACACCGACGACTTCGTACCACGAACTGACCGGCCGATAGGGGCCACCCTCAGCGTAGCGGATCCGCTTGCCCAGCGGGTTACCGCCCAGGTTGCGCGCCAGCGTCTCGTTGATGATGACGGCGGTCTCGGCGCCGACATCGGAAGTGTTGAATGCGCGGCCGGCCACCAACGGGAACTGGAACGCGTCGAAGTAGTCGTTGTCGACATTCGCGATTCTGACCCGGTCGCCTTCGATGCTCGCATCAACCAGGACCGGCGGCTCGCTGCCGCGTTGCACTTCCACCTGGCGCAGGCCAAATGACGTACCCGGCAGGCCATTGGCAAAGGTTACGGCCGTGACCGACGGCTCGTTCTCGAGTCGGCGCTTCAGCTCGGCAAATACGGTCAACTGCTGCGTGCGATACGCGGCCGGATCGAATACACCAGTCGTAGGGAGTGCGTCAGGATCCAGCTCCGGCCGAAACGTGAGGTACTCATTTGTGGGGAACCGATCAGACCATCGGGTCTCGAACACCGAGGCAAACGCGGCGGCAAAACCGAAGGGCAGGCACAGCGCCGCAAACGCGACCTGCAGCACGATCATGACACTCCACACGCCGCCGAATTTGATGCTCGTGCCGCCGGTCGACATCTGCGTGAGCGCGTTCTGCACGCGCGGGCCGGTCGCTCTGATGGCAGGCAACAACCCGACCACAACGGCAGCGCCGATCGCCAGGATAAGGGCGTAAAGCACAGTGACCGGCCCAATGCTGAATTGCCACCAGAACGGCACCTGCTCTATCGCGGACACGGCGAAGAGGCGAACGGCGTAGTCGAGTGCGAAGCTGGCCCCGAGGAGTCCAACCACCGCAGCAGCCGTGCACAGCACAAAGGCCTCGACCAGCAGCTGCATCATGACGCGCTTGCGCGAAGCACCGAGTGCATTGCGCACGATGATCTCGGATTCACGCGTCGCAGTGCGCGCAAACATCAACGTGGCGACGTTCATGCCCGCACCAGCGAGGATTAGCCAGGCGATGATGTTGGTCATGCGGATCAGCAACGACTGGCTTCTACCAGGCGCCCCGTTGAACATAGGTCCGGGCCCGCCATACCGCGAGACGAACGGTCGTAGCTGCGCATGCGTCGTCGCATTCACGGCGGCAATGCGCTGACCGATCGTGGTCAGCTCGGCTTGTGCAGACTCGAGCGAAGCGCCATCCGCGAGCCGGCCGAAGACGCTGACAGCGGCGCCCGTCCGCGGCGCCGCCGTGGACAGTCGCAACGGCAGCCAGAGCTGCTGAATGACCGGAAAACGAAACCCCTCCGGCATGACCCCAACGATGGTCGCCGGCGTGCGACCGACTCTGACCGTCTGACCAATGATGCTGCGATCGCTCTTGAAACGATTCTGCCAGATGTCGTAACCGATCACGACGACATCAGCAGCGCCCGGCACGGCATCAGACTCCTGGAGTGTGCGACCCAGCAAGGGCGGCACACGAGTCAACGGAAACGCAGCCGCGCTGATCTCCGCGACTTCTGTAGGCTGCGCAATGCCGTCCGGCGTAATCAGATTCCGTTCGAACGCGCGGTACGCGCCCAGTTCCCTGATCGACGTTAGCTGCTCGCGCCAGAGCTGAAAGTCGTAGAGCGAGCGCGCCTCGATCTCTGATTCCGCAGCATCCCAGTTGGCGATGGTGACAATGCGGTCGCCGTCAGCCAGCGGGATGCGCGGGTTCACAATCTGCCGCGTCACCTCGAACCATGCTGCCCCGACTCCGATCGCCACCGCGAGGGTGATGCCGCCAATCAGGGTCAGGCCCGGGTATTTCACGAGCATGCGCCCGCCGAGCTTGAAGTCGACCCAGGACGCTCCGAATTTCATTACGCTGCTCCGCCGTTGATGCGAGGTGGTTTTGAAGCAGTGCAATCGGAAGGTGTGTGCCGCCTCACATGCCGTGAAAAGTCATTGCCGTGACGAGAGATTGGCGTTTCGGGCGCACCCCGCCAAAGGCTTTCGAGTGCCACCCGTGGCACGCCCGATCCCACACGCGGACGGTTTTTGGATCCGTCGAATGGCGACTGCGCGGACAGCTCGCTGATGGTCGGCGCACAAGCGATCGCCAGGAGAACTGCCAGTCGGCGCACCTGCATTGCGTTCATAGCGGCCTTTTGGGTCGGCGTGTAGGAACAACAACGTGCAGCGTGAACGATGCGGCTCGGCTTTTCATTGCGAACGGTCTCGCCCGAGGGCGATTTCCGGTGCGCGAGGCTGCCCAAGCGGCGGGCAGCACGTGTTGGACGGATCGTGTACATTGCTTCCTCTCGACCCAAAAAACTCCGAGGCTCTCCATGCGCCAACCTCCCAGCTTTTCATGGTGCAATACCAGGCGTCTAGTCGGCGCCCCCCTCTTGCTGGGCATCGGCTTGCTCGCGCCGCGACCTGTGCAGGCGCAGGCGCCTGCCGATTGGGGTCCGGTCAGCGTCGACCTTGCCGATATCGCGTACCCGCACCCAGTCCAGACCTTCCCGCTCGTGGTGTACGGGCAAAACGTGAACATGGCGTACATGGATGTGAAGCCGGCTACGCCCAACGGCCGGACCGTCGTGCTTTTTCACGGCTTCAACTTTTCCGGTGAAGCATGGGGCGGAACGATCGACGTACTCGCAAAAGAGGGCTATCGCGTCATCGTGCCGGATCAGATCGGATTCGGCCGTTCGTCGAAGCCGTTCATTCCGTACCGGTTCGACGACATGGCGCTGAACACTCATAAGCTGCTGCAGCAGCTTGGTGTCGATCGCGCTGCGATTGTCGGCCACTCGATGGGCGGCATGCTGGCCTCACGTTTCGCCATGCTTTATCCGACCGCGACCTCGCATGTCGTGATGGTAAATCAAATCGGACTTGCCGATTCCCGGCCTGGCCGTGCGCCTCGCTACCTCGATGACGCATACCAGAGCACGCCGGCTACGCGCAGCTACCAGGCGATCCGGCAAGGCATTACGCGTTATTTCGTGGTCTGGAAGCCCGAGTACGAGAAGTACGTGCGCATGCACTGGGGCTGGACGCTGAGTCCGGACTGGCCGCGCTTCTCGAAGGTGCGCGCGGCGCTGTCGCAGATGTTGTCAGCCGAGACGGTTGTGTACGACTGGCAGCACATCAAATCGAAGGCTTTGGTGATCGGTGGCGCCCAAGATACGCCGACCTATCCGGCACAAGCCAGACGCGTCGCCGAATCGATTCCAGGAGCACGACTCGAGCTGATCGAAAACGTCGGGCACTGCCCGCACCTGGAAGCGCCGCAGATCTTCCACGCGAAGCTCATCCAGTTTCTGCAGGCACCCGCGGGCTTGTGAGTCATTGATTAACATTGACGAACGAGCCGATTGATTGGCGTCGCGTTGTTCGCAAGCTACCTGCCGGCGCGGAGGCATCGGCGGCGCGCGCGAACAGGACTCGCTGCCGACTCATTGGTGAGCGGTATGGCATCCGTTCCAACCAACGCTCTCGGATAATCTGTCAGATAGGTTAATTCCGCATAACCTACGAGGTTCCATGAGCGTGCGCGCTGCCCTCCTTTGTGCCTTCGTGGCTTTGATCCCGAGCCCAGTCGGGGCTCAGGGTATGACCGGCGATTGGCAAGCCACGCTTCGCGGTAATCGATCCCTGCGGCTCCTTCTTCGGGTCGCAAAGGCCGATAGCGGAATGAACGCGTGGCTCGTGAGCCTGGACCAGGGCGGTTTCGATCAGCCCTTTCCGGCAAGTACGATCCAGCTCAAAGACTCCGTCCTCACGGTCACGTTCGCTCAGCTGGGAGCCACCTATCGAGCCAAGCTTGGCGCCGACGACAAAAGGCTGATCGGTACATGGACTCAGACGCGGGCGACGCCACTGGATTTCGAGCGCGCAACGAGTGGCACGGCATGGCGTGATTCTTCGCCACACAACGCGCGCTTCATCACGGTCGATCGAAACGTAAAACTCGAGGTGCTTGATTGGGGCGGCACTGGCCTGCCCGTTGTGCTTTTGTCCGGGCTCGGCAATACCGCGCACGTTTTCGATCAGTTCGCAGCGAAACTGTCTGGTGATTATCACGTATACGGCGTGACTCGTCGCGGCTTCGGCTTTTCCAGCACGCCAGCGTCCGGTTATGCCGCGGATCGTCTCGCGGACGATGTGATCGCGGTGCTGGACACACTCGGTCTCGATCGGCCGGTGCTGATCGGCCATTCCATTGCTGGGCAAGAGCTGAGCTCGATCGGCTCGCGTCATCCGGGCCGAGTGGCCGGCCTGGTCTACCTCGACGCTGCCTTTGGCTACGCGTACTACGATTCGACGCTCGGTTACCTGCCGGTTGAACTGGCCGACGTACGCCGAAAGCTCGATCGCCTCACCGAGATCCGGGCCAGTGCAATCAGCTCGGACAGCATTCAAAACGTGATCGCCATGGTACGTTCTCTTGTAACGACCGAACTGCCGGTGCTCGAGCGGAATCTTCGCGAATACCAGCGGACACTCGAGTCGACCCAGGCGCCCAGAACCGTGCCGCCCGCGCCCGCTTACTTGCCTGCAGTGAACGCGATCTGGGCTGGCGTGCAGAAGTACACGTCGATTTCAGCGACCGCGCTTGCGATCTATGCATTGCCTCGACGATTGCCGGCTGGCGAGCTGACGGATTCGGCGCGCGCCGCGGCGGCGGCGGCGGATTCAGTGCGGACGCTTCAGGCCAACGCTTTCGAGAAAGGCGTCCCATCGGCGCGTGTCGTACGCGTGGCAGGCGCGACCCACTTCCTCTTCCTGTCGAACGAGGCAGACGTGTTACGAGAGATTCACACGTTCATTCGCAGCTTGCGACGTGATTCCAGACAAGATCACAGATGAACGCCGTACCCGCTCGTCGCGCTACGAGTTCAAGATGAGCATCTCGAGATGGATGGCTACGCCGGTCACGAACACGCGGACGACCTTTTGCCGCACAAGCGCAAGCTCGAAGTGCGCCGATGGATGGACTGGCTGCCTAAGAAGTTGTGAACCCTCTCGAAATCAGACGCCGTGTTCATGCCGGAGCCCTTGGCCGCACCCGCAGCCGCTCGCTGACTTCCTCGTAGATGCGCAAAGGCGTCCCCACTTCTATGGTCACGGCGATAGCGTAACGAACCGCATTCCCGTTGTTGCCTGCGTCGTCCTTGCACAAGACCCGCACGGAGAGGTGACCGTCGTCGATGAACGGTACAGCCCATTGGCCGAAGTACCTTTCGTGGAATACGGTGCCTTTCCTTACAGAAGGACTTGCAGGCTGGTCGCTGAACCGCACGACACCGACAGCTTCCTTCGGTTGGTCGGGCGCAGCGACGAGCTTGACCGTGCGATAGCTCTGATGGCCAGCCCGCACAGGCGTGAACCACGCTACTGTGATGGCGAGTTGACGTGGATCGGTGACGCCCTCAAGCGAGGGCGGCAGTGGAATCCGATAATTGTGTGCGTTATCGGGTTGCAGTGTGCCGAAACCGACAAGGGTCGCTTGGTTCTCTGCGCAATCAAGCATGTGCGAGATGTCTGGAACACCGAACCCGAGAAAACGCGTTGCGTTCGCGGCGCGTTCGACGTGCTGCCTCGGATCGGACGGACCGCAAAGTTCCTTGATGAACTCTCCTTTCTCGTTCCAGCGAGCGCTGTGAACGAGAAGGCATTTGATGACAACAGCGTAATAGTCCGGCGGAACATCGGCGAGTAAGGAGCCGCCATCCCGGTCCATCATTGAATCGAAGATCCTGTGCGCCGCACGAGTCGCGAGCGCGGTTGCAGCGCTCGTCCCGTCCGCGTATGAAGTCTGGTTTAAGCGCCCCATGTTTGCCGAATCAGGGGCCGCCGCACCGAGGCCAAATAAGCGCTGCGGCGGCCCGAATCTCAGGCGTACGCCCCCACCGCCAGCGGCCATTCGCACATGCTCTCGTCCGCCTGGCAGAAACAGATCAGGCTTGACCGCCCGTCGGTATCCAAGGCCTAACGCGCAGCTCGCATTGGGTAACGTCGAATCGTCAAATGGGTCCACCGTCATATTGGTGCCGACGCGGTTCGCAACATTATCGGCATGCTGCGCGCCGATTGTCAGTGCGTTGACCGCCTCAGCCGGCGAAAGGAGCGACCGTTCATGCTTAGCGGTGAACATAGCCATCAGCACGGCGCGTTCCCGCGCTTCGGGAGTCGCCGCCTCGAAATCGCCCCACTGGTTGAAATCCGGCAGCATTAACTGCTCGCTGATGTTGCCGGCACTGACAAGGAACAAAATGTTGTCTTTGGCCGCGAGATAGTCGATGAGACGTGCCAGCGGACTGACTAGATTCGCGAACGGCCGCCGGCTGTCACCGAGGGATAGATTTACAAGAAACACATTCGGCGCCACCCCCGTCTGCGTTGGTGTACCCTTGATGCGGAGGATGGCGTTGTAGAGTGTGTCGACAAGCAGCCGATCTCCGGGGGTGTGCTCGCTGAGATCTGCCGGCGCAATCATCAATGGTCGCACATAGACCGGTCGGGCAAGCGGAGCCTCAGGTGCATTTAGGTCGCCGTGAAGAATCAACGAGGCCATGGCAGTGCCATGGAAGCGGCGGTTTACAAGCGCACGAGCTTGCAGATCGTCAGGGTCATCGAGCGCCAGCCTCCCCGCTAACCGTTCATGTCCCTGGAGCGGCACGCCGTCTAGCAGCGCCACAATTGGCTGACCTACGGCTGGAGGCTGATCCTGTGAAGGCGGACCATCATCAGAATCGGCCGACCCGGGCAATGCGGCCAGAACGGTCTGCGGCCGCAAGAACATCACATCGTCGGCAAGGGCCAGGGCAACGTTTTGGCGGGCGACAAGCCCCGGAATTGCCGCTGCGGGAATGTCGATCAGCGCGCCGTGATAGGCGATTTCCGGAATCATGGCTTCGTGAATCATTGCACCACCGGCCCCCGCGACGATTGTCCGGAAGTCGCGGGAAGCTTGTTCGCGGCGCTCAGCTGTACGCCGGAACCAAAGCTCAACTTCGGTTCTTACTGGCCGATCGGGATTGTCACGCGCTTCTTGCTGCCAGTAGGCAATCGTTTCTTCCGGGATGCGGTCCCGTGGACCCCAAGGCCGCACCTCACGCAATTGCGCGAAGAGATGCTTGAAGGGAGCGAAACCTTGGTCGAACTCCCGCCCTGCCACCCAACGATCCCAAAGGCGGATGAATTCGCCGAGCGCGGTGATGTCAGGCATCGCGAGATAGAGGCGTCCGTCGACGAGCTTGTCGTCGCGGCGTTCGCCTTCGCGGCCTTTGCGCGTGTCCTTCTCGGCAAAAAAATCGTCCGGCGGATTCTCCGTCTCATACTCGACCATGAGCTCGAGACCAGGTACGCGTGACGCCGCGCGCGCGAAGTCCGCAACGGAGCCGGCGATCTCGAAGACGATAACGCGGTCCGGCGCGAGTGCGGTGGGATCGTCGCGCAGTTCGAGGACATGCTCAGGCCCGCGGTTGAGCGCCTCTTTCAGCCTCGCGAGGGACGGCGCGATGCGATTTGCTTGGGTTGCGCGCGGCGGTACAATTGGCTTGGAGCCTCCGCCATGCAACGGCGGCGGACCGATCGTCTCAGCGGTTGGAAGGATCAGTAGAGGGCGTTCCGCCATCTATCATGCCTCCCTTGCCAGCTTTTCCTGCGCGGGCGCGCGCATCCCAAACCTCTAACTGCTCGGAGATAATCGCTTTCACCGGCTTCTGGCCGATTGACAGTACGCTGCGCCTTTGGATATCGAGACAAAACTGCTCGGCCTCTGCGTAGCTAATCCTGCCCAGGCGCTTCGCAATTGCGGCAGGCGCGTGGCCGAGAGGCTCACGGTGCAATTCGGTCAATCTTTGAATGTAATGGATAAGTGCCCGTGAATCGGGAAGCGGCAACGAAACCCGGATCTGAAAGCGCCGCCATGAGGCTCTGTCCAGTAGCTCGGGATGATTCGTTGCTGCCGCGATGATCGTGTAGCTTGGCAGGTCATCGACCTGCATCAGCAGGGATGTGACTACGCGCTTAATCTCGCCCGTCTCGTGAATGTCGCCGCGCTCTTTGCCGATTGCATCGAATTCATCAAAGAATAGAACGCATGGCGTTGTGCGCGCGTAGTCGAACACACGCTTAAGGCGCGTCGCCGTCTCTCCGAGATAGCTACCGATCATCGCTTCGTAGCGCACGACAAATAGCGGCACGCCCGCGCTTTCGGCAATGGCCTCGGCAAGAGTAGTCTTCCCCGTTCCCGGCGGCCCGACGATCAGGATGCGGTGCCGCGGCTCAAGCCCATGTGCGCGGAGGAGGTCGGCGCGCTGTTGCTCTTCGACCAACTGGTCGACCGCTCGGCGTACAACCGCCGGTAAGATCAGGTCATCAAGGCGTCGCCGCGGCACAATCTCCGCCACGAATTCCCTGCCCCGAGGCGACGAATCGCCATGCACGGATGCCATCGCAACGGGGCCGTGAGGCGGAGCCGATCCGTTTGTTTGAATGATTCTCGTCAGGGTGTCGGCAAGAACGTTGTGATGCTTGGCGCGCTCCTCAGCAATGATCGCTTCGATCGCACTCCGAAAGCTACGCCTATCGCCGGCCGTTCCGGCTTTTACGAGCGACACTAGAAGATCACTTCTTGCCATGTGATCCTCCGGCGTCACTAGGCCGCAGCTTCTCCAATGCAGCCTCTAGGAACCAGTTGTTTCTGGACAGCGGTATCTCGCGGTCATCAAGGTGCTGGTCGATACGCTCTATGATTTCTTCGGGGATTCGGACGGTTACTGGCACCCGGGCAGACACTGGGCGGCGCTTTGGCTGGCCGTTGCTGACCTTGCGATTCATGATGACATCATAATGACTTCATTTTCGTACGCAAGCGGGAACTCGTCGCAATCCATGGAAAAGGCACTCCGCTAAAGCGGCAAGTGCACGCAAACCTCTTCATCCAGCGTTCTCACCGCTTGGCGCGGTTGGACGCGGAGCGTCCGCTGCGCCGAACCCGCCGGACGCGACAAGTCCTGTTAGCAACATGGCGCCCACGCTACGAGCATGAACCAGCACCTCACTCACAGTCAACTCGGCCTAGCGAGTGCCTTCATCAGCGGCAGCAAGCCAACCCAATCACATCACCGTTTTATCATAGATTTCTCGACAGAGATTTGACTGAAGCGGAGCGGAGTGATCGAATCAGGTGAAGCGAACATGTGCTGTGGTTATGCTGCCGCTCCTCACTCGATCGAGAAGACCGCGTCTCCCAGCACATCCATCCTGGGTGTAACTCCGAGTCCGGGTGCAGTCGAAGCTGACATCCGGCCGTTGACGCGCTGCGGAGCGCCATCGGCGATGCTCCTTGTTACATAGCTGTTGAAGTCAGTGCTGGTGAACAGGAACTCGGTGGGTGTGCTGTGGGCCAGGTGTGCGATAGCTGCGGTCACAATGTCGCCACCCCAGCTGTCCTCCACCGTCATCGCGATGCCGAGGGATACGCACAGATCACGCGCCTGCCGCATCTTCGTGAGTCCGCCGAACTTGCTGATCTTCAGGTTCACGACGTCCATCGCCGCATCGGCTTTGCCACGTACCAGCACATCGATGCTGTCGATGTTTTCGTCCAGCACGAACGGATGGTCGGTGCGGCGCCTGATCGCGAGGCACTCCTCGTAGGTAAGACACGGCTGCTCGATGTAAACATCGACATCGCGCACTGCGCGCACGACCCGCATGGCTTCGTGCTGCGTCCAGCCGGTGTTGGCGTCGGCCACCAGGCGATCGGTCGGCTGGAGCGCTCCCCGCACCGCGCGTATGCGCTCGATATCGACATCGGGATCACCACCAACCTTGAGCTGGAAGCGGCGGTACCCCTGCTCGCGATACCCAAGAACGTTCTCCGCCATTTCGCGTGGCGATTGCTGCGAGATGGCGCGGTACAGCACGAAGTCATCGTCATAACGCCCACCCAACAGTGTGCAGACCGGCTGTCCGGTTGCTTTACCGAGAATATCCCAGCACGCCATGTCGATCGCGGATTTCACGTACGGATGTCCTTTCAGGACTGCATCCATACGCGCATTGAGCTTCATCAGCTCGAGCGGATTCTCGCCAATCAGCTTGGGCCCAAGCTCACGGATCCCCGCCCGCACGCCATTGGCGTAGGCTGCCAGGTACACGGGCCCAAGCGGGCAAACCTCGCCCACGCCGGTAATACCGTCATTGGTTTCGACCAGCACGACCGTGCTATCGAATACGGTGACGCCTTTGCCGCCCGACCATTTGTAGCTGCCTTCGTGCAGAGGCAGGTCCACCTGATGTACAATGATCCTGGTTATTCGCACGCGTCGCTCCCGTGATTTTTCATGAGTATGATGCGGCGGGAAGCGCCGCGCATCCACTCTGGTGGCGTTGACGCGGCGCCGCGCCATACTTTTCCGGTCCAATGACCAGTAGCCGGTTGGATCTCCCCTCGGCCTCGACCATGATTCAGCCTGCGCCGGCCCATCGCACTGTGCGTCGGCTGGCCGGGCCGCTGGTAATACAGTCGCTGGCCTGGCTCACCGTAACGTTTCCAGCCCGTTATCCACTTCACTACCTGATTGACCAAATGCCCAGGAGCTTCGGGCGATTCTGGCCGAATCGGCCGTGGCTGCTTCTGCACATCATTGGCGGACTGGCTGCTATTCTGATCGGACCCTTCCAGTTCGCCAGCCGAATTCGACAGCGCTTACCGGCCGTTCACCGCTGGTCTGCCAGAACGATTCCGCTGACATACAAATGTGATACGATCCCCAACCCGAGGCTCTTACCGCCTATGCATCGCTCAATTGCAAGCCTGGCTTTTGCCTTTGCCGCCCAGGCCGCCGCCGCACAGGTCGCGCGGCCGGCGCCGGCCGTGTTCACCGACGCAGGCTCGCAAGAGGGATTCGCGGCGCTGCTGAACGATTTCCAGTTCCGCAATCTCGGCCCGTGGCGTACCGGCGCCTGGATCACCGACTTCGCGGTGCCGGAAACGCCCGCGCGCGACCAGCAGTACACCTTCTACGTCGGCACGCGGAATGGTGGTGTGTGGAAGACGATCAACGGCGGCCACAGCTTCGAGCCGATCTTTGACTCGACCGGCGACCTCTCGATCGGCGCGGTCGCAGTTGCACCCTCCGATGCGAATGTGGTCTGGGTCGGGACCGGCGAATCGTACGTTGCGCGCTACTCGTACTCCGGTCGCGGCGTCTACAAGTCGACCGATGCGGGCAAGACCTGGCGGCACATGGGTCTTCCTGGCACGCAGCACGTTGCGCGCATCCTCATTCATCCGACCAATCCTGGCGTTGTATTCGTGGCTTCGATGGGACCGCTGCACACGGACACCCCTGACCGCGGCGTCTATCGGACCCGCGATGGCGGCAATACCTGGGAGAAGGTGCTCCATATCGATGACCGCATCGGCGTGATCGATCTGGCAATCGCATTCAATCAACCCGATGTGCTGTATGCGGCGACCTATGACAAGGTGCGTTACCCGTGGCATCTCGAGGCCGGCGGGCCGGGCAGCGGCATCTACAAGAGCACGAATGGCGGCAGCACCTGGGATCGTCTCACCAATGGGCTGCCCGCAGGTAAGATCGGCCGTATTGGCATTGATGTCTATCGCGCGAATCCAAACATCGTGTACGCCGTCTACGAGAACATCAACCCGCGGCCGAATGCGGGTAATGTGCGAGTTGCAGGCGGGCGCGGTGAGGTGTATCGGAGTGATGATGCGGGGGCGACCTGGAGGATGATGCATCCGCCGGAGATCAACGTCGGCGGTAAGGCGCCGTATTCGTTCAACATGATCCGCATCGATCCGCAGAACGATCAGCGCGTCTATGTCACATCCGAGACGCTGACGCACACGTACGACGGCGGCAAGTCGTGGGTCGACCTGGAGTACGGAAATCGCACGCTGTTCCGTCGCATGTTCGGCGACGTGCGAACCATATGGATCGATCCGAAGGACTCGAAGCGGTTGCTGATCGGTTCGGATGGCGGCGTCAACGTCACCCATGATGGCGGCCAGACCACCGACCACCTCGCCAACCTCACGATCGGCGAGGTCTACGCGCTCACGGTCGATCAGCAGGACCCGTACAACATCTACATCGGCCTGCAGGACCACGAATCGTGGAAGGCGCCGATCAATGGCTTCGCCGGTTACGTCGGTGTCGAAAACTGGTACACGGTTGGCACGGGTGACGGCATGTACCAGGCGGTGTCACCCGACGGCCGCTGGGCCTACAACACGCTGCAGTTTGGCGGTCACGTGCGGGTCGATCAGCAGGACGCGACCATGACGCGAATTGCGCCGCGCCGGCCTCAGGGTCAGCCGCGTTATCGCGCGACCTGGACCACCCCAATCGTGCTTTCGCCGCACAATCCTGACGTAGTGTATACCGCCACGCAGGTGGTTTTGCGCTCCGCCAACCGGGGTGATACCTGGCAGGAAATCAGCCCCGACCTCACGACCAATGACAGCACGAAGCAGAACGGCAGCGGCAACATTCAGTACACGACGATCACGACCGTGGCCGAATCGCCACGCACGCAAGGTGTAATTTGGGCTGGTACAGATGATGGCCGCGTGCACCACCGCAACACGGAAGGCGAGCATTGGACCGATGCTACCGCCGCGCTGACCGCGGCGGGCGCACCGGACAATTACTGGGTTACGCGCGTCGTGCCCTCGGCGCACCGGCCCGCGACCGCGTACGTCACTATCACCGGCTTCCATCGCGATGACTTTCGGCCTTTCGTGTACCGCACCGATAACTATGGCCGTACGTTCGTGGCGATCACGGCGGCACTGCCGAATAACGCGCCCGTCAACGTGATCGCCGAAGATCCGGTCAACCCGAACCTGCTATTCCTCGGCACCGATCGGGGGTTGTTCGTTTCGATGGACCGCGGATCGAGCTGGCTCCGGTTTCAGGCGAACCTGCCGATTCTGCCGGTGCGCGATGCGATTGTGCATCCCCGTGAAAGCGATCTCGTGGTCGGCACGCACGGTCGTGGCGTGTACGTCACCGACATCACGCCACTGCGCCAGCTGAATGACACGGTCCTCGCCAAGCCCCTGCATTTGTTTGCCATCGAGCCGAAGGGCTGGAGGGTGGAGAGTGGCTGGGGCAACTATCGTCTCTTCGGCGACCGCAACCTGGTCACGCCCAATGAACCGAATGGCATCGTCATCGTCTACCATCAGCGCGCGGCGTCACCGGTGACGATTCGGATCACGGATGCCGGCGGCAATGAAGTTCGCTCGCTGCAACAGCCCGCAGGCACCGGCCTTCGCCGCGCCGTGTGGAACCTGCGCGATACCCAAAACCAGATGGTTGCGCCCGGCGATTACACGGTGACGATCGGCAATGAGCGGCAAATCGCGAAGGTGAAGCCGCCAGTAGTTTTGCCGCGCGGCCAGTAACTACCGGTACGGCCGTGGAGCGCCGAGCGGGCGGGGTTGACGTCGTTTAATGATTAGTTACTTTGCTAATCATGCAATCCAGACCGACCGACCCCGAACCCACGCCCGCGGTCTTCCGCGCACTCGCCGACCAGACGCGGCGCGACATCCTGCGGCTGTTGCGTGAGGATGCGCTGACGTCCGGTGAAATCGCGGCGGCGTTCGACTCCAGCTGGCCGACCATCTCGCGGCACCTCGCCGTGCTGCGGGATGCCGGCCTGGTGGTGGCCGAGCGCTACGGCCAGGAAATCCGGTACGAGCTGAATACCACGGTGTTCGAGGATCTGGTGCAGCATTTTCTCGAGTGGCTGAAACCGGAGGCGCGCAATGTCGAAGCCAAGGAATCTCGGCGTAGTAGTCGCAGGGTACGTAGCCAGCGCGGTGGTCTACTTCCAGCTCCTCGGTCAGCAAGCGATCGATAGGCTGGGCGACGCACCGATCGGCCTTCTTTTTCTCGGCCTGCCGACGTTTGCGGGTGCAGTATCCATGTTGCTGGGCAACCTGCTCGAGCGTGACCAGACCATTCCCGGTGACGAGCTATCGGTCGAAACCTGCCAGAGGATCGTTTCCCGGCTGGTCGTGTTCATGATCGTGCTGCATGGATTTGTTTTGACTGCTTTGCTGGGTCCGGCGTCGTGGATGTACCGGCTGGTGTTTCTCGCGGTCGGTGGCACCCTGATCGGAATCGGCAATCTGCTGCCGCGCACGCGCCCGAATTCGGTCATTGGGATCCGCATTCAGCGGGCAGTCACCAATCGCCTGACCTGGATTCGACTGCATCGCGTGACGGGCCGCGTCACGGTTGGCGCTGGGATCGGCATCGTCGCCGCGGCATTTCTTCCCAGAATCGCGGCAGACGCGCTGTTTTCGCTGGTTCCGCTAGCCGCCTTTGGAGTTCTGGGCGCATATATGCTGAAGTTGGGCTCGAAGCGACCTAGCCATTGATAGCTCAGCCCGCGTATTTCACCGCTTCGGTTGGCTGAACGCGGAGCGCCCTGCGCGCGGGCACACCACACGCGACCAGTCCCACCAGCAACATCGCGGCGGACGCGGCGAGCATCTGCGGCAGCACCTCACCGACAGTCAACTCGGCCTGGCCGAGTGCTGTCATCACCGGCGGCAGAAGCGCATTGCCTAGCACGATGCCGATGCCAACCTGCACGGCAGCGCGCGCGAACACCGCGGCGAGCACCGCACGTGGACTGGCGCCGATAGCGAGGCGGATGCCGATCTCGCGCGTGCGACGGGTCACGGCGACGGACATGAGCGAATACAGACCTGCGGCAGAGAGCGCCATGACCAGCATTGTGATCACGACAATGGCGATCGTCGCGCGGGTCACGGCCAGGCCTTCGCGGCGCCCGAATTCGTCCAGCGGCACCAGGTCGTACAGCCGGAGTCCGGGCTCGACCTGCGTAGCGAGGGCCCGCAGCCGCGGCGCCAACGCAGCGGCATCGCCTCGCACGTGAATGCCGACGACCAGCGGTGACACAGCCGCCGCTGACACCGGCACATACATGAAGTCCGCATCCTCGATTGCGCGGTTGCGTACGATGCCCACGACCTCGTACCACGGATTCGCTTGTTCACCAGCGTCACGCCCCGCGTATCGTATACGCGAACCGAGTGCGTTGCCGCCAATGTTGCGCGCGAGCGTTTCGTTGATGATGACGGCATTCGCCGCATTGGCATCGCCGGCGTGGAATGCGCGCCCCGCAACGAGCGGGATGCGGAACGCATCGAAGAACGCGATGTCGACATCCGCTGTCCAGGCTCTATCCCCAGGGATGTCCGCAGCGACGACGAACGGCGCGCTGGTGCCGCGTTGGGCCTCCAGCTGGCTCGATAAGTAACCCATGCCCGGCAGGTTATCGGCGAAGGTGACCGCAACCACAGATGGTTCGCTTTCGAGGCGACGCTTCAGCTCGTCATACACCTTCAACAGGTGCGCTCGATACTCTTCGATGCGGAAGGCACCTGCTGCGGTGATCGTAGCGTCGCGATCCAGCTCGGGCCGGAAGGTCAGGTATTCATGCAGGGGGTACGCAGGCGGCGGGCGCTCGCGCAGCACGTCGAAGGCGATGCCCAGTGCGATGGGCAGGCACAACGACGCGAACATGACCTGCAACACGATCATGACCGACCACAAGCCACCGAACTGCATACTGGTGCTTCCGCTCGCCATGCTGGTGAGTGCCAGCTGCACGCGCGGGCCGGTCGCCTTGAGCGCCGGGAGCAGGCCGACCAGCAACGCACCGCTGAAGGCGAGGATAGCGCCATAGACAACGGTCGACGGTCTAACCCTGAACTCCCACCAGAACGGCAGTTGGAGGTTCGGATCCGGCCAAAGGCGAATCCCGTAACTCAGTGCGAAATCGATAGCGATCAGGCCAACCAGTGCGGCGACCGCGCACAGGACGAATGCCTCGACAAAGAGCTGCATGAGAACGCGCGCGCGGGCAGCGCCGAGTGCGTTGCGCACGACGATCTCCGCTTCGCGGGTCGCGTTCCGTGCGAACATCAGCGTAGCGACATTTGCGCAGGCGGCGGCGAGGATCAGCCAGGCCAGGATATTGGACACTCGCACGAGGCCAGCGATCTGTCGATCACCAAGTGCAGGCGCTGCGTACAGGGAGACTCGCGGCCGGAGTTGCGCGTGCGTCGTCGGATTCGTCGCCGCCATGCGCTGTCCGATCGCGGTCAGCTCGGCCTGCGCAGACTCCAGTGTCGCTCCATCCGTGAGTCGGCCGAAAACGTTAATGCCCAAACCTTCGCGCGGCGCCGCGCTGGTCAGGCGCAACGGCACCCACAGCTGATGACTGATCGGAAAGCGAAACCCTTCCGGCATGACACCGACGATCGTCGCCGGCGTGCGACCGAGTCTGACCGTACGACCGATCACCTCGCGATCAGCGTCGAACCGGCGTTGCCAGACGTCGTATCCAATCACCACGACATCAGTCGCTCCCGGCTCGGTATCCGCCTCGAGGAGTGTACGACCCAGCAACGGTGGCACGCGGGTTAGTGGAAACGCGGACGCGCTGATCTCCGCGACCGTCACTGGGTACGCGCTGCCGTCAGGCGTGATCAGGTTCCGCTCGAGCGAGCGATACGCGCCAAACTCATCGATGGATGTGAGTTGTTCGCGCCAGAGCTGGAAGTCGTACAGTGAGCGCGACTCCACCCTCGATGCCGCCGCATCCCAGTTGTCGATGCGGACGATGCGGTCGCCGTCTGCCAGCGGCAGCCGCGGCTTGGTAAGCTGGCGCGTCACCTCGAACCAGCCGGCGCCGAGTCCGATCGCCGCGGCGAGTGCGAGGCCACCGATAACCGAAAGGCCCGGGTACTTCACGAGCATCCGCCCGCCGAGCTTCCAGTCGAGCCAGGACATCCCGAGTGTCATTCCGGTCTCATCCCGCATATTTCACCGCTTCGGTTGGCTGGATGCGGAGCGCCCTGCGCGCCGGCACGCCGCACGCGACCAGTCCTACCAGCATCATCCCACCGGACGCCACGAGTGTCGAAATCACCACGAAATAGGCCGGGAATTCGCTGAGGCCGATTGCCTTCATCAGCGGCGGAAAGAGCACATTGGCCAGGACGATGCCGATGCCCACCTGCATGGCCGCGCGCGCGAAGAGTGCACGGAGCACGGCTCGCGGGCTCGCTCCGATGGCGAGGCGGATGCCGATTTCGCGCGTGCGGCGCGCCACGGCTACGGACATGAGCGAATACAATCCGGCGGCAGACAGCGCCATGATCAGAAGCGTGATCGCGATGGTGGCGAACATGCCCTGGATCTCGGGCAGTTTCCGGCGCCGCAGCACTTCGTCCAACGGCAGCAGATCGTACAGCCGAAGTCCGGGCTCGACCTGCGTCACGAGCGTGCGCAGCCGTGGCGCGAAGGCGCCCGCGTCGCCTCTCACCTGAACGGAGACGAATAGCGGAGACACGTTGGCCACCGACGCAGGCAAAAAGGCAAAGTCCGCGCCCCGCGGTTCCATATCGCCGTCCCGCACGACCCCGACTACCTCGTACCACGGGCTGTTTTGCTCGTTGGCATTGCGCGCAGTGTAGCGTAGGCGCACGCCCAGCGGGTTAGCGCCGATGTTGCGAGCGAGCGACTCGTTGATGATGGCGATAGTCCCCGCGTCGACATCACCGGCGTGAAACGCGCGCCCGGCAACCAGCGGGAGTCGGAACGAATCGAAGTAGCCTGGGTCGACCGACGCTGTTCTGACTCTGCCTCCTTCGATGTTTGAATCAACCAGGAACGGCGTAGCGCTGCCGCGCTGTGCTTCCACCATACGCAATGGGTAATACGCGCCCGGCAGTCCGTCGGCGAAGGTGACCGCAGCCACGATTGGTTCGGCCTCCAGGCCACGTTTCACCGCATTGTACACGTTCAACAGCTGTGCTCGAGAATCCGCGGCGCGCAATTCACCGGTCGCGGCGAGCGTTGCGTCACGATCCAGCTCCGGTCTGAATGTCAGGTATTCATGGGTGGGAAAACCGGGTCGGGCTGATTCGTCATGCAGGGTCCAGATCGCGGCAAACACGGCCATGGGTAGACACAACGCTGCGGAAGCGACCTGCAGCACAATCAGCGTAGACCACACGCCACCGAACTGAATGCTCGTCTTGCCGCTCGCCATGGTCGCAAGAGCATTCTGCACACGCGGGCCGGTTGCCCGTAAAGCGGGCAGCAAGCCGACCAGGACAGCACCGCCGAATGCAAGGACGGCTGCATACGCGACCGTCATCGGGCCCACACTGAACTGCAACCAGAAGGGCATCCCGTTTTGCTTGGCCAGCAGCTGATTGGCAAAGTCGAGCCCGAAGCTCGCCGCTGTAAGTCCGACAATCGCGGCTGCCGCACACAGAACGAATGCCTCGACAAACAGCTGCATCATGACGCGAGCGCGTGAAGCACCGAGTGCGTTGCGCACGACGATCTCTGCCTCACGAGTAGCGGTGCGCGCGAACAGGAGCGTGGCGACGTTGGCACAAGCGGCGGCGAGGATCAACCAGCCGATGAGATTGGACAGGCGTGCAAGGGTGGTCTCATCGCCGCTGGCCGCAGCATACAATGCGACGCGCGGTCTGAGCTGTGCATGTGTCGTTGGATTCATTGCCGCGATGCGCTGCCCGATCGTGGTCAGCTCGGTCTGCGCAGACTCGAGCGTAGCTCCATCGGTGAGTCGGCCGAAGACGCTAATCGCTAAACCTTCGCGCGGCGCCGCGCTGGTCACGCGCAGTGGCACCCATAGCTGATGACTGACCGGAAAGCGAAACCCCTCCGGCATGACACCGACGATGGTCACCGGCGTGCGGCCGATCCTGACCGTGCTACCGATGACGCCGGGATCACTGTCGAACCGGGTCTGCCAGATGTCGTATCCAATCACCGCGACATCAGCCGCTCCCGGCTGGGCATCCGCCTCGATGAGTGTGCGACCCAGCAACGGCGGTGCGCGGGTCAACGGAAAGGCGGATGGGCTGATCTCCGCGAGCGTTGCGGGAAGCGCGCTGCCGTCAGGCGTGATCAGGTTCCGCTCGAGCGAGCGGTACACGCCAAGTTCCTTTATGGCGGTGAGCTGCTCGCGCCAAAGCTGGAAGTCGTACAGTGAGCGCGACTCCACCCTGGATTCCGCCGCATCCCGGTTGTCGATGCGGACGATGCGATCGCCCTCAGCCAGTGGAATTCGCGGGTTTGTGAGCTGCCGCGTCACCTCGAACCAGCCGGCGCCGAGTCCGATCGCCACCGCGAGCGTGAGCCCACCGATTACGGATAGGCCCGGGTACTTCACGAGCATTCGCCCGCCGAGCGTCCAGTCGAGCCAGGATGTCCCGAGTATCATTGCGGCTTCTCCGGCATCTGAGCGAGTGCGTGCCAACCAGCCAACCAATGGAAGGGATCGTGCCGCATCGCTCGCGCGGCCTAAGTCGTTGGAGCAACGGAAGGTCGGCGGGTCGCGCGTGCCGCGGCTACAGCAAGTTGCGTCTTAAGTGTGGTACGCGCGATCCCAAAGGCGAACGGTCGTGCCGGTCTCATCGTTGCTGTCGCGCCAGAGCAGTCTATCTTGGAGTCTCGCGTCGCGCCGCCGGACCCGAGCGGATCGGTCCACGACCCGAACTCGTTCGCAAATCTCCCTTTCGATAATTGGAGTAACCCATGCTGAAGCGCATCGCGGCTGTAGCCTTCTGCTCTCTCGCCCTCGCCTCCTGCGTTGGCGACCCGATGCAGGAACCCAGCGAAACGCCGGCACAGTCCGCGCTCGCGGGCAGTGCTCAGCCCGAGGTCTGGGTGGTCGACCAGTCGAACACGAATGGGCTCACGTACGGCGGAGCCATCCACATCTTCGCCGTGTCCGATCTCATGGGCGAGTCCGCAGCGAAGGCGAAGCCCATATCGAGCATCGATCTTGGCGGCGCAACGGCTGCGCTGTGCATGTCCAGCACCGGCGCGAACCCGGTCCGGCCGCACATGCTCTTCTTCAACTCCACGCACTCGCACGGCGTGCTGTCGTTCGTGGTGAGCGGACACGTGGTGATCTTCGACGGTGCCACGCGAAAACCGAGCGCGTGCCTCCGAATGTCGCCCGGAGCGGGCGGCGCAATCCAGGCGCACGCCGCCTTTCTCACGCCTGACGACCGCCACATCCTGGTCGCGAATCAGAATGGGAAGCTGCTCGAGCGTATCGACACGGACTACGCAACCAACAGCTATGTCCACGCGACGGCAGCGACCATCGATCTCGCAAACTGCACCACGCCGAATGGCCAGCCGTGCCAGGATCCCATACTTCGTCCGGACAACGCCCCGATCTGCCCGCGCGTCGGCAGCGGCAACGTGAGCTGGATCACATTGCGCGGTGGTGGGCTGCTGGTCGTCGATCCAGACCAAACGCCAATGGCGATCATTGGAGAGTATGACAAAGCAACAGTGCATCCGAATGGGTGCGGCGGTACCGAAACCGGTGGCTACATGTGGCTCAACTCGGGCGGCGGGACTGCCAACAACCTGCACGAATTCGACGTCTACCGCTTCCCGCTGACGGGTTATTCCGCGTCCAACCCGCCGAACACGCCCGCTCGTTTACTCGTGTTCTCCGACGATGTCGAGCCGCGCGATGCCCATGGCACCACGCTCGTGCAGGGCAACGTGTGGATCTTCGATCGCGGTGCGAACGTCGCGGAGGTCTTCGACGGTGCTACCGGCAGCCACGTTGCCACGGTAAACCTCGCAGGAAGCTCTAGCAGCGACCCCACGCCCGACCTGGCGGACACCCACCCATCCGGTAACCGCATCTTTGTCTCGCTCCGCGGCCCCGTCCCGCTCAGCGGCGATCCGCATGTGTCGACCGGGAGCACACCAGGCGTTGGAGTCGTGCAGGTGCAGCAGAACGGCACGCGCGGCTTCCTGAAAGCCGTCGTTCCGATCAGCAACCGCGATGCGGCCGGTATCGAACGCGCTGACCCGCACGGGATAAGGCTCCGCAACCCGCGCTGAATCGCTCAGCGACGTCCAAAGGAGCAATGTGAGAAAACATGTGTGCATACTCGGCCGGCTGCAGATCATACTAGCCGCACTGACGATGGGTGTCGGGACCAGTGCCTGCAGCAGTAACCGGATTCCATCGACGACTCGCGAAGACGACCCGCGCGTCGCTCGGGATTTACGCCAGTTGCGGCTGTCTACCGCGCCATTCCGCACGCTCGACGCGGCGGCCACCGCCGGGTATGCGGGCGTGGTCAAGGACTGCCTCGTGCACGAGCATCACGGGGCGATGGGCTACCATCACGTCAATGCGAGCGTGGTGGATGCACGGCTGGACCTCGACCGGCCCGAGATCCTTCTCTACGAGCGGATCTCGGAGCGGGAGTATCGATTGAATGGCATGGAGTTCATCGTCCCGTATCGCGTGTGGCCAAGAGATTCGGTCGCGCCTCTGTTGATGGGTCAATCGCTGAAGCACGAAGACAACCTGAAAATCTGGTATCTCCACGTCTGGGCGTGGAAGGAAAATCCAAACGGCCTATTCGCCGATTTCCATCCAGCAGTAAAGTGTCCCGCCGAAGGTAGCAAGATCTTTCGGCCCAGCGGGGGCGCGGCTCAACTCAGTCGTTAGGGCCACCACGCCAGCCCAATCTTGAACCGGAACGAGCTCGCCTCGATATCCAGGTTGTTGACCGACACGTTGCCCCATTGGACCTGCTCGAAGGTGCCGCCGGTAAATTTCACGAGTGTTTCGATCGCCAGCTTCTCGGTCGCAAAGAAGGAAACGCCGCCACCCAGCGACGCCGCACCACCGCTGAAGTTGAGCTTCCCGACCGAATCCCCGTTCACGGTGGCGTCATCCACATCAACTGCGCGCACGCCCAGGGCGCCTTCGAGGAAGGGGACCCACCGGCGCAGCGAATTGGCGAAGTTGAAGCGAACGCCAAGGTCGGCGTGCACCATGCTCCAGTAGCCGCCGAACTCGGGGTTGGCGACATCGAAAACGATCGCATCGGTCTCCAGGTAGCCCGTGAACCGGCGGTTGAAGCCGTAGCCCACGCGCAGGCCGAGGCCGCCACCGTCATCGGGATCGCCATTTTCCACAGCGAGCGAAGCACCCTGAAGATGCGCGCCGACAGTGAAACCGCGTGTGGTCGATCGCTGTGCTACGACCGGAGAGGCCGCCACGCCAGCCAGGAAGGCGAGCATGGCGACCCGAGCGGCCCACGTTGAACGCATGTCAGCCTCGAGTAAGCGTTTTTTGTCACAGCTCAAACGGTATCTCCCTATCTCCAACATCTCGATATCCCCTACCGGTATCTCCCTATCTCCAACATCTCGATATCCCCTACAGGGTATCTCCCTATCTCCAGCATCTCGATATCCCCTACAGGATCACCGCGATGATCACGAGCTCCGCGATGGGCTCGACCAGGTCCTCGAACAGATCGAACACGTCCTCGGTAATGTCGAATATGCGCCAGAGCACGAGTGCTTCGGCACCGTTGATGTCACCACCAGACGGGTTCTTGAAGACGGGTTGCTGAGCCTCGCCGGAGACCTTCGCAAATGCTGCGTTGTTGAGATCAATGGTGCCTGAGAGCGTGCCCAGGTCATTTTCGATATCCACACGGAACGAAGCTGCGCCGTGCCGCACGCTCAGGTCGACCGAACCGCTCTCGCTGCCATTCTGTTTTTCAGAGCGCACTTCACCGGTGACGCGGAACTCCCGCGCCGCAATGCCAAGGTCGAGCGAGATCTCGCCTTGCTCGGCACCACCGGATTTCTCTCCGCTGACGTCGATGTCGAAATCCAGCTTGTCGCGATTGTTCTGGATGAAGCCATCGACGGTTACGTGGCCGCCGGCATCGGTGCCCTCGAGCGTCGTTTTGTAATCCAGAACCGTCAGACTGCCTTCCACCACGACCAGGCGCAGCGCGATGCCTGCGCTCGCGTTGCCCAGGTCGATCAGGTCGGCATGCCCGGTCGGCCTGGTGGGATCCGGTTCCGCGCCTTTCGGCTCGTAGGTGATGAAGCGCACGCCGTTGGCCGGCGCGCCCGTGCGGGCGGGGTCAACCACCCAATCATGAAGCTGAGCGCTGAAGACGAAGGTCTTACCGCGGTTTGCGTCCGAGATGAGCGGTATACGCGCGGCGGCGGCGACTACAGTCTCATTCGCAACACTCGCCATGGCAGAAGCGAATGCGCGCGGGTCTCCGCCCGGTGCAAGCTCGCTTAGTGCCGCGGTTGCGCGCGCCGCTGCCGCCGGCGCGAAACCAAACTTCGTGACATCCATTTTCGCAGCCGTCATCTGGAAACTCTTCCAACCAGTCGACTGCAGCACGGCATCCATCGCGTTATAGTCCGCCAGCGCGGCAGCTGCGTTCAGCTTGCTGAGTGATCCAGGCCCGCTGGTATCCTGGCAACCCGCGGCGATCGTAATCAACACCAGCGGCAGTGTCGGGCGGAAAAATTTCTTTATGATCGTCATTGTAATTGCTCCTTCTGCGGTTCCAAATCCTTGCGTTCAACTGGGGCGGCACGCAGCCGCGTGAGCTCCGTCTGTTGCTCGGGTCGAAGCACATTCTTGATTCGGACCAGCATCTCGAGGTGCGCTTTCTTGATGCTCTTCTCCGTGTCCAGCACCCGGTTCAACTGGTCGGTTGCGCGGTCCTGATCCACCCTGGTTTTGCCCAGCGTCTCCATCAGTGCCTGCACCTGCTCCGCCATCTGCCACTGCAGTCCGATCACCTTTCCCTGCAACTGCTCGATCAGTTTCGTGATCGCGACCCGCTGCTGGTCGTTCAGCCGGATGGCGCGTGCGTGCTGCATGATCAGCTCGGGCGGAAACAGCACCGACGCGAACCGATCCTCCTCCTGCTTCGGCGCAGCCTGGGCCGCACCTTCCTGCGCGCCGAGCAGCACGCCCAGTGCAAACAAGGCAGCCAACATCAGCGACCGCACAACCATTCGCGTCATCCTTCTCCTGTTCCTCTATTTCGAATCACTGTTGCCCGGCGCCAAGGCTGGGAACCGTCGACAGCAACCGGCTGCCCGGCAGATTGAGCAGCCCATCGGTTGGCGAGCGCCAGGCGCCCAGCGCGGGATCGCTCTGGAACGACTGCACGGCCTGCTCGAACGCGTCTTCATTGGACGACGCGCGCGGGATCACGATCACAGCTGCAATCGCTGCTGCCACGGCGAGGCCGGCGGTCCAGCCAAATCGGCGCAGGGTGACTCGCGATGCGTAACGCGCTGTCGAGCCCGCATCACGCGTGGCGCCTGCTTGTGCGCGCTCCATGACATCCGCGAATGACGGCGCACGGCTCGCATCCAGCCGCCTCAGCTCATCGAACCGGCCGCGCAGCTCAGAATCCCGATGCTGGTCGCTCATTCCTTCGCTCCTCGAGAACCACCCGCAACCGGGCTTTGCCGCGCTCGTAATGCGTTCTGGCCGATCCCACTGATATCTCCATCACTTCTGCCGCATCGGAGATCGACATGTCCTGGTAAAACACCAGGTGCAGTACCTCACTCTGTCGATCCGGCAATTGAGCCAGCGCTGTGCGCAATGCAAGCGCGGATTCGAATTCGTCGGGACGGGCGCGATCGTCAGCGATGGCCTGCATGCTCGCGTCTTCCAGTACCACAGTGCGTTTCCGTTCCGTCCGCATACGACGGTTCTCCTCCAACGCCACTCGCCTTATTACGCCAAAGAGCCAGGTCCGAAACGAAGAGCGCTGACCGTACACTGCGCGCCCCGAGATCACTCGCATGTAAGCAGTCTGCAGCACATCCTCCGCTCGCGCAGCCTCTCCACCGGAGCAGTTGAGCGCCCAGCCGAAACTCTCTTCGTGCAGGCGTTCGAGCCATGCTTCCAGCTCCTTCGGGCTCATCGGCTCAGGGCCGCCATTGCGAATCGTTTTCCACGCAGTGCTCGAAGGATGAGTAGAGCTGAACCTTGGGTTCATATGACAGGGTCGCGTAAACCTTTGGGGCAGAACGCAAGCTCGAGCGGCGCTGGAGAATGGGCTGGGTGCCGGGTCAGTGGTGAGTGATACGACCGGCCATCATTTTACGCGCTTCTCGCCCGCCAGGATCGACCCGGCCAGGCGATTCTGGGGTGGCGCAAACGCGCAGGTCGAATACGGCGTGAACACGCAGGGCGGACTGTAGGCTCGGTTGAAATCGATGACGGTCCAGCCAGTGGAATCGGGGAACGACACTCGCATGTAGCGGCCCGCCTGATAGGTCGTGGAGGTCGCGGTCGAATCCCACATCATCACGAAGAAAGCCGTGTCGGTCGCTTCGGCGAATGCAGCCAGGCGATGCTCGCGTTTGCCGATCCGGAACACCAGGTCGCCGGTCGAGCGATACGACTGCGTGCCTTCGACGATGTCTTCGACGCGAAACTGCCGGGGCTCCTGGTATGGCTCGAAGCGCGCTGCGACGAGCCAGGCCGTGTCCGGTGGATAGGATTCAGGCAGCTGAAAACCCGCGCGCGCCGGATGCTGCTCATCCCAGCCGCGCACCCAGAAACGATCGGTACCCGGCTCGCCATGCACGCGCAACCGAAATGTGCCCAGCGCCAGCGTGGTTGGATTCTTTTCACGATCGGTAACGACCGTGATCGGCTGCGTCACCCGGGTGCTGTCGGCCAGCAGGATGCGCGCACCTTTCGCCGGCTCGAACCGGATGTCCGCACCGGCGCGATGAAATGTGCCCGCCAGCATCGGCGATTGCGCTGCGGGCAGTACAATCGGCAGCGACGAATCGGAGCCCATCGCAAGCTGCCCATCATGCAGCGGCCAGAGACCGATCCAGGTGACCGGACCTGGGCCTGGCGCGATCAGCCGGGATTGGCGATACGCGCGCCATGCATTGAAGTCGCTGGTGAATTGATCGACCGGTACACTCGGCGGGCGCGGCCAGGGATCATCGGCGCAGCCGGCAAGGATGAAAGGCGCGAGTGCTGCGCGCAGTAGGAGAACACGCATGGTTTCTCCCTCGGACCGCGTGGAAGTTTCTCCGGAGTGAGAAGCTAAGCTGCCAACATCAGGCTGGTTAAGTCAACTACGAAGCGCTCTGACATGAGCTGCTGCACGCGAGTCATTGCGGTGGCACGCGTCGCCTGGTGGCCTGTTCAAACGCATACGCCAGCTGGATCAAGCGGGGCTCACTGCAGGACAGGCCAGTGAAGCTTACGCCGAAAGGCGCTGGCCTGGCATTGAATCCCGCGGGGAACGCCGGCGATGGTGCGTTTGGGATGCGTGCGAACGGCACGATGATGGTCGGGTATCCTGGCCGCGCGGCTATGGAGGCGCCACTCGCTCCCGGGAACAGGAGTGCATCGAGCCGTTGCGCCTGCATGACCTCGGCGATGCCGTGCGTCCCGGCCAGGTCAATGTCTTTCCTGCGATCTGCGTCATAACGCGCCCGGTCGGCAACCAGATCCATCTCGTCGGAGATGTCGAGCTGGGACTGGCCGTACTTGATCGCGCCGGCACCCGCGTTGTTCAGATTGAAATAGCGCAGATCCGTGAGCGTCTTGATCGGCGTAGCCGCACCGAGCGATGCCAGCCACGCGTTGAAATCGCGCTTCATGCCATACTTGAAATCGATCGAGCACTCGGCATCGCGGCCCTTGCGACTGTCGACGCCTGAACAAATGCCCCACATCACGTAGTTCTGTGCCGAGTCCCGGGCGATGATGCTCGGTATGTTGGCAGGATCGACGATGATGGCGCCTTCTTTCCTGAGCACCTCGATGGCTTCCGCCATGACCGACGCCTGCGCGTTGCCGATGCCGCCGCGCGGCGTGGCTGCGCCCGGCACCCGCACGGTGTCGTAGAAAAACGCGCGCGGAATGCCGATGCGTGCGCCTCTCAACGCTTCGCGTTGCAGGTTGGACGTGTAGTCGCGATTGGGCGGAGGTGTACACGTCCGCGTCGCGGGGTCATTGGGATCCGGGGCTGCGCTCTCGAGCGCACCCAGCAGGATCGCCGCATCGGTGACCGTGCGCGCCATCGGGCCGGGAGTGTCCTGATCGGCGGTGATCGGAATCACGCCCCATCGGCTGATGCGACCGACGGTGGGCTTGATGCCGACCAGCATGTTCTGATTCGAGGGGCTGAGTACCGATCCCGATGTTTCCGTGCCCACGCTGGCCGCCCAGAAGCTCACCGCCGTGCCAATGCCTGAGCTGGAACCGCCCGTGCCGAGGACGGGCCGGCCGTCATTGAAGCCGGGTCGCGGATCGGGACGCGGATCGTACGGGTTCATGCCGTAGCCGCCCAGAGCACTGTAGTTGCCAGGCATGGGCGTGGGCCCGCCCGCCACCCAGTTCGCAAGCTCGGTGAGCACCGTCTTCGCGATAATGATGGCGCCACCCGCCTCGAGATTCCTGGTGAGCGTCGCCGCGTACGGCGGGACCAGTCCCTTGAACGCGAGCGCGCCGCCCGTAGTCGGCATGCTGGTGGTGTGGATGTTGTCCTTGAGGGCAATCGGGATTCCATGCAGTGGGCCGCGCAACCGCCCCTGCGCGCGCTCGCGATCGAGCACATCCGCTTCCGCGAGCGCGGTCGGGCTCACCGTCATCACGGCGTGCAGCGCCCGATCGTACATCGCGATGCGCGCCAGGTACGAAAGCACCAGCTCGCGCGAAGTGACCCGGCCGCTAGCCAGCGCTGCCTGCAACTCGGGGATGCCCGCTTCCACCACGTTGAACGGCGGGCGCGGCGCGGGCGCCTGAGCCGCAAGTGCGCATGCGACGATGATGTTGAGCGTCAGCCCGGCTGCGATCGCTTTCATTTTGTGCAGGCTCCTTGGCCAGTTGCAGCACGAAATTACGCACGGCCGCGCTCGAACGCGAGGCGCGGGTTGCATGCGTTACTATTGCTGGAGAGCGGTAAACTCCGCCAGATTTGATCGCATTCTCACGCTGGCCAGAGGGCAGGTGACAGCACGCGCGCAGACATCCGCGAACCGCCCCGTTACTCACCATTCCAGACTAGACAATATGCCTTCGAACCCCGCGCCGACCGGCCTCCGCACAGACATTTGCAATTGTCTGACGAAGGCGACCAGGAGAAATCCAGCACCCGCCTATCGGGATGAGTGGATGCTTCAGAGCAACGATATTGGTTTGAGTCCGGCCCAGCAGGAGAACCTGGCACAGGAGTTAAGCAACATTGCGATCAAACACTGTCCGGCCGGTGCGACGGCAGCAGAGGTCACGAAGGCCCAATGCAGAAACCTATCCGACCTCAAGTCTGCGGTCGCACTGGTTTCAAAGGCCGCCCAGTTCGATGGCACGGTAGTATGAGGGCGCCACTCCTGGCATCGACGTTGATCATCATCATCGCCAGCACAGCGGACGCGCAGAGCGTCTGGGACCGCTGGCACCTGCGTCACAACAACCAGACGCGAAAGGAAGTCGCTCAGCCAGCATTCGCCTCCGCCATGATTCCTGACTCAGCCGAGGCTACCTATTCCGTTGGTATCGGTCTAAGCGTGGATTTCAAGCGCGGCAACAAGCTCACCGCATCTGCCGGATTGGACTTTCAGCGCAATACCGCAATCGACAAAAAGCAGAACGCGGTGTCCGCCGAGATTCTCTATGATTACACGCCAATGAATTTCGTGAGCAGTGGCTGGAGCCCGATCTTCTTCGGCAAGGCAGGCTTGAAATCGGACCGTGTCAAGGACACGGAATCGGCCAGTGGGTCGGCAATGGCCACGGCGATCTTTGCCGGATCCGGCCCGCCGAACACGCAAGTGAGGCTGCCCTTGAATTCCATGATGATCTACGCCCCGAGCATCGGCCTTGCCGCGGACCGCATCGTGAGCGCGCACCTGGCCGAGGCCGAAGGCACGATCCTGAGGGCAGTGTATCAGCTCGATCTCAATATCTACCCGTTCAGCAGCGACCGTGTTTTGGAAGTTGCAGGGGCCATCGCCTATCGCCAGGATCTGAGCGACGATACCAGCGAGGCTGACGACTGGCATCCATTTCGGAAAGTCGACGTAACCTACTATTTCGTTCGTTTCTACAACCCGGCGCGCACCGAAGTGACGCGGAGCATTGGTTTCGGTATCACTCTTGTCAGTGGTGAGAACCCGGACCAGGGTCTGGCGGATCAGCGCTACCTGCAGATCGGACTGAAAGCGCGGCTCAAGTAGTACGCGCGGCGAACTGGCAAATTCACACCCACCATTTCTGGCTGGCTGCTAAGGCCGTTGAGGTAGGTAACCATGTCCGTTGTAACCTGGAGCCGATGCATGGCCCTCGCGTTGCTGGTTGGCGCAAGTGCGGGCCCAACGTCAACCGTCTTTGCCCAACCAAAGCCAGGTGTCACGGTCGTCGGCGAGATTCCCTTTCTCCTCATCGACCAGAGTGGCAGCGGCGAAGTATGGATTCTGCTCCGCAACCAGACCGATAAAGAAGCGAAGTATCAACTCACGCTCGGGAATTTTGTGCGCAAAACCGGGAGTCGCGTACTTTCTGCACGGCCGAGCTTCTTCAAGGGCACAGAAACGACGGGCGCCGCGTTTCTTGAAGGACCACTCGCTGCCGGTGCAAATCAACGCGTAAAACTGCAGCTCTCGAACTATCAGGAGGCGGAAGGCGCGGAGGCACCGCTTCTCCTCGACAGCTTGCGGTATACGGTCCGTGCGGTGCGGTACGACGTGCCCTTCACGGTCAGCGTTCAGTCGGCTTCGGCGGACAAGCCACGCATCGCGCTGAGCCGCGACAAAGGCGGCGTGGTTCTTCTGAGGAATGACGACTCGATGGCATACCCGGTCGTGTGGCGTCTCGTGCTGGGTGACGAACGGCTCGTGCAAAAAGGCGTTGCCACGTTGCCAGCCAGGAGCGCGGCCGTGGTTGGGATCGACGCTCCGCGCGAGTGGTACAGAAAACGGTTCGAATCGTTCTTCAAAACCGAGCAACGACCGGGGTTTCTGAGCGTTCAGCTGGGCCGGGACACAGCTGCCACCGCGGCCGACGGCTCGCTGAAGACGTTTCCCGTCGACCTGGACTTGTCGTACTGGTCCGCGGGCATGATGGGGGTTGTTGGGAGTGGCATCGTCCTGATCATCCTTCTGGTCGGAGGTGCTACATCCCTTCTGGTTGGACTCTGGATTCCCAACAAACGCATGCGTATCCGGCTGGCCGGCCGCCTCGATGAGGTGGAAAACACGATGCGCGCGATTTCATCTGACACGGATTCGATGCTGCGCGTGAGTGTGCGGGTAGAGCGGATGCGCATACTGGCAATGCTGCGGGGGTTGAACGCATGGAGCCCGGACAGCACGGACCGAATGAATCAGCTGGAGAAGCAGATCGAGACGCTGGCCAAGCGTGTGAAAGTCGCCGACGAGCTGGACGAGGGCACGCGCACGCTGGCCGTGCTGCGTACGCGCACCTCCGGCGTGCCGCCGACCATTCTGAAACAAGTCGCGCGCTCGCTCGAGGATGTTACGCGGCTGCTCGGTCAAAGCGCACCAACGGACGCGGACCTGCAGGCGGCCGAGACAGCCATCCGCGCTGCCAGTGAACGGCTCGGCGACACGATTCCGGACGATACGGAATTTGCGACCGTGCTGGCCGACCGCGTAAAGGCGCTGCGTCAGGATTACGCCACTACCAAGCTGGCTGGCCGGCCGACGTTCCAGAGGCTGCAGCCCAAACTCGGCGATCTGCTCGACGTTCTTGGCGATCAGGCGCTTGAAGACCCGCTCAACGTGACCGCGAAGAAGTACTTCTGGATCGATATCAGTACACAAAAACTATTCATCCTTCAACATTACATCCTGCGGCTGGACGGTGCCGCCGCGGACCCGGGCCGGCAGAAGCTCATTGCGTTGCGCGAGGATCCGTTGCTCACGTACCTACGTCTGCAGAGCGCCGACGCGCTCGCGCTTGCAGATCGTGTGCAAAAGCAAATCGAAGAAAACGTATTCAGCGAGGACATCGTCAAGGCGATTGAGGCTAACCAGTTCCGGGTCAAGCGGGATCCGATCACAGTGTCTGCCAACAGTCCGATGCTCCTGGCCGTGGAGTTGAGCGACAGTGCCCTGCGCGGACGCACGGCGCAGTATGACATTGACTGTGTCTGGAAATTCGCGGAGGGCGTTGGCGATGAGCATGGCTGGCAGATCGTGCACTACTTCCGGAACCAGGACGAAGCGAAGTACCAGGTCCAGTTTCAGACGCAGGACGGCAAGGCACTGCACAAACAGACCGACAAAACGCCCATCGAGGTCTCGGAAACGCTGTCGCTGCGGCCGCTACCGAAAGACCAGCGGCGCGAACGGTTCAAGGTGGAAATTCTGCAGCTCAGTGTTGCCTTGTCGATTGCAGTCCTCGCACTCCTCGCCGGCGCGCGCGACCAGCTCATGAAGCTCGACATCGTTCCCGGGCTGGTGGCCGTGTTTCTGCTTGGGTTCGGCGCGGATGCTGTGAAAAATCTGTTTGCCAAACGGTAGACGAGTTCACTGGCGCTACCTCACAAGCGATCGTCGCATGCCTCAGACTAGCAGAGTGCGCCTGGTGGTTTCGGCGCTCCTAATTTCATGCAGTGGATTGGCCGTGGTCACGCCGGGCGCAGCGCAGGCACGCACGGTCGATGCGGACGCAGCTCATGTGCGCTCACTCGATACAGGCACTCGCGTTCGGGTCCGCATGGTGCGCCAGGCCTTTCAATTCGCGGGTGCGATCGCCACGCTTCGGCCGGATACAATCATTCTGACCGTGCCGGGGACACGTCTCGGGCACCGTGCAGTCGCCGTTTCAGAGATTGCCGAGCTCGAGGTATTCAATGGCACGCGCCGACTCACGCCGGCAGGTCTGGTCATCGGCGCATTGACTGGAGCAGGTCTCACCGCTGCGTACAACGGGATCGTGCAGTCACAGTGCTTCAGCAACTGCCCAGAGCGCGTGTCAGCCGGCATCGGCGCGCTGGTTGGCGGAGTCGTGGTCGGCGGCAGTCTCTATTTTGTCAAAAAGGAACGGTGGGTCCGCATCGCCGTGCCGGGCCGACGCCGGCCCAGCGGCTGATTGGGCGGATTGCGGATTGCTGATCGCGGATCGCGGTACGGTGCTGCGAAAGCGCGTTGCTGCGCCGTCTCTTGGACACGCATACTGCTGGTGAGGCGGGCGCTTTTGACGCGGAGCGCGTTGCTGCGCCGTCTCTTGGACACGCATACTGCTGGTGAGGCGGGCGCTT
>JBBDWZ010000286.1:0-127 GCA_040902615.1 Gemmatimonadota bacterium | reverse complement strand
TTGACGCGGAGCGCGTTGCTGCGCCGTCTCTTGGGCTTCGCGCGGGCGATTCACACACCCCCTCTATATACCACCCCACCACCTGGTGCGTAATGGGCGCTGCAGAATCGTTCCGGCGCAGCAACGC
>JBBDWZ010000285.1:0-11167 GCA_040902615.1 Gemmatimonadota bacterium | reverse complement strand
CCGCACTACTCAGGACGTTAGCGAGGTTGTTCCATGCGGCGCTCGATGACGGCAGTCGTCGGATCCAGTCCCGAACGGTTCGCTCTGCCGCGGGCAACGAGTCCGCACTGACATAGGCGCTGGTCAGCAACGCATAGGCATCGCAGGCACGGCACACCGGCGTCTTGCCCATCAGACTGAGCGAATCCAGGTCCAGAACGCGGCGCGCGTGCGGCACGCCACTCAGGAAATCGCCGGCGACGACGCGCACGCTCGCCAAAGCAAGGTGGCCGTCGGGCTCGCTGGGGAAACGCAACGCGAGCGTCTCGGCTACGGCCAGATGCACCGCGTAATCGGTGCCGAGCGTCCACAACTTGATCAACAAGCGATCGCGCTCGGGCGCGCGCTCGGCCATTCGGATCGATTGGGCAAAGTAGGCACGCGCGCTGTCATCGTACGGCCGGGTCCGACCCGCATAATAGCCAGCCAATGCCAAGGTACTGTCCTCGCGCAGGGCGGCCCCGAAAAGTCCATGCGCGCCACGGTCCTCGCCGCGGTAATACGCCCGCAACCCTTCCTCGTAGAGCCGTCGCGCCGCCAATGAACGAGTGCTGCTTTCGGTCAGCGCCGAGCGCGGTGCATCCAGGGAAAATGCGCGGGCGATGGTTTCGGTGGCGCGATCGGTGAGATCGAAAGCGTCGGCGCCTTCCGCGGTATACGATTCACGCACAACTCCAGTGCGTAGATCGACTCGACGTAAATCGAGTCGCAGTCCGTCGCGCCGTTGGTACAACACACCCTGCAGCAGTTGATCGGCACCAGCACGGCGCGCCGCCTCGGTGATGGCCTGGGCGTTTTCCGGCTCGCTACCGAGCTGCCTGAGCACCTCATACAAGCGTGCATCACTCACTACTGCGAGGCCGCGCACGCGAGACAGATCAGTGGCGAGCAGTCCCGGGAGCAAGCGCGCGGCTTCATCCGATTCTGCTCCTGCCTGGTTTTCGATCCATCCGACCGCGAGCAGCGGAACCGCATCCGTCGATTCGCGCGTCAGTAGCGTAGCGACGCCAGCCAGCGCTACTGCCGCAAGCCCCGCGGCCACTGCCCAACGCCGGAAGCGAGTCATGTCCGTTGCGCGCAGGATCGCGGAGGGCGGTGCAATCGTGCTCTCGACAACGTTGACGGGTGAGAAATCAGAAGCGGCGGAAGCAACCAGCACAGGACCGGGTGCGGGTGCTTCATCGCGCGCGCGTAGCGATTCAATGAGAACTCGCGTTTGGGCCGCAGGCTCCAGTTCGAATTCATTTCGCAACCGCTGGGCGAACGAATCGTAGGTTCGCAGCGCACTAGCGCGATCACCTAACCGATCCAGCAGTCCGATCAACCGGCGAACGCCGGTCTCATCGTCCGGTGCCAGGCGCACGGCGTCGCGACCACGCAGCGATGCTTCGATGGCGTTCCCCTCTCGTTCCGCAGCCTCCGACAGGCTCCAGGCAGCCGTTGCGGCCAGTTGCCGGAGGCGCGTCCGCTCGTCTTCCAGCCATTGCTCGAAATCAGGCGACGCGTCGGAGATGAAAAAGCCCGGAAGGAGGTCGCCACGATATAGCTCTAGTGCTTCCTCCGCGCGTCCCTGGTCGGCCGCGTTCTCAAAAGCTGCGACATCGCACCAGACGACTCCGGTAGCAACACCGAGCTCGTCGTCGCCTCGGCTCACTACTGCGTTCGGGCCTAGTGCGCGTCTCAGGAAATGCAGCGCCTGCCTTAAAGCCAGGCGGGCGTGCTCCGCGTCGAATTCCGGCCAGAATAGGGCGAACAGGCGGTCGCGACGGCAGAATCCATCCGACGCCTCCAGCGCCAGGTACGCGAGCAGGGCCAGGCGTTTGGGCTGAGCGAGGAGCGATCGCAGCTCCGTCCCCGCGTCATCGCGCAGATCGGCCCCACCGAGCAGGTGAAATCGGATCATAAAAGCAGGAACGGAGGAATAATTCGGCCGTTACCGGAAGAATAACGGTCAGGGAGCGGCGGGATAACCAACTCCTATTACCATGCGCACGTTATTGGGACGTCCCGCGAGCGTCAATGAAGTTGGGCCGTCCCCTCCTTAGTAGCTATCCTGCCTTGGAGCAAGCCCATGTTAGTGATCGCGCTGGTGCGCAGCCTGGTCCTCGCCTCGACCGTACTCGCCAATAATACGGCACCGGACTGCCGTAGCCTGCCGGACCCAAAGGCCCCGCCGGCCATTCCCAATGACAATCGCGTAGCCGCCGGAAAAGCAAAAGATGGCATACTTACGGTACGGCTGGTTGCACGACCCGCCGCCTGGCATCCCGAGGGCAATAACGGCTGCGGAATTCGCGTACACGCGTTCGCTGAAGAAGGCAAACCGACGCAAATCCCGGGACCAGTGCTTCGCGTGCGCGTGGGTACCGAGGTTCGCGTGATCCTGCGCAATGAATTGGGACTGAACCTCAAGATTCGCGGACTGTACGAGCGGAAAGCGGAAACCGTTGGAGCCGAGCTCGCCCGCCAGTCGATCGATGCGAGCGCGGTTGAAATCGCGCCTGGCGAAAGCCGCGAAATCCGCTTCCGCGCCACCGTCCCCGGCAACTTTTACTACTGGGGCATCACACCGATCGATACGATTGCCGCGTACCCCTTCCGTCAACCGGGCGCACCCATGCCGTTGTTCTCTCCTTTCGAAGACAGTCAGCTGGTGGGCGCGTTGATCGTAGATCCCGCGGAGGGATCGCCCGCCGATCGTATTTTTGTGCTGACCCATTGGCGACTGGCCGGTTCTGATCCGGACGAGGCTGGAAGACGCCAGATCAATGGGATCAACGGACTTTCGTGGCCTCATACCGAGCAGCTCTCCGCCACTGTTGGCGACGCGCTGCGCTGGCGAGTCGTCAATGCTGCCGGCGCTCCGCATACGATGCACCTGCACGGCTTCTATTTTCGCGTCCTGAGTCAGGGCGGCCTATCGGCGTTCGACAGCATCCTGCCGCCGCCGCAGCACCGCACGGTGGTGAGCGAGTTCATGCCAGGCAGCCGGACGATCACCATGGAGTGGGTTCCGGAACGTGAGGGCAACTGGCTGTTTCATTGTCACTGGATCGCTCACATGGGACCAGCGCAGCGAATCGAGCGAGTATTTGACGCGAACAGCACGACGTCGAACGCGCACACCCAGCATGCGGGCCATGACATGGCGGGCCTGGTAGTTGGCATCGCGGTGAAATCGGCCGGGACTACCGTTGCCTCGAAAGCGTCAACGCCCGCGCGACAGCTGCGGTTGTACGCCAGCGAACGGCCGCGCGTGTTCGGGCCGGATCCGGGCCTGGGGTTCGTCGTGCAGGAAGGGTCAACGGCGCCCGCCCGTGATTCGATCCGGATTCCCGGTACACCGATCATTCTGACGAAAGGGGAGCCGACTCAGATTACGGTGTTCAATCGACTGCGTATCCCACTCGCGGTACACTGGCACGGCCTCGAGTTAGAGAGCTACTACGACGGCGTCCCCGACTTCAGTGGTTCACCAGGCCGGACCGCGCCGGCTATCGCTCCGGGAGATTCCTTCGTCGTGCACATCACGCCGCCTCGCGCAGGCACATTCCTGTATCACATTCACAGCGAAGAAGCCAACGAATTGAATTCCGGCCTTTACGGTTCGCTGATCGTGCTTGATCCAGCAAAAGGCCGTGATCCGATTGCCGATCGTACGTTCGTAATCTCGGCTGGCGGGCGCGGGCGTACCGCGAATCAGACCATTTTCGTCAACGGGACCACCAAACCGGACGGCCTCGACATGTCAGTCGGTTCGACGCAACGTTGGCGTTTCATTGTCATTGCAGCCAACGGCACCTTCGACGTGCGCATTAACGGCAAAACTCCATCGACCTGGCGGCAGATCGCGCGTGATGGAGCAGATCTACCGACGCAGCAAATTGTCGAGGGGCCAGCGCAAGCCAGGATTGCCGTCGGCGTAACCATGGATTTCGAGGTCACCCCAACCGCGGCTGGAGAATTTTCCCTCCAGGTGGATTTGCCGCGCGGGCCCGCAGGTGTCGCCGGTTTCGCGACCACAGTTCCGATACGCGTGCAGAGCACAGCGCCCGGTTCGTCCGCATCGCAAGTCCGTAATCAGCCGATACGGACGGAAGATCGCGAGGTTCTCGAGCGTGCACTCGAGATGCTGGCCGACGATCCGAAGTGGAACCAGTATTCCAACGTGTCCGATCTGTTGTGGACGCTGATTTGCACAATTCAAAAGGAATCTCCTGAGCTCTTTGGCGCGCGGCCGCGCGTGAACCCGGGCGACGTTTGTGTCGAGCTCCAAGAATTGGTCGTGACGGTTGGCGCTGAATCCAGCGTCGTTCGGGCACGCAATCAATCAACGACCGTCGAGGATGCCAAGAACCTGGTTCGGCTGGCACTGAGCCGACCTAAGCTCCATTGAGCTGTTTTCGCCCAGGCGTGCGCGCGGCCCTCGCCTTGGAACCGACCTGGGTCGTTCTACGCTGAATCGGCGGACCATCCTCGCCCCGTCGGTGGGTGCGCCCGGCCGCGCGTCCACTGCCCCGATAGGGGGAAAATCCGGAGCCTTGGTCGGTACCAGCGAGCTTCTGATCCGGCGTCTGCCCGTGGATACAAAGACGGGTGAGCTGATCGCGATCCTGCGGCACCTGGCCGATCAGGGCTACCACCAGATCACGGTGTTCACGCAGTACACGGACACAATGGATTTCCTGCGGGCGGAATTGATGCGCGCGGGTTTCGACCGGCTGCTTTGTCTGTCGGGTCGCGGCGGTGAAGCGCCCGCGGGTGAACGGGAGTGGTCGGTGATTTCGCGCGATGAAATCAAGCGGCGCTTCCGTTTGCGGTGCGCTGGTCAACTACGACATGCCGTGGAATCCGATGCGGGTCGAGCAGCGAATTGGCCGCATCGATCGGTTGGGCCAGGAGCACAAAGAAGTGAGAATCATCAACCTGCACTATCGCAACACAGTTGAAGCCGACGTTTACCAGGCGTTGCGTGGCCGCATCCAGTTATTCGAGCACGTTGTCGGCCGCCTGCAGCCCATTCTCTCGCAACTGTCAGCGCGGATCTCGAAAGTTGTCCTGTCCGAGACAAGTGTCGAGCGTGAACGTGCGAGAGAGGAAGTCGTAAACTCGATCGAAGGCGAGGTCGAAGAATACCGCGCACATGGCTTCGATCTGGATGAATATGCCTGGGTCGACCTGCCGCTGGATGAGCGAGCGCCGGCGCCGCTCGATCTCGATTTCCTCGATCGCGTCATCAGGCGAAAAGACTTGTTACCTCCCGGAGCCGACGCGAAGCCGCTACAAGCAATTGAATACAGCTACAGCGTTCCCGGCTTTTCCGCACCCGTTCGGGTAACGACCAATGCCGAGTACTACGAGCAGAATCCGGAAAGCGTGGAGTTATGGTCGCCGGGAAGTCCGCTGTTTCCGCGTCCGGAAGTCCCCGAGCTTCCCGTCTCGCTGAGCGCCGTTCATGCAATTGTGCGTTTGTCCAAAGCCGACCGCCAGCCGCCGTCTCCCACCGCCTGAACGGTAATCTGCTCAAGATTCTGAGTTGCTGAGGACTGGAATTCCTTGTAAAATGGCCCCTGAGTCGCCATTTTTAGACCTATAATGGCGACTCTGAGTCGATTCTTCGAGATTCCGGAAACCAGTTTTTTCTTGTTCGGGCCGAGAGGGACGGGCAAAACGACGCTGCTTCGCACCGCGCTACCAGACGCGTTGAGTGTGAATTTGCTGCAGCCGGAAGTATTTCGGGAGATGGCAGCACGCCCGGAAAGGCTTCGGGAATTGGTGTTGGGTAATCGGGAACAGACCGATGTGATCGTGGACGAAGTCCAGCGCGTCCCGGAGTTGCTGCACGTGGTACACGATCTGATCGAGGGTCGACCAGGCGTGCGCTTTGTGCTGACTGGATCGAGTGCGCGCAAACTTCGTCGTGAAGGCGTTGACCTGTTGGCCGGGCGGGCGGTATTGCGCACGCTTCATCCGTTCATGGCGGCCGAGTTGCCTGCATTCGACCTGACAAAAGCACTCGATCTGGGGCTGATTCCTTTAATTTGGAGTGCCGCGGATCCGAGGGACGCTCTAGGCGCGTACGCTGCGCTGTATCTGGAGCAGGAAGTGCAAGCGGAGGGATTGGTTCGCAGCATTGGCGGGTTTGCGCGTTTCCTGGAGGCTGTCACGTTTTCACATGCGTCGGTTTTGAATCTGAGCAACGTTGCGCGGGAGAGTGGCGTCAGTCGCAAGACGGTTGAAGGCTACTTGGAGATTCTGATAGATCTGCTGGTGGCCTTTCGAATCCCGGTTTTCACGCGACGCGCGCAGCGAGCGACGGTATCGCATCCCAAGTTCTTCCTGTTTGATGCGGGAGTGTTTCGCTCGCTCCGTCCGCGCGGACCACTGGATCGGCCGGAGGAAATCGAGGGAGCGGCCCTGGAGGGACTGGTTGCGCAGCATTTGCGAGCGTGGATTGCCTATACCAATGGCGATTTTGAGCTCTCGTATTTCCGGACGAGTTCAGGCGTGGAAGTCGACTTCGTGGTGTACGGCGCGGATGGCTTCTGGGCGATCGAGGTCAAGAACACGGCCCAGGTGAGAATCGCGGATGTGAGGGCGTTGCGATCGTTTGGCCGGGACTACCCCGAAGCACAGCTGCTACTGCTTTACCGGGGCAAGGACCGTGTCAGTGTGAATGGCGTGCAATGTGTGCCGGTAGAGCGGTTCCTTCGTAAACTTCAGCCGAACCAAGCACTACCCGACTGATACGATCTGCCCTGGAATCCTATGCGAGTCGTACAGCGAATCGGTCGCATTGATCGGCTGGGTCAGCTACATGATCATCAATAGGCACGCGATCAGGATTGATGTTTGCTCGGTGTCTAACCAAAATGCCGCATGAGTCTTGTCCGGCCAGACCTGAGCGACGAGATCATCACGTTCGCGGTAGCGCAGCTCCCGTTCGAGAATCCCTCCCCGGGAGGCACCACCACGAACGTGTTCTGCACACTGGTGCCGCTCTGGCACGAGGACTGGGAGCCAGCCACCGCATCTGGATTCCCCAATAACGGCCTGGTCTGGTGGAAGGTTCGCAGCCAGAACCGGGCGCTGGCGGTTCCAGGCTTGTTGTTGAGCGGCCGGGTGGAACCTGCACCTCGCTACGTCGAGAACGATCCCACCAAGCAGTTGTATCAGGTCGTTTCAGTGGATGTTGCTGCGCTGCCCGCGGAAGAGGGCATCGAAGTGTTGACCGCGAATCCTCGCTTGGTTACCGCGCCGGGCGACCTGCTCAACATCAGCGGCGTGCTCGAGACCGATCATCCGCCCACCAGTGAAGTGCTGGTGCGTCTGGATGGCTGGCTGTACGGCCCGTTTCGCACGCGTGTGACCGCCAGCGCGCACGGGCTGTACCGAGTGTCGCTCGACCCGGTGAGCACGCAGAGCATCGTGCATCGGCTGGTCGAATCCGGAATTTCAAGCGCGATACTTCGGCGCGAGAACGTCATCGTCTCCCGTGACTCGCACCCGCCAACCCGCTCCATCGGCTTGGCGCAACTGACGTACGAAGTGCTCGATGCCGATAGTATAGCGGAGTTTCGCCGGCGCGCCGAACCTGTATTCATGCAGCGCGATCGTGACCTCCTGCAAGCGGCCGCGACGCGCTTCTTCGATGCCGGGGAGCGTCAGCGGCTGGCCGATCTGCTGGCCCAGCTCGATCAGTCGGTCGGCCCGGAATTTCCCACCGAGCATACCCTGATCGAAGCGCTCTCGCGCGAAGCGAGACAGCGCGCGGGCAGTGTGCGCGAGCTGGCGCGGTCGCTGCTTGCTACCGGCTTGCTCAATGACCATGTCGAAGCCGCGGTGTCCGCGCAGGCCAGCGAGGAGGTCAGCCGGCGCAGCTCAGAGCTGGAAGCGCAGGCGCGCGGCCGCAACGCAGAATTGCTTTCCGAGCTCGAAACGCTGGAGCTGCGCCACCAAACGCTGGATGACGAGATTCGCACACGACTCCGTGAGGCCGAAACGCTCGCTCAACAACGCATCGAGGCGGCCTGGGCCGAGCACACGCGCCAGGTCACCGCGGAGCGCGCTCAGCTCGATGCGCAGCTTGCGCGCGCACGGGGCTGGGAAGCGCCGCCCTTTGTGCTGGCCGCCCGTGAAAGTGAGCCGCTCGAGGAGCGCGCATTTGTCGAGCGCTTTGTCGATCACGTCGAGGGCTCGGGTTTCGTGTATCGCGACATCGATCTCCAAATGTTTCATATCGCGATGAAATCGAGTGAGCTCGTCCTGGTCACGGGTGCACCAGGAGCCGGCAAGTCGTCGCTGGCTGAACTGTACGCGGAAGCACTGGCCGCGTCTGACCTGCGCGGCGCCGATCCGCAGCAGTCCACGCGCCTGCTGCGAGTGGCCACCCGCGCGACCTGGCTCGAGACCGCCGATCTGCTCGGGCAGATCAACCCCGTATCCAACGCTTTCCTGCCGGCCAGCACCGGCGTGTACACGCACCTGATTGCAGCCAGCGAGGAATACGCGCGACATCGCGAGGCATCCGGCATCTGGCCGATCGTAATCGATGATGTCGAGCAGGCACCCATGCACGTTTGGTTTGCAGACTTTCTGCAGGCGATGCGCGGCGCCCGGCGCCAGCGCACTGTGCGCGTATTCTCGCCTCACTCGATTGATGCGGAATCGCAATTCCGGTCCTGGCCTTCGCTGGACCTCTCGCCGGCGGTGCGGTGGGTGGCCACGTTCCGAGCCGGCCCGCGGGAACCGGAGTCACTCGCCGCCGATTTTCCGACCATCAGATTGCGGCCTGAGGATGACCTGCACGGCAGTGGCGCCTCGCGCGGCGCGCCAGAGGGCAAGCCCGTGCATCTCAGACACATCGAGCGCTGGACCGGCGATGGTCCTCTCGGTCCTGGCCAGGTCGCGGCTCTGGATGCAATCCAGCCTGATCTCGAGCGCGCCAGTGTGCCGATCGCGCCCGCTACACTTCGACTGATGCGACGCATGGTGACTGGTGCGCAGCAACTGCTCTCGGCCGACGCCGCATTCGACTACGTGCTGGCTGTCAGTGTACTGCACCGGCTGCCGCTCGAGAGTGCGCTGCTCAGTCGCATTCTCGATTTGATTGAAGACCTTCAGATACGCCTGCCCGAATCGGCACGCGTGCTCGAGGAGCGGCGCAGACTTGCCGAAGAACAAGCACTCTGAGATCGATCGGCCGGCCGCCGAACCTCGTCTGCCGCCGTGGTACGCCGCAATGGTACGCGACCTGTCGGCCATTTCACCCGACCTGGTCTACGATCCGGTGGCCGGTGGTAACGCTGTTGCCGCGCCGCTGCTGCGCGAGCTTCGTTCGATTGCCCGGGACATTACGTCTGCACGCGCAGCGGATCCCGTCCATCAGGCCGCGGCACAACGACGTGGATTGCAGTTTGGTCAATTGCCACATCGTACGGTACGACTGCCGGCGACCGAGCCAAAACTTCCTGATTCGAGTACACGGGCTCGCCTGCACGAGATCGCCGCGCAGGCGCGCGCCGCGTTAGACGCCATCGAACGAAACCGCCGCTATCGCGACCTGGCCAATCCGGCCGGCGCACTCACTCTCTACCAGTCACAGGATCTGCCGCGTCGTGAAACACTGAATCAGGTTCTGAGAGCGGCCAGATCGCTCGCTCGTCAGATTTCGACTGCATCGAAGCAGCCCTCCACGTCCTCGGTGGAACAGCGGCGCCCGCGCGCACCATTTCGCGCGCAATTGCCGCTATCAATGTTGTACGAACGCTGGGTCTACCTTCAGTTGGTCGGCGCGTTACAATCCCGACTGCAAGCCGCAGGCGAGCCGGCGCTTTCAGTCGAGCTGGAGGCCGCCGCATTCGTCGTTCACGATTCGGTTATTCGCATTCGTCTCGAGCCCTGGATTCCCGTGCGCGAACTCGCCATCGCGGGCGGCCACGCCCTCTATCGGGCCGGCGCTGCGACTCATCCATGGCGCCCCGATGTCATCATTCAGATCGAGCGTGGTGCCCGCGCCGGTATTCCCATCGTTGAGCATGCATACGTTATCGATGCAAAGCTCGCCTCCAGCTCGCGCGATGCGATCTGGGAGCAGGTTGTCAAATACCGATACATCTGCGCCGCGATCGACGACCGGCGAGTCGTGCGCACTATTGCGCTGGCGCTGCCCACCAGCCGGCCCGCAGCCGAGCTGGAGCTGCAGCACCGCTCCGCTCGCATCGGTGTGAACGTTCAGGTATTGCCACTGATGCCCGGGGGTATGAGCACAGCCGGGCCTGAATCCCTCGACCGATTGGTCGCGGAGGTTCTGTCCGAGCTGCCGCGCAAATAGCACGTGCCACTGGCCCGGCCATGAGCCGCACATTCTTTTACTGCGTGTACGATTGAAACCACGGGAGATTCCATGACGTACGCCGCAAGACGAGTGCTGCTCGCCACAATCTTGTTCGCTACGGTGCTCGGTGCACGGGCCGACGCGCAGCAACGCGCATTCACGGCAGCCGATTATGACCGCGCCGCACGCTGGCTCGCCCAGAATCTCAATGGCATGGTGGTCGGCGGCAGCGTCCAGGCCAACTGGCTGCCCGACGATCGCTTCTGGTATCGCAAGACCACAGCGGCTGGCTCCGAGTTCGTGCTGGTCGATCCCGCACGAAAGACCCTTGCGCCCGCGTTCGATCACGCACGCATCGCAACCGCGCTGTCGACCGCGGCTAACCAGACCGTCCGGCCCAACGAGTTGCCGTTCCAGCAAATTCAATACTCCACGAAAGCTGACAGCATTGCGTTCGACCTGAATGCGCGCCGCTGGTCCTGCGACGCGCGCGGCACGAAATGCACGGACATCGGCGTTGCGGTCGGCGGGCAGGGTGGTGGCGGACGCGGCGGGCGCGGCGGCGGCGGCGGTCGTGCCGGTGGTGCGGGTGGCGCGCCGCCACTCACCCTGTCGCCCGATGGAAAACGCGGCGCCTTCATCCGCGACTGGAACCTGTGGGTGCGCGACATCGCAACCGGCCAGGAAAAACAGCTCACGCGCGATGGTGTCAAAGACTTCGGCTACGCGACGGACAATGCGGGTTGGGCCGGCAGTGACCGCGCGATCCTGCTCTGGTCTCCCGACTCGAAG
>JBBDWZ010000284.1:0-11233 GCA_040902615.1 Gemmatimonadota bacterium | reverse complement strand
TCCTCGAGCAGCATGGCCTGCGCGCCGGCTTCTACGGTCACGTATCGGCAGGGTGCCTGCACATCCGGCCGTTCATGGACCTGCAGCGTGCGGGTGAGGTTGCGCGCATGCGTGCGGTCGCGGAGGAGGTGCGCGATCTGGTGGTCGAGTTCGGCGGCTCGAACAGCAGTGAGCACGGCGACGGCCTGGTCCGCAGCGAGTTCAATCGCCAGCTCTTCGGTGACGCATTGTATGGCGCGATGCGTGGGGTCAAGCGGCTATTCGATCCACACGGCCGGTTGAATCCGGGTAAAAAGGTGGATGCTCCCGCCATGACCGAGCACCTGCGCGAGCCGGCGCTGCCGATACCCGTGAAGCTCACCACCCATTTCGAGTTTGCAGAGGGCATGCATGGCCACGCCAATCGTTGTGCACGGATTGGCGCCTGCCGCAAGTCCGCGGATAGCGGCACCATGTGTCCGTCGTTCATGGCCACACGTGACGAGCAGCATTCCACACGCGGCCGCGCCAATGCACTGGTGAAGGCGCTGTCTGCGCCGGACCCGCGTGCCGCGCTGGGCGATCAACGACTGCACGAGATCCTGGATTTGTGTCTGGAGTGCAAGGCCTGCAAACGCGAGTGTCCACTCTCCATCGACATGGCGGCGCTCAAGGCCGAAACGCTGGCTCATCACTATGAACGGCACGGCGTGCCCCTGCGCGCGCGTGCATTCGGCAACATCCGCAGGTTGAATCGGATTGGCTCGGCGTTCGCACCCTGGTCCAACTGGCTGGCCGGATTGCCACCTGCGCGCGCGCTCGTGCGTGCGATTGGCATTGAAGTACGCAGGCCGCTGCCCGTCTTCCAGCGGAGAACGCTGGCGAAATGGTTCCGCAGCAGACAACGCACTCCACTCGCTGTGCCGCGCGCAAACGCCGATCGCAAGGCGCGCGGCCCGGTGGTTTTCCTGGCCGATTCGTTCACCAGCTACACGGAGCCGTGGATCGGTCGTGCCGCCATTGAGCTGCTCGAGCACGCGGGTTGGGATGTCCAGCTGGCCTCTGATGTGTGCTGCGGCCGCGCGCTCATCTCCAAGGGTCTCCTGCGGCAAGCGAAAGCACAGCACGCAGCGTTGATTCGCCAGCTCGCACCCGCCGCGCAGCAGGGCATTCCCATCGTCGGCGTCGAGCCCTCGTGCGTGTTGACGCTGAAGGATGAGCTGCCCGCGCTTGCGCCTCGGGATGAAGGCGCGGTGGTCATCGCGCGGCAGACCCGGCTGGTGGATGAACTGCTGGTCGAGGCCATCGATGATGGTGGTCTGGCGATCGATCGCTCGAGGGTGAATGGGCGCCGCATCCTTTTTCATGGGCATTGCCATCAGAAAGCAGCGGGCGCAACTACGGCCAGTACGGCCTTACTGGAGCGCCTCACGACTGGCCAGGTCGTGACGCTCGACGCTGGATGTTGTGGCATGGCCGGCTCGTTTGGCTTCGAGCGCGAACACTACGAGCTCTCCATGCAGATCGGTGGAATGCGCCTGTTTCCTGCCCTCAACGCAGAGGCAACCGAAACACGCATCGCGGCCACGGGTGTGTCCTGCCGCCAGCAGATCGCGCATGGTACCGGCCGGCACGCAGACCATCCGGTTGTGCTGCTTCACAATGCGATTCGAGGCACGACGGGAACGATATGAGCTCACACCGATTCGTTTCAAACAAACATGGAGGGCCGATGGATGCGAGGATTACCGACAGCGCGCTGATCGCGATCGCGGGATTGGTCGCGATCATCGCCGTGCTTTTCCTGAGCATCACGAAGTTCCGCTGGCACGTCTTCCTCGCGCTGCTCGTGCCTATTCTGCTGTTTGCTCTGATTCCCGGCATCGATCGCAAAGCGTTCATCGCCGCGTTCGAGCAGGGCTTCGGCCGCACGGTTCAAAGCATCGCCGTGGTCATCGTGCTGGGCTCATTACTGGCGGAAGCGCTCAAGCACACGGGCGGGATCGAGCGCATCACGCTATCGATGATCCGACTCGTGGGTCAGCGCCACATGCCGCTCGCGTTGACCCTGAGCGGTTTCATCATCGGTATCGCGATCTTCTCGGACATCGGCTACATCATCCTGAATCCGCTGGTGCATTCGGCGTCACTTCAGACCGGCCTCAACATGAGTGTAATGGCATCCGGGCTGGTGGGCGCGATGCAGCTCACGCACGCGATGGTGCCACCGACTCCTGGTCCGCTCGCGGCCGTTGCCATCGTGGAAGCGGATATCAGCCGAGTCATTGTATTCGGTCTGATCGCAACCTTCGTCGCATCCCTTGCGGGTTGGGCTTACGCGTTGCTCGTGGGTCCGCGCGTGTACTCGCCGCCCTCTCAGGAATTCGTGGGTCAATCGTTCGTCGAGCGCGGGATCGAGTCGCAGCTGCCCTCTACTGTACGCTCCTATGCGCCGATCCTGATCCCGCTAGCGCTCATTGCCGGCCAGGGTGTGACCGCGTTTGCGTTGCCCGCGGATCATATAGTGAACCGCGCGATGCTGTTCCTCGGCTGGCCTGTGGTTGCGCTTGGCATTGGCATCCTGCTCGCCTTTCGCAACACCACGATGGAGCAGAGCAAGCTGCGAACGCAGGACTGGGTGGAAGATGCGCTTCGCACTTCGGCGATGATCATCATGGTCACCGGGCTGGGCGGCTCGCTCAGCCAGATCCTGCGTCAGACACCGGCCGTCGATGTCATCGCGCAGGGCATGGCCGCCAGCGGCCTGCCTGCGATCTTTCTGCCCTTTGTCATTGGCGTCATTGCGAACATGATCACAGGGTCGACCACGGTCGGTGTAATCACAGCCGCTTCCATCACTGCGCCCATGATGCAAACGCTGCAGCTCTCACCGGAAGCGACCATGCTCGCCGGTGCGGCCGGCTCGATCATCATCAAGTACGTGAACTCGAGCTATTTCTGGGTTTGTACATCGCTGTCGCGCATGCCGCTGCGGTCCGCATTGATTTCATTCGGTGGCGTGACCCTGGTCAACGGCATTGCCGCGATGGCAGCCGTTTACGTCATGTGGGCGATTGGCTGGATCTGATCGCGGTGCCAATGTGTTTCAGGAGATGACAACTCGAAGGCAGAATTGTCCGTAAAGCGGGCCTGTCCCGGCATCGCGCGTCCGCCTGTTCCGCCGTCCCAGCCTTATCAAAAAGCTTCCGCGGGACAGTTCAGCATTTACATTCCAGTGCATGGCTTGGACTACGATGAGAACCTTCCTGGGCGTGGTGGTCGGATACGCGCTGTTCCTGCTGCCGCCAGTCGCGCTCCTGCGCATTGATCCGGAGGCCTCTGTGAGCCCCGAGTTCATGGTCGTGGCCACGATGTACGGGATGTTTTTTGCTTTCCTTGGTGGTTTGGCCGCAAGGAGAATTGCGCGGCGTGGTGATCGGCGTGCGGGTGCGATCGTGGCGGTATTGATCGCGGCTGGCGCGCTCGGTTCATTGCTGACTTTCCCCGAGGGCTCCAGCTCGGCGGCCGCGATCGTTACGCTGGTACTGTTCGCACCGATGGCCTTCGTCGGGGGCGGAGTCAGAGGTCGCCGGCCCAGTCACTCCCAACCAGGAATCTCCCCCCGCTGATCCGCGACAGTTTCCGAATATGACATTTCCAATCGACGCGCCCATCGAGCCAATGCTGGCCAAAATCGCGGAGGAGCTGCCGTCTGCCGGCGCATTCCTGTTCGAACCCAAATGGGATGGTTTCCGTGCGATCGTGTTTCGCGGCAACAACGACGTTTTCATCCAGAGCCGCGACCTCAAGCCACTCGACCGGTACTTCCCTGAATTACACGAGGCATTGCTTGCCGCGCTGCCTGACGGCTGTGTGATCGACGGCGAAATCGTCATTACCACGCCACACGGGCTGGATTTCGACTTGCTCCAGTTGCGCCTGCACCCGGCGGCGTCTCGCGTGAACAAGCTGGCGCAGGAAACGCCATCATCGTTCGTCGCGTTCGATCTGCTGGCTCATGATGGACGCAGCATCGTGTCGAAACCACAAGCGCAGCGGCGGGCCCTGCTCGAGCAGCTGCTGGCCGACGTGGGGCCGCCCGTTTACCTGACGCCGATGACCCGCGATCGCGAGACCGCAGCTCGCTGGCTGGACGAATTCGAGGGCGCCGGTCTGGACGGCGTGATCGCCAAGCCGGAAAACGCACCGTATGAGCCCGGCAAGCGCGCCATGCTCAAGATCAAGCACGTGCGCTCGGCGGACTGCGTGGTCGCGGGGTTCCGATTTCATAAGAGCGGCCAGGATGCAATCGGCTCGTTGCTGCTCGGCTTGTACGACGACCAGGGCGTGTTACACCACGTTGGTGTGACATCGTCCTTCACGATGACCAGGCGCAAAGAACTGGTGGCCGAGCTGACACCGCTGCGCACGAATGCGCTGGAGGAGCATCCCTGGCGCGAGTGGGCGAATGCGCAGGCGCACCAGACCGGCCGCATGCCCGGGGGGCAGAGCCGCTGGAGCGCCGGCAAAGATCTCTCGTGGGAGCCGCTGCGCATCGAGCGTGTCTGTGAAGTAAAGTACGATCATCTGGAGGGCGATCGGTTTCGGCATGCGGCGACCTTTCTGCGGTGGCGGCCGGACAAACGCCCGACTGATTGCCGTTATGATCAGCTCGAAGTCACAAAGCCATATGAACTCGAGAGCATCTTCGGCCTGCGGAAGGCGTTGTGATACAGATCAAGGAAGAGGATGAGGGCGGGGGGAAGGGGAAGGATGCGGGGGAGGGAGAGGGTGCGGTCCGCTTTGACATCAGGAACGATGTGCACTTGGTCCTGGTCCGAAGGACCAGGACCAGGGCAACAGCAATGAAACACGGTACGACGCTTATCTGCGGCCTTGCCGGACGCGAGCCCGCCAAGCGGTTACTCGTCGCTCGTCGCTCGTCACTCCTCGCTACTCCACACCAAAGTGTAATCCGGGTCGGGGGGCTCCTGTGCGGGGCGTAGGTCCTCCGGTACGTGCTGCAGGTTGACGCGAATGCGGGTCCAGGTGCTTGAACGGCCGCGCATCGAATCGACCAGTATGTCGGCTGGCTCCAGATGGGAAGCGGCTTCAGGGTGCCGCGCCTTCCAACGTTCCAGTCCGGCCAGTGCGTCTTCCTTACGTTTGGCGCGGCCGATCTCGATCAACGGATGTCTGGGCATGCGCCGCTTCGATGGCTGCACGCGCGGCTGCTCATCACGCTGCTTGCGATAATGTGGCGGCCAGGGCGCATCACCCAATCCCTCGTGCTCGTGACGCGCTGACAGTTCCAGTAGCGGCTCCAGCGATCCGGGTCGCTGGGCAATGTCCGCGTGCAGGTCGCCCAGGCGGGCAAAACGATCGGGCATCGTGGCCAGCGTGAAGTCTCCAGGCTCGCAGTTCGGCACTTCGTCCCAGCCCAGCGGCGCTGACACTTGTGCATTGGCAGTCGGCCGCACGGAATACGCCGCAGCTACTGTGCGATCCTTGGCGTTCTGATTGTAATCGACGAATACGCCGTGACGTTCTTCCTTCCACCACTTGCTGGTCGCGCTGGCCGGAGCGCGCCGCTCGACTTCGCGAGCCAGGGCCAGGGCAGCACGCCGCACTTCATCAAAACTCCAACGCCGCTCGATGCGCACGTTCACGTGCATCCCACGGGAGCCCGAAGTCTTCGGCCAGCCAATCAGCCCGAAGTCTTCCAGTGTCGCTGCAACGACCTGCGCAACCTCCCGCACCTGCGACCACGGCACGCCCGGCACCGGATCCAGGTCCACCCGCAGCTCATCGGGATGTGTGAGGTCGTCCGCGCGAACCGGATGCGGATGCAGCTCGAGACACGCCAGGTTTGCGAGCCAGGCGAGCGCCGCCGCGTCCCGCGGAACAACTTCGTCAGCGCTGCGTCCCGATGGAAATCGCAGCGTGACTACTTCGATCCACGGAGGCCGCGTGGCGGGTGCGCGCTTCTGATAAAAGAATGGTGCGCCGATCCCGTTCGGGTAGCGCACCATCATGTTGGGCCGACCGCCCGCGCCTCGCAACGCGCCTTCGGCTACCGCCAGGTAATACCGGACAACGTCGAGCTTGGTAAAGCCGGCATCGGGAAATAACACCTTGCCCGGATTCGATATCGTGACTTCGCGCCCCTCGACCACCAGACGCTCCGTCGGTTCCTTCTTACTCATGGGCTGCGATTCCGGAGTGCGCCTTCTACGCGCGCGTCTTATCGCGGCCAGCCAGCCTTCGGTAGTGCGGGCGTGATCCGCAGTGCGTTCTGGTAGTATACCTTTTTGAGCACGGCATCGGGCAGACCAATGCCATAGAGCTTCCAGAACGCGTGATAGTCGCGATAGTAGTCGAAGTAATCATCGGTCGTCTCGAACACGCGCCAGTAATAGGGATATTCTTCTGGCTGAAACGAGTCCTTTCCGAACAGAATTCGATCCTGGTACTTGATGAAGAAGTCGTGCGCCACGCGCGGCTGGCGGCCGATGTCGTAAAGGACGGCGCCCAGCTCGACGTAGACGTTTGGCATTTCGGTGAGCAGCTTGCCCAGTCGGCCCAGATCGTTGGTGAGCCAGGCCATGTGCGCGGCCACGAAAGTCGTCTTCGGATGTTTCCTGAACAGGTTGTCACGTTCGGTCATCAGCTGTTCGAAACTCGGGAAGCGATCTGGCGGAAACCGCCGTTCGCCGAACAACGCCATCTCGAGCCAGCGCTCGTTCGTGAAGTCGAGCGGCTGAAAGAACGGCGGCGGGTCTGCCGTGTGAATGAAAACGGGAATCCTGAGTCGGGCAGCCGCCTCCCAGATTGGATCGAGATCAGAATCGTCGATCTTCAAGCGTGAGCCGTCGGCCTTCCTGGCCGAAAGACCGAGACCTTTTCCGATTTCACCAATACCCACCGCGCCGGCAGCGACGTCTGCTTCCAGTTGCGCGACGGCTCTTTGCGCCCAGCCTGGTCCTACATTGCTAAAACTGACACCGGTAAGGATGCGTACGCGATCTTTCATTTTCGGATCAGCGCGAATGGCGGCCATCGTCCGCACCAGCTGATCACCCGAGATGTTGTCCGCAGCAACCATCAGGCGCACGTTCAGACTGTCGATCGACGCTCCTAACTGCGCCAAGCCATTGCTCGAGCCGATCAGGCCCCTTACGTGGGCGTGATAATCGATGACCGGGTACTTCGCCGTTCTCACCATGTGCACCGGCACCACCAACGTGGACTTCGGACGGTAGTCCAGGATGCTGGGCGGCGGAAGCTCGGGCGCCATGCAGGAGCGCGGCCGGATTTCGGTCGTACCGGCGGGGCAGGATTGCCCGGCGGGAATCGGAGTGCCGCGCCCGCCTCGCTGAGCAGCAAGGACCCCCGGCAGCAGCAATACGGTGGACAAACCGGCAGCGACCAATACGCCGCGCATGGCTGACTCCTGATTACGGTGTGAGAGCTGTACCATACTACTCAGACAGGCGAGTCGCGCGCTATGCGCACAGGCATTTGGGGGCCGGCCGGCGAGGCGTGCCCTGAGTACCACTACGGTCATTCGCTCATCAAACCGCAGTTTCCCTTGCCTCATCGACTATCCGCAAGTTGGTAACCTGCTCTTCATGGTACCCATGGCTTTTGTCGGGGGCACGGTGGCGCATCGGAAGCACGCAAGCCGGGCAGACGGCTCTCGAAAAGCGTCCTGACGCTCTCCTCCTGCAACCATTTGGCCAGCTCGGCGGTCCAACAACTAGTGTCATTTTAATCATAGCTGCCAGGGGGGAGTGTGAGTGCTGCGCGGATACCTGAGCCGGAGAGTTTCCTGCCGCTCAAGCCGATCGAGCTGCTGATCCTGACTATGCTGACGGGCGGTGATCGTCATGGATACGGGATCAGGCAAGACATCCTCGATCACACGCAGGGTCAGGTGACGGTCGAAGCGGGGAACCTGTATCGGCACATTCGTACGCTGGAGGAGGATGGGCTGATTGGTGAGGCGCCGATGCCGCGCTCGGAAACTGACGAGCGGCGGGTCTACTATCGGCTCTCGCCTCTGGGGAAGCGAGTGCTCGCGGCAGAAATGCAGCGGCTGCGCTCGCTGGTGCGGATTGCCGAAGATCGCGGGATCATCGCCCGAGGCCGCGCATGAGATCGGAACGGATCATACGCGGGTTGCTGCGACTGTATCCGGCCACGTTCCGGCGGCGGTATGGGGCAGCGATGCTGGAGTTTCACCGTGATCGAGTACGCGACGGCGTCACCATCGCCGGCTGGGCCCGCATCATTGCCGACCATCTCACGGCGGCGCTGTCCGAGCGGCTGCGGTCTTCAGAATCGCGACTGCATTCTACCGGCGGCGCATCGCTGGCTACGCTCGCACAGGATGCAACGTATGCGTTGCGCGTGCTCGCGCGGCGTCCGGTGTTCACGATTGCAGTGGTAGCGACCATTGCGTTGGGCGTGGGCGCAAACGCGGCGATCTTCAGCGTCGTACACGGCATCCTGCTGCGGCCTCTGCCGTACCCACACCCGGAGCGCGTGGTTTCCTTCGGCCATGAGCCGCCGCAATGGCTGGCATCGGAGCCCGAGTATTTCGATTACAAACTGGGCCTTCGTTCATTCGAGGCGCTCTCCGCGTTTATCCAGAACGAGGGCAACCTGGCAACGGAAGAGGAGCCGGAGCGGATCAGTCTCGCATCGGTAACCAGAGATTTTTTCAGCGTGCTCGGTCTCTCACCGATGTTGGGCCGCAGCTTCGGGTCGGACGAGGACCTGAGCAGCCCGGCGACGGTGATGATCATCAGCCATGGGCTGTGGCAGCGGCGATTTGGCGGAGATCCGGCGTTGGTCGGCAAACCAATAACGTTGAATGGACGGCCGCGCACAGTGATCGGCATCATGCCGCGCAACTTCGACTATCCGCAGGCGCGTACGGACGCGTGGCTGCCGCTGGCGCGCATGAACGCCGACAGCCTGGGCCATCGCAGCAATCATTTCCTGTTCATGGTCGGGCGGCTGCGGCCCGGGGTGACGGTTGAGCAGGCACGGGGTGAAGCGCGTGTCTTTGCCAGTCGTATGATGGCCGACCAACGGAATTCATACGATCCGAAGTTTCCGCCCATCCCCAACATTACAAAAGTCAGCGAAGGGCTGGTCGGCGCGACCCGGCCGTACCTGTGGGCGTTGCTCGGCGCGGTGGGCTTCGTGCTGCTGATCGTGTGCGCCAACGTGGCCAACCTGCTGCTGGCACGTGGTGAAGGACGCCGTACCGAGATGGCGTTGCGCTCCGCGCTGGGCGCGTCACGGCATCGTCTGATAACGCAGCTGCTGGCCGAGGCCCTGGTCCTTGCCTTCACGGGCGGCTTGCTCGGCGTTGGCATCGCCTGGGCAGCGGATCGCGTTCTCATGGCGATCGCGCCGTCGTCGATTCCGCGGCTCGATGAAATCGGCATCGATTGGGCAGTGGTCGCCTACGCGTTCGCAACATCGCTCGTGGCCGGACTCTTGTTCGGCATCGTGCCGGCTTTCCGCGCCTCGCGCGAAGCGCCCGCCGAAACGCTGAAGAAGAGCGGCCGAAGCGAGCAGCGGGTCGGCTCTCGCCGGGTCCGCAAATCGCTGGTCGTTGCTGAAGTCGCTCTGGCTGTCGTGATGCTGAGCGGTGCCGGCATGTTGTTGCGGAGCCTGCTCAACCTGCAGCGCGCTGACCTCGGTTTCGACAGCCGATCGGCGCTGACGGTGAAAGTGTCGCCGCTTCAAAGCAGCTACGACGAAGCAAAGTCGATCGTCTTTTACGACCAATTGCTCGAGCGGGTCCGTGCGATCCCGGGGGTGCAATACGCAGGCGCCGCGGGCTGGCTGCCGGTCACCGGTGCTGGTGGTCTTTGGGGTGTGCTGGCGGAAGGACAAAGCTACGAGCGCATGGTTCAGGGTCCCACTGGCGTACCGCAGCAGGTGACGCCCGGCTACTTCGACGCAATCGGCATTCGGCTGGTGAGCGGTCGAGACTTCAGCGATCAGGATCGCGAGACCGGTCCCTACGTCGGGATCGTAAGCCAGGCGATGGCGGAACAACTCTGGCCGAATGCCAATCCGCTCGGCAAACGGTTCCGGCTGGGCGGCGCGGAGACGTATATGACGGTGGTCGGCGTGGTCAACGACATCCGTTCGCGCGGCTTCACCGACACACCCGAGCCGACCATGTACTTTCCCTATCCGCAGACCGCGCGGTCGGCGTACGTCATGCCGCGCAGTTTGTCGCTGATCATACGCACGAGTGGCGATCCCCTACTGATCGCCAGTCAGGTACGCAGCATCGTGCGATCGCTGGATCCGGCGGTGCCGGTTTCGGATATCCGCACGCTGGAGCAGGTGGTGGGCACATCGGTGGCCAATCGTCGATTCAGCACCGGCCTGATCGCCGCGTTTGCCGGACTCGCGCTCGTGCTCGCTGGTATCGGCATCTTCGGCGTGATCTCGTATGGTGTGTCGGAACGCCGGTTCGAGATCGGCGTGCGGATGGCGCTTGGTGCAGAGCGCGGCAAGGCGCTGGCACTGGTAGTCGGTGACAGTCTGCGGATGGCGTTGCTCGGCATCGCGCTGGGATTGTTCGGCGCGGCTGCCACCGCACGTGTGATCCGCTCGATGCTGGTCGGGGTCTCGACGGTTGATATGCCTACGCTGCTCGCCGTGTCCGGCCTGCTGATCGTGGTCGTGATTGTGGCCACGATTTTACCCGCTCTCCGCGCCATGTCCGTCGATCCGACGGACGCGCTGCGCGGCTGACCGTTGCGGGAAGGGGGCGCGAATCAGTCTTTTGGCATATTGCTGCAGATTGGACACGGCCCCATGCGTGGATCCTGGGCAAACGTCACCGTGACCGGGCCGAGCACGACAACTTTGTCCTCCACTGTGTCATTGACGGTCACGGTCAGGTGCAGCTTGTTGGCTTGCACAATGCCGCTGAATTGAGCCGGCAGCGAGGGCCCGATGGCGATGGGATATGCGCGCAGGATGTAACTGCCGGTTGCAGTGAATCGACCCTCGCCATCGAGTGCGACCGGCCCGACGAAATTGCCGTTGGTGCAACCAACGTGGACGTGGGCGACGCTATCCGAGACCAGAACACCGGCATTGACACCGCCCCAGGTACCCACCGAAAGGCGGTCCTGGTCAGGCGGAAAGATCCCGTCAGCGCTGCATGCGCTGATCAGCAGTCCGAGCGCGACCAACCTGGCAATCGTGGTCC
>JBBDWZ010000283.1:0-11310 GCA_040902615.1 Gemmatimonadota bacterium | reverse complement strand
GTGGAAACAGCTCCGCGGCAGGCTCGGTGTCGCGGCTCTCAAACTCCATGGCCAGCGACTGGCGCAGCCGGGTCAGCTCGTCCTGCGCTGCCCCCAGCGTGGTGCCGGGTGTCAACCGCCCGACCAGATCCAGCCACGTGATTCTGCGCGACGTCAGCATATCACCAGATACCGATCCTGGCGTTTGCCGTACCAGCAATGGACGCGTTCCGATCGGTACCCAGAATACATAGTCGACACCGCGGAACGACCCTCGGAACTCCGGTGGTGCTACGCCAACCACAGTGAAGCCGTGACCACTGAGCGTGAGAGACTGTCCGACAATGTCCGGGTCGGCGTCGAAACGGCGCTGCCACAACGAGTAGGACAGCACAACCACGGGCACTGCACCCCGCGGCTCTTCTTCTGCCAGGAAGAAACGGCCGGCGGCGGGAGAAAGCTTCATTGCATCGAAATAATTCGCCGATACCAGCTGCCCGGAGAGCAGCTCCGTACCATCGCGCTGCAGAATTGCACTGACCTCGCTGTGAGCCGCGAGCTCAGTGAGCGAGCGCGTGCGCCGGGCGAGGTCCTGGTATTCGGGATAGCTGAACCCGTTGAAGCGCTCGCCATCGCCATCGGTGCCATGAACGTTCAGCGCACGCTCCGGCTCACCGATCGGCATGGGCCGCAACAGCACCGCATTCACCAGGCTGAACACGGTTGCGTTTGCGCCTGCTCCGAGCGCGATAGTCGCGACGGCGGCCAGCGTGAAACCCCACTGGCGCGTCATCATGCGTAATGACTGCCGGAGATCGGGCACCAGGCGCTGAAGCATGATCACTCCTGTCGCAGGTTTCGCTCGGATCGATCGTAACGCAGGTCCTGCAGCGGCCGCTCCATCTCTATTCCAGGCGCAATGCAGTGATCGGATCGACGCGCAGCACGCGGCGCGCGGGTATCCAGCTGGCCAGAGTGGCTACACCAGTGAGCAGCAGAGGCACGGCCACGAAGGTGAGCGGGTCGATGGGCTGAACGCCGTAGAGCAGTCCCTGCATGGCCTGACCCATGGCCACCGCTCCCAGCAAACCGAGCCCGACACCGAGCGCGGAAAGCCGGATTCCCTGCCAGACGATCATACGCGTAACCAGACTGGGCTCCGCTCCCAGCGCGATGCGGACGCCGATCTCCGGCGTGCGCTGCGATACGGAATACGCGATCACGCCGTACAATCCGACCGCAGCCAGCAACAGGGCGGCGGCAGCAAACGCGCCGAACAACGAGCTGTAGAGCCTGGAATCCCAGACCGCCTGGGTCACTACCTGCTTCATGGTCTGCACGTTGAAGAGCGGAATGTTCGGATCCAGCGATTGCACTTCGCGCTGGAGAGCCGGCCGCAGCTGATCGAGCGTACCACTCGCGCGGAGCATGAGACTCATGCTGCGCCGCGCAGACTGCGCCAGCGGCTGATGGATCTCGGGATGGACTGCTTTCTGATTGATATCGGCCTGATTCACGTTGGCTGTCACACCCACGATCGTCATCCACTCCAGGCCCTCACCCGCGCCCCACGCAATGCGCTTCCCAACCGGATCCTCGCCCTCGAAGAACAGATCCACTACACGCTGGTTCACGATCGCAACGCGTTCGGAACCCGCGAGGTCGGTCGAGCGGAAGTAACGCCCGCGCACCAAAGGGATGCCCATGGTCTCGAAGTAGCCGGGTGTGACGATGGTGTGAAATGCATTGCGCGCGGCTTCGGGATCGGACGGCGAACGGCCTTCGACCGTGAAGTTGCTGGTATTGTTCGCGCCGCCAATCGGCACCGCCGAGATGGCGCCAACCTGCTGCACGCCTGGAATCGCGGCCGCCTTCTCGAGCAGGCGATCGTAGAACACGAGACGGCTCGCCTCGCTGTCGTAGCGCTGGCCCGGCAATGCCAGGTCGACGGCAACGACGTTCTCGATCCGGAATCCTGGATTGACCTGCCGCATCGCGAGGAAGCTCTTGACCATGAGCAATCCGCCAGTCAACAGCACGACGGCAAGGGCCAGCTGCGCCACGACCAGGGCACTACGCAGACGATTCTTGCGGAACGAGCCGGTAATGCCGCGGCCTTCCTTGAGTGTGGCCTGAACATCGGTCCTGATCGATTGCAGTGCGGGCGCGAGTCCGAATAGCAGTGCGGTCACGAACGCGACCGCAAGCGTGAACAGCAGCACGGTACGATCGATGTTGATCTTGAGCCACGCCGGCAGCGGCGTGGGTATCGAGGCGAGCATCAGGTCCATCCACCACGACGAAAGCAGCACGCCCAGTGCGCCGCCCAGCAGGCCGAGCAGTACGCTTTCCGTGAGCAGCTGACGGACCAGCCGCGCGCGGCCAGCACCGAGCGCCGTCCGAATCGCAATTTCCTTGTCGCGCGAAGCCGCGCGCGACAGCAGCAGGTTGGCGACATTCGCGCATGCGATCAGCAGCACGAAGCCGACCGCTGCCAGCAGAATCAGCAGCACCGGCTTGATTTCGCTGACCGACGTTTCCTGAAGACCGCCCACCCGCACGACGCGATCCGATCCGCTCGTATAATCGCGGCTCAACCGCTGGCGTATCGCTTCCGCCTCGGTTCGCGCCTGCGCGACGATGGCACCCGGCGCCAATCGGCCAATTGCCGTGATGTAATTCAATCCTCGTTCTGCAGTCGGATCGCGGCGCAGGGGCACCCAGGCCTGGCCCTGCTCAGGAAACGAAAAGTCCGGCGGCATCACGCCGATCACGACGTGCGGCTCGCCATCCACGTTGAGCGTGCCGCCAACCAGCGCACGATCGCCACCAAAACTATTTTGCCAGAGCCCATACCCGAGCAGCACCACGCGCTCGGCAGTCGGCACGTCTTCATCCGCACGGAACGTGCGGCCGATCAGCGGCCTGATGCCGAGAATGTCGAACAGGTTGTAACTGATCGCCGAGCCCTCGACGCGCTGCGCACCGCCCTGCCCACGCAGCGTCAGCGTCTCATTGGAGTACGCGCCCAACCCGTTCAGCGTGTTCATCCCCGAGCGATAATCAACAAAATTCGGGTACGACGTCGACTCATATTGCCCGCTGCGATCCGTCTCGGTCAGCTGGATCAACCGCTCCGGTACCGCATACGGAAACGGCCGCAGCAGAATCGCATTCACCAGACTGAACACCATCGTGGTCGCGCCAATACCCAACCCCAGCGTCGCTACCGCTGCAATGGCAAACCCCGGACTGCGCACCAGCGTGCGAGCAGCAAATCTCAGATCCCCAAGAACCGTTTCCATATCGAACTTCAGTTAGAGTGACAAAGACAGGTACAGTGACAGCGGGCCAGAACTAGAGACAGAGACAGAATCAGAGACAGAAACAGAATCAGAGACAGAAACAGAATCAGAGACAGTTATTCAGAGTCAGTGACAGCTGGTCAGAACCAGAATCGGAGACAGCCATCAGAGTCAGAGCCACGAGCCAGAGTCAAAACTGTGGGAACTACAGGGAAGGTTCAGGCCTGGCTGGCGAGAATTCGTAAGTTACAGAGAGAGAAGCAGTTGGGGCCACTCGCGGCGTGCCGATGATTCGTTGGAGTGTTCGGTTGTGGGACGCCAATTCCGCATCCATCGACCGCTCTGACGAAGGAGCGACGCGCTTCGGGGGGAGCGCGTCAGTCGGCAATATCCCTGTCTCTTTTCCCTGCTACTGACCCGCCGTCACTGTACCTGTCTTTGTTTCTGTTTCTGGTAGTTCAAGCCAGAGTCTCTACGGGATCCAACCGTGCAGCACGACGGGCGGGTATGTAACACGCGAGCACCGCAACAATGCCAACGATAGATGTAACGACCGCGAGTGTGAGCGCATCGTTGGGCGCTGTATTGAATAGTAATCCGCTGAGCGTCCGGCCGAGGGCGAGGGCACCAGCCAGGCCGAACGTGATGCCGAGCAAGGCGAGGCGCGTTCCATGGCCGACGAACAGGCGAAGGATATCGGCTGGGCGTGCGCCCAGTGCGAGTCGAATGCCGATCTCGCGTTTGCGTTCGGTCACGATGTACGACAACACGCCGTACACGCCTGCGGCAGCAATGATGAGCGCGCACACGGCAAACGTGACCAGCAGCAGAGCCGTGAAGCGGGGCCGCGCCAGGGATGCGCTGATCGCCTGATCGAGCGTGCGCAGGCGATACAACGGGATCTGCGGATCGATTTGCCGCGCCGTATTGCGCAGCGTCTCCGCCAGTACATTGGGTGGCGAACTGCTGCGCACGAAGATCGCCGCTGAATTGAGCGGCTGCTGCGCGAATGGAAAGTAGATCTGCGGCTCCAGTTCGGCATCCAGAGCGCGGGCTCTGACATTGCCGACTACGCCGACGATTTCGCGCGGATTCCCGGGATCGTAGCCCATGACGATGCGCCGACCGATCGGGTTCTGACCGCCAAAGAATCTGCGTACGAACGTCTCGCTCACCAGCGCAACCTTTACCGTATTGGCGCGATCGGACTCGGTGAAGTTTCGTCCGCGCACTAGCGGGATGCCCGCGGCGGGAAAATAGCCGGGAGTAGCTGCGGACATTTCGGTCCAGATGGGCTCCGTGCCTGCCGGCCGCGGCCGGCCTTCGATCTCGAACGAGCCTGCGGCATCATTATCGCCGAGCGGCTCGGGTGAGATCACACCAGCATGCTGTACAGCAGGCAATGCCGCCGCACTCGCGGCCAGCTGCTCGCCGAACTGCGCGATGCGTGCGTCTTCCGCGTACGCGCGTGCGGGCAGCGCGTAGTTCGCGGTCAACACATTTTCGGCGCGGAACCCGGGATCGATCGCAAGCAAGTGACCCAGGCTCCTGAGCAACAGGCCCGCACCCGTAAGTGGGATCAGTGCCAATGCGATTTCAGTGACGATCAACGCATTGCGCGCGCGTTGACGGCCAGTACCCGCAGTGGTGGCACGGCCGCCTTCCGCGAGCAGCGTGGACAACCGCAAGTTGGACGCGCGAAAGGCTGGCCACAGACCGAATAGCACGCCGGTACCTAATGCGATCAGCAGCGTGAACGCAACCACACGTGCATCGACCGTGACCTCCGCCGCACGCGGCACTGCATTAGGGATGAATTGGATCAGGATATCGGTGCCCCAGGTGGCAATCAGCAGTCCGACGATCCCAGCGGCCAGACTCACAGTCAACGCTTCGGTGAGCAGCTGCCGGATCAGGCGACCACGCAGCGCGCCCAGCGATGCTCGTACGGCCAGCTCACGCCTGCGGCTGTCACTGCGCACGAGCATCAGGCTCGCAACGTTCACGCATGCGATCAGCAGGACCAACCCGCACGCACCTAGCAAAACCAACAGCGGTTTCTTTGCCTCGCCCACGATCGTTTGCTGCAGCGGGCGTAGCAGCGCGCCCAAGCCATTGCCAGGGTACTGTGTGGCAAGACGCTCCCCGATCGCATCCTTCTCATGTTGTGCGGGGGCGATCTAAACATTGGGCGCATGCCGCGCGACGACGCGCAAGTTGAAGTTGCCGCGCCGGGCCTGCGGGTTGGGCGGCAGACGCAGCCAGAGCTCGGCATCGCCCAGCCGGAACGATGACGGCATCACTCCGATGACCGGGCGCGCTGCGCCGTTGATAATGACGTCGCGGCCAACGATCGCCGGATCACTGCCGAAGCGCCGCCGCCAGAGCTGATCGCTCAGCACAACACCGTTGTCGGCGGGATCGGCTTCACGCCAGGTGCGGCCACGCGCCGCTGCAACACCCAGCACCCGAAAGAACGCATCACCCGCAGCCGTCCCCTGCACACGCTCCGCCTCGCCTCGGCCGATCAGGTTGACACTGGTCGGCGTGTAACCCGTTATGCCCGCCAGCAGGCGCGACTGCGATTGCCAGTCACGAAGATTCGGCTCCGATGCTGGAAACGGCTCATCCGCTTTGGATGGCACATCCAGCAACTGCTCCGCATCCGCAAACGGCAACGGCCGCAACAGCACACCATTGATCACTGTGAACAGCGCCGTGTTGGTGCCTATGCCGAGTGCCAACGTTGTGATCGTGAACAACGTGAATGCCTTCGACTTCATTAGCATCCGAAGCGCGAAGCGAATGTCCTGCGTAAGTGCGTCCATTTTCCAGCTCAACAGAGTTCAGAGACAGAGCCCGAATCTGAGCCAGATGAAGGAAAGCATCATGCCGGTCCGACACGTCCAGGAAAATGCAGGCAAGACAACAGTTCTCTATGGTCTCGTGTGCGCGCGGCCGGAGCGCGGGCCGTTCACTTCCGGGATGCCGCGCCCCGGTTTGAGCCACTCACCTCGAGGGAAGCCTGCGATTCAATCTGGTTCTGAGCGGCCGGTCATAACTAAGCTACAAATGATGATTCGATCACGAGTCTTTCTGCTTGGGCTGATCGCCGCGGCAGCCTGCGGTGGCATCGACTCGGACCCATCCATCCGGCCGCAATTCGTTAGACTACCGAATGGCGCGTTGCGCGTGCGCGGGCCTGATGACGGTGTGTGGGGTGCAAAGCCCTGGCGACTCACCGAGGAACGGCGCATTGGCCGGATGGAAGGTGAAGATCCCGATCTGTTTGGACAGCCGTGGGCCGTCGAACAGGATGAGCTGGGCCGCATCTACGTGCTCGACCAACAATCAAAAGATGTGCGCGTCTTTGCGGCCGATGGAAAACACCTGCGTACCATCGGCCGGCCGGGTGGCGGTCCCGGCGAATTCAGTAATCCGTTCGGCCTCCTGTGGGACTCAGCGGGAAATCTGTGGGTCGTCGACATTGGCCACGCTCGTTACTCCGCACGCGTCTGGGCCGGACACTCTTCCGAGTATTCGATCGCGCTGCGAGAACTGAGTGGCGACACCATCATGGTGATCGAGCGTGCGATCCAGGCAGTACCGGTCTTGAATGACGATCGCGCTGCCTTCATCGCAGCGCTTCCCGACGAAGTGCGGAAACACCCTAAACTCGACCTCTCGCGTATTCCCGCCACCAAACCTTTCTTCGAGCGATTACTGCCCGATCCCGATGGACGGCTTTGGGTGTTGCGGCGTGGTGTTGGCGATAACTGGCAGTTCGATGTGTTCGGCGAGGACGGCGCATTCCTGGGAGAGGTGGCGTTACCGGTGGAACCAACGCTGTTGCCACCGCCACTGATCAAGAAGGATGCGATACTCCTGGTGACACGCGATTCGCTGGATGTGTCCTACATCGTCAGGTTGCGCATCGTGAAGCCTTAATGACCCTGCCCGAAAATCATTGTGCGGAGGGGAAAAAAAGAGGAGGCGCGTCAGCCGCGCCCCCTCTGTTTCTGACCGAAGAGCCGAACGTCTAGTGCTTGGTGTGATGCACGTCGAAGCCGCTCTCTTCGAGCTCGTCTGCTTTCTGACTCTCTTCATCGCGCACGACCTGGCCGTCGAACAGGTGAATGGTGCGGTCGGCGTAGCGAGCGTAGCGCGGATCGTGTGTGACCATGCAGATGGTGGCGCCGTCGGCGTGCAGCTCTTTGAGGAGCTCCATCACGGCCTCACCGTTCTTGGAGTCGAGGTTACCCGTCGGCTCGTCGGCGAGGAGAATGAGTGGCCGGCCGACGATCGCACGGGCGACGGCGACGCGCTGCTGTTGACCGCCGGACAGCTGCGACGGGTAGTGCTTCATGCGGTGTGACATACCGACTCGCTCGAGCGCTTCCTGCACGCGCTGTTTGCGCTCGCCGGAGGACATGCCGCGGTAGGTCAGGGGCAGCTCGACGTTCTCGAAGACCGTTAGATCGCCGATCAGGTTGAAGGCCTGGAAGATGAAACCGATTTCGCGGTTCCGGACGCGTGCGCGCTCGGAGGCCGAGAGGTTGGAAACATCCTTGCCATCGAGCAGGTACTTGCCCTCGGTCGGCGTGTCGAGCAGGCCGAGCAGTGAGAGCAGTGTGGTCTTGCCGCAGCCGGACGGACCGGCGATCGAGATGTACTCGCCGCGGCCGATCTCGAGGTGCACCGTGGCGAGCGCGTGGGTCTCCACTTCATCGGTGAAGAATACCTTGCTCACTCCCTCGAGTTTGATGAGGGCTTCAGACGCCTGGTCCATGACCGGAGACTCCGTTGGATGTTGGTAAGAAAATCAGCCCACTGACGTTTATGACCGGCCGACCGTCAAGTCGGCCCGGCCGCTACTTCTTCAATCGCACTTTGTCAGACGCATCGTATTGGGACATGTCGGACAGGATCACGACATCGCCTTCTGCCAAACCCTGCACGACCTCAATAAAGTTCACCGAGCTCCGGCCCAGCTGGACGGTCACGCGCCGCGCCGTCTTGCCATCGGGCTCGAGCTTGAACAGGCCGACCCGCGCATCGGACTGGGCAATCGCTGGGCGCCCAACATAGAGAACGTTCTTGAGGTTCTCGATCTCGATGGTACCATCGACGCTCAGGTCGGGACGGGCGCTGGCTGGCAGGTTCTGTGGGAGCGCCACGTCCACGCCCACCGTTCCATTCTGAGCCGCCGGATCGATTCTCACTACGCTGCCTTCAATGATCCCGTTTCGCGTGTCGATTTTGGCCGGCAAGCCGATCACGACCATGGGGGCCTGGGTTTCGGGAATCCGCAGCACTGCCTTCAACCGGCCGGGCTCGACCACCCGCGCCAGCGTGGTGCCCGAGTTGACCCACTGCCCGACCTGCATACTAAACTCCTGGACCACGCCTTCCGACTCCGACTTCACGTTCATCGAGGCGAGCTCGGCCGTCCGGAAGGCCAGGATCCGCTTCAACGACTCGACCTGCTCGATCTGCGTGTTGACCTGCGAACCGATCGAAGCATTGGTGACCTCCAGCCGCTTCTGCTCACCTTCATAGCGCTGCTTGGCTTCCGCCAGCGCATCCTGGGCCCGCGCATACTCGTTTTCCGCACTCATTTTCTTCGACTTCAGCTCTTCCTGCAGCTTGAAATCACGGACGGCAGTGTTATACGCGCTTTTTGCGGACGCCACCGACGTTTCCTGCTGCAGCCGCTGCGTCTCCAGGTTCGCCTTCAGGCTGATCAGCTGGGACTGCGCGTTCGAGAGCTGCTGCTGCGCCTCCAACGACAACCGCTGCACGTCCGGATTGCTCATGATCAGCAGCGGCGTACCCGGCTGCACCTTGGCGCCCGGGAGCACGAAGACCTGCTCGACGCGGCCCGATGTCACCGCGACTACCCAGCGGATCTGCTCCGGTACCAGCGTACCCGGGCCTCGTACTTCACGCAGCATGTCGCCACGCCGCACCGTGTCCCGCCAGGCTGCCGCGTCTTCCACCGACGGCGCGGCCGGCTCCATCTGGGAAAGGCCAACCGTGATCGCGACTGCGGTGATGACACCCGCGGCGATGTAGATCGGCGTGCGCTTCTTTTTCTTGTTGGTTCGTACGACGTCCATCGGACTCTTCCTTTTGACTCGGGATCGGCGCAAACGGTTGGAAACCCTTCCGCTGCCCGCGCCCGCGATCGTTTGGGACGTATGTATACTGTAAAGCTCTATGCCAGCCCAACTACCCACAAGTTCCCTTGTCTCACAACAACAAACCGTCCTCGAATCGGCCGGGATTCTTCACCCATGGGACATCTCCATCCCAATCCCGCAATCCGCGATCCGCTGATCCGATCAGCGGCCCCGCAACGGCTGACCCACCGCCGCCTCGAGCGCAGCCACGCTCTCGTGGAAGGAATAAAGCGCCAGCAGTTGTGCCTGGTCCGCCTGCGCTTTGGTCTGCTGCGCGGTTGCAACGCGATCGAAGGTGTCCGCGCCCAGGCGATACCGTTCGCGCGCGATGTTCAAGGCGAGGTCGGCTGCCTGCACATTGCGCTGCTCGATGTCGACCAGTCGGCGAGCGGACATGACTGTGCCGTGCGCCGCTGCGACTGCGGTGTGCTGGGCCAGCTCGGCCGCGCGGCGGCGGTAACTGGCATCATCGGCATCGGCGCGCGCCGACTGCATCTGTACTTCACGGGTGAACCCGTCGAAGATCGGCAGCGAGATCGTCAGTGAAAAGGCCGGCGGTGCCGTCGTGAAATTGAACGGGAAGTTGTTGTTGGCCGCCAGTGCATCGGCCTGCAACTGCGGCGTGAATACATACTGCGTGCAGTCGTCCAGCGGCTCATTGATCAGCGCGGCGAACTTGTTGTTGATCTCGCAGTTCTCGCGGCGATTGGCGACGCTGCTCTTCACGTTCTTGATGATCTGGTTGCGATCGCCGATTTCACGGGCCGAGCCTGACCAGCCGGCGCTGAAGCTCAGGCTGGGCAGGTACGCCATCCTCGCCGCGCGCGCGTTGGCCAGGCCTGCACTCTCGGATGCGCGGGCCGCCTGAATCTGTGGATGATTCGACTGCGCGATGCTTAGCAGCTGCTCCCGCGACCAGCTCGGATCGAATACTTCCAGCTTGCTGGTCAGCTCGACCGGCCGGTCCATACTCACGCCAATGCGCTCCAACAGCCGCAACTGGTCGACCTGCTGCTGGTTCTCGGCCTGGATCAATGCGACTTCCGCGCGGCCCACGCCGACATCCGCCTGCGCAGCATCCAGCTGAGTAGCCGCGCCACCTGCGAAACGCGCGTCGGCCAGCTTCTTAGTCTCACGTGCAGTCTCCAGCGCCTGGCGCGCCACGATGATCGCATCACGTGAACGCATGGCCGCCAGATAATCGCGAGTCACATCCGATGCGAGGTTGTAACCAGCCGCAGCCACGCGCGCGTCGGTGGCATCACGGTTGGCCCGCACCCGCGAAAGATTGAAAAACGTCGCGCCACTCAGCGTCATTCCGCCGCCAATGGAGTAATTCGACGAGTACTGCGGCGGTGTGCTCTCCTGAAGGCTGGTCGAGCCAAGTCGCTCCGTGCCCGGCAGGATGTAGCTCGCCGACGTGCGGACCTGTACGCCCGGCAGCAGGTTGCCATACGCTTCCCGTACCTGCCAATCCGCAATCGCTGGATCATTGGCTTGTGTGCGATAGTCCGGGTTGTAGCGCCGCGCTAATGCGACCGCTTCCTCGAGACTCAGCGTGGCTGGTGCCTGCTGCGCATTGGCCTTACCCATCGCCAGCGCCAGCAGCGCAGGCGCGAGTAGCAGCGGCAAACGCCGGCAGGCGCGCATGAAAGTCGTCATCGTTCGTGCCTTCGTCATGGTTCGAATAGGTCAGTGGGTCAGTGGGTCAACAGTCATTGGATGACCGGCTTCACAGCCTCTATACTAGGAAGCTGCGTGCCCCGCCGTCCCCAGCATCAATACTGTTGCGACAGAACGCGGATCAGGGTTTCCACCCTTACTGCCGCCTAGCCTCGAAACCC
>JBBDWZ010000282.1:0-11435 GCA_040902615.1 Gemmatimonadota bacterium | reverse complement strand
AACGCCATCGCAGCCGCCACCGCCATCGCTCACCGCCATCCAGCCGACGATCCTTCACCCGGGCGACTCGCTCACGCCTTGGTCTTCGCGGTTTGTGGTTACGGCTAAGCCAATCGAGTCTCGTGACACGGTAGAAGTTGCGGCAATTGTTACCTGACGGGCCACCGTGTCAGCAGCCGGCGACGTCGAGGGAACACGAAGCTATGAAGCAGGATTACAAGTATGCAGCCGGTGCAACGAAAAAGCAGCGGCGTCCGTCGAACCAGTAATCAAGCCCACCTATCTTCCCCGCGGTCGCCGAAAGACCAGAGGTGCTCATGGACGACTTCAAGTTTCTCGAGGAGCCCCCGCCCTTCGAACGGGACGAACCCAACCCTGAACCGCGCCGGAAGCCTGGTAATCAGGTCGTGCTCGCTTCCGATTACCGGGCCGGGTGGTCCAACCGCTCGTCCATACCTCCTTCCAAACCTCCGGTTGTGCGGGATTCCGGCCGGAGAGCACGGGTGGCGAAAGCGGTCTTCCTGAGTCTTGCCGCCTTGAGCGCGTTGAGCGTGTCGATTTGGCTCTATATCGGCGTCCGTAACGATCTCGCGGACCTCCGCACCAGGCTCGCGCTGACGCGCGCCTCGGTCCTCGACGTCGGAGATTTGGTGAATGATCTAGACCAGGACCGCATGAAGCGCCTCGCTGTCCTCGGCGACAGTATCCGTTCGGTCTCCGACTACGCGCAGGGTGAAGCGCAGGCGACGCATCAGCGGTTCGATGAAACCGACCGCGCGATGACAATTCGTCTGGATGGCTTAGCCCGCGTGGATCAAGCGCAGCGGTCGCGGATGGATGCGCTGGAACGTCAGAATCTTACGAATAGCTCCGCTTTCGCCGCGCTGAGCCGCCGCGCTCAGACACAGGAATCGACCACGTCCGATGTCAGCGCATCGGTCAGCTCGCTGCGCGCAGCGCTGAGTAGACTGGATGGCGTGCTGAGTAGACTGGATGGCGAACTGACTGCGCTGGAGGAACGTCAGGCAGCATCGACGACGGCCTACGGGCAATTGGGCAGGCGCGTGGAAAGTTTTTCGACTTGGGCCGATGGATTCCGACAGGCCGGTCTGAGTGGAGAATCCGTGCATGGACGGTTCTCGACGCTCACTGCTGAGCTTCGCCGCATCCGGCTGCAAGTGGACTCGCTGCGTCCGCTGACTCGTGCTGTGACAGCCCCAGATTCTCGTTGATGGCAAGAGGACCGGCGGAATTGCAGTCGAAGCGGCTGGGGCGATACCACGCAAACCGGCCACCGTCCGATAGAGGCTGGCAGGCTGTACGAACAATGCGGTGGCGGTTAGCGATGGCGTTGGCGAGTGCGGTCGGTGGCGGGTATCAGCTCAGGGCTCTGCCGCCACCGCCATCGTCCGCCACCGCCACCGCCACCGCCATTTGAATCGACCGTCCCCCGCAAATCAAGCAAGAGCGACGCGACACGCGCAAATCACGCCGCTATGGCGCTGGCTCTCTCGCGCGTCTCGGCCTCGCCGTAATCGTGCATGTCGGGTTGCGCAGCCGCCGCGGCCTTGGCTTCCGCGACTTTCGCGCGCAATCGCTTCAGCTCTTCATCGAGCGCAGATTTATCGGCCAGCAGAATCGCGAGCTTCTCATCGCGCTCCTGCAGCGCGGTCTCGAGCTTTTGGAGTTGCTCGGCTGTCTGCTTCGGAACGGGTGCGCCACGCGGGAGCGCATTGGCATCGAAGGCGAGGCCGGGCGCCGGACGAGAGAGACGGCCGTACGTGCGCGCGAGCCAATACATGACGTGGAATAGCTCGCGCACCGCGACGACTGCATCATCAACCGGTATGGGCCGATGCCCGTGCACTGCGCGATTGCCCAGCGTATTGATCACGCGCGCCTTGCTGAACACCGCCTCGTCGTGGATCAGGGCGGAGAGGTTGTCCTGGTACGGCAGCTCGAGCGATGCGTCATGTTTGTAGGTCCAGGCGATCGCCAGCTCGAGCCCGCGCCGCGCGTGGAAGCAGGCGGTACGCGGATCGGTGTGGACGGCGGACTCGGCCTTGGTCGCGGCTTCGTGTTCGGCCGGCCACTCGCGGGCCAGGAAGGCGAAATGGCTCATTTGGTCGCGTTGGGGGCTGGATCGCTGAACAATGCGATGTACGGCGCGTAACGGAAGCGACGATTGCGCGCGTACCCGGTCATCTCGCTCACGATGCCCAGTTCGACCAGCCGCGACACGAGCGTGTTGGCCGCGGCGTAGGTAGTGCCGGTCAGTTTGCGCACATCGTTGACGGCGACGATTGGCCGATCGAACAGCGTTTCGAGTACCTTGTGACCGTTGCCGGCCGCGCGGCCCAGATGCGTCGTGATCGCCAAGCGATGCTGCTCACGCAATTGCAGTATGCGACGCGCGGTGTCTGCCGCTTCCACCGCGACTTCGTCCACGCCGCGCAGGAAAAACGCCAGCCACGCTTCCCAGGCACCCTGTTCGCGGACGTTCTGCAGATGATCGTAATACTCCTGCCGATGCTTCTTGAAGTAGTGTGACAGGTAGAGCACAGGCTTGTGCAGAATGCCGCGCTCGGTCAGCAGAAACGTGATCAGCAAACGACCGACCCGGCCGTTGCCATCGAGAAAGGGATGGATGGTTTCGAACTGGACGTGCGCCAGCGCGATCTTGACCAGCGCGGGCAGATCATCGTCACGATGCAAGAAGGTCTCGAGTTCCCCCAGCGCCTCGGGCACCACGTGATGCGGCGGCGGGATGAAACTGGCCGTCGCCAGCGTACTGCCCGCAGGACCGATCCAGTTCTGGCTTCTGCGCAATTCACCGGGCTGCAGCGTGCCGCCGCGCACGCCTTGCATCAGCTCGGAGTGAATTTCCCGTATGAGCCGGACCGAAACCGGCAGTTCCGACAAGCGCGCCAGCCCGTGATTCAGGGCGCGGACGTAGTTCACGACTTCGTCCACATCACGAGGCAGGTTCTGATCGAAGAGCTGCGCTTCGGCGGCCAGCAGGTCCTGCAGCGAGCTTTGCGTGCCCTCGATCTGGCTCGAAAACACCGCCTCCTTCCGGACGTACATGAAGACGAACAAGTCCGGGTTCGGCAGGGTCAGGACCGAGCCATCCAATCGGCCGAGCGCACGGTCGGCCTTCGAGAGCAGGCTTTGCAGCTCACCGCTGAATGCCAGTCCTGGCTGAGGTGGCAATGGCGAGGGGACGAAGGCGCGGTAGCCGGTCGGCTGGTTCTGGTATCGTCCGGCTCGGGTGGAAGCCGGGACCGCGCTGGCCATGGTATAGGCTCCGATCAGTATGGCGGTGGTGCGAGGTCCATATGATAGGCTGACTTTAGCATGGAGGCAATGCTGGGCTGTGTTATAGGGGCAAACCAAGCCGGACTGGCGCGGACGTGATCATTGTGATGGTCGTGATGGTCGTGATGGTCGTGATGGCGTGATGGCGTGATGGCGTGATGGCGTGATGGCGTGATGGCGTGACCGCAAGCGATACCTTGTCCAACTATCTTCATTGCACAAGCTATACCTTGCCTTTCGACCTCTCAACCGCTAGTTATAACTTGCTTCGAACATCCAATTCCACAAGGTATAGGTTGCGTATGGCACCTGCTTCCAAACGAATGCGCAAGCTCGGATTGGAGCAACTCGACCGGCGGCTCAACGAGCTGAGGCAATTCACTCCACGACTCGAGGCGCCAAGCAGGGGCTGGATTGCCACCATAAGAACGGCGCTAGGAATGTCACAGGGGCAGTTGGCGGAGCGAATGGGGGTGAGCCGACAGGCGATCGGTCAACTAGAGCAACGCGAAGCGGAAGGATCGATCACACTCAACGCCCTCAGACAAGCGGCTCAAGCGCTCGGTGGAATTGTGGCGTACGCGGTCGTTCCCGATGAACCTCTAGGTCAGACGTTGGAGGACAAGGCATCCAGGATCGCGAGACGGCTGACGACGTCGGTTCGCCATTCGATGCGCCTCGAGGATCAGGAGACTGACTCCGACGCTGAAGCGCGAATCCAGGAGATTGTGCAGGAGCTACTCGCCTCGCCCCGCGCGCTCTGGTCATACCCGGATGCAGAGTAGTGAGCCAGGCGGTGCAACGCCGCTGGATCCGGATGAAGCCGACGGTCTTCTGTATGCACACGTCGGAACCCGCGGCGAATTGAATGAACTGGAGGAAGCAAACATTCAGATGGGGCTCGAGTGGGCGATGCGCAGGGCCGTGACCGGACGTCGCCAGATCGACGTGCTCACCGAGGATTTTCTGTACCAGTTGCACCAGCAGATGTTCGGCGAGGTGTGGGCGTGGGCGGGAGAAGTGAGGCGATCCAACAAGAACATCGGCGTGGACAGGCACACAGTTCGAATCGAAGTGAGAAATTTGATCGAGGATGCGCGTGTCTGGCGCGAGCAGAAGGTGTATGACCCGGACGAGCTCGCGGTTCGATTTCATCATCGGCTCGTCGCAATCCATCCTTTTGCCAACGGAAATGGTCGCCACGCTCGCCTGCTGGCCGACCTGATTGCATTGCAGGCCGGAAGACCAACGTTCACGTGGGGCGATGCGCGCCTGGGGAGTACGTTGGAATTGCGTACGGCGTACATTTCCGCACTCAGTGCAGCGGACCGCGGCGACATGGCGCCGCTCATTGCGTTCGCCCGTTCATGACCCGCGGTCGGATGCGCGTGAGGAGAATCGTTTCAGGCTCATCTGTCCCACTGCCGATCCGAGCTCGCGAATACGCTGAGGAGTGAATATGGCTACACAGACGCGAATCTCGGAGTCGACACACGAGACTCTTTCCCGCCTGGCTCGGCAGACCGGCTTGCCCCGGACCGAGATTCTCGCGAGAGCGGTCCGGCATTATGAACGCGAGCTCTTCCTGAACCGGATCAACGAGGGTTTTGCCTCTCTGCGCGCGAATCCCGACGCGTCAAAGGAGTTGGAGGCTGAGGTGAAGGCCTGGGAACAGACTCTGGCTGACGGACTGAAGTGAACCCGAGTGGCGGCGAAATCTGGTTCGTTGACTTCAACCTGACGCGAGGGCACGAGCAGGCGGGGACCCGGCCCGCCCTCGTGCTGTCGGTGAACCGGTTCAATCACGGCCCGGCCGGACTTTTAGTCGTGTTGCCGTTGACGCGGACTGACCGGGGAATTGCATCGCACGTCAGAGTCGACGCTCAGCCCCAGGGCCTGCGCGAAACCAGCTTCATCATGTGCGAGATGATCAGGAGCGTTTCGAAGAATCGGCTGATCGAATTGGTCGGGACGGCCGACGAAAGGTGATGGCCGAGGTGGAGTACGCCGTCTGCGATCCTCGGCTTGTAATCCATCCTTTTGCACCGTGCAATTAGTCCCGGAACGGAGGTTAGGACGACGGGTCTTCCCGCCTAAAATAACCGGCTGCGTTGTTTTAGGATCGGGCCGCATCGTAAAACAAGGAGGGGGTCAGAGCTCGCCGCGGAAGGCGCGGTGCTGAAGCGACGCAAAAAGCGCGTCCATCATATACAGCGCATGGGCATGCCGGGCACGCAGTCGATCCGTGGTCCTGACCGTTCGTTGAAAAGCATCCTGCAACTCGAATGGTGGCCTGATTAGCTCGATTCCCTCCAGCATTGTTTGATTGACCTTGAACGTTCCGTTTGTTGTCCGTGCGAGTGACTCAATTTGTCGTCGTACCGCAGAAGATCGCCAAACGCACTCAAGAAATTTGGGCGCGATTCGCCGTTGATCTACTCGTGCAGCAATAATTGTGTCGGGAAATATAGTTGCCGACATCTTTTTCGTGGGAAAGAATCCTCGGGCGACAAGACTCAGGTTACCGTTTCCTCGGCAAATCAGGAAATCCTCCGGAGACACCGTTTGATTTGACGAGGGGGTCGATTCAAAGGTGCCCGTCTTTACCGCACCTGAATCGAAGTGATCGCCTGTAACCGAAGACAATGTGAGCAATTGCGCCTTGATCGTGCCTGATTTTGATGGCGAGACTCCGTTTCGCAGCGGATTTGCAAGGACGTCGCGAAAACTGATCCTTGGCCATTGGCATGGATTAGAGACCGGATCGCCGAACATGTCGAGGAAAATGGATTGCGTGAGTGTGTCCAGTTGGGCGAGCGCGGAACGGCGTTTGGCGCGTAGCGTGTCTGCCTTGTCAAAGATGTCTGCAATTCGCCGCTGTTCCGCACGGGGCGGGAGGGCAATGGTGCTGCGCTTTAGATACTTAAAGTGTCGGTCGTATCCGCCTTCAGTAAGTCGAAGCTGGCGCAGGTAGTGATAGAGATACTTGACGTCGACCTCGAACCTTGGCCGAAGCACCTTACAACCATCTGCTCCGATACAGAACGGAAAATCCACGTACTTGAAACATCGAGTGTGGTCGCCGAAGACGATTACCGGAAGCGTCGCGCGACAAAGCCGGGACTCGTCATCCGTGTAGCCAGCAATGAGTTCTTTGCCTTGGTCAACAATTGGATACCGGCCGGCCGTTAAGAACTCCCTTTGCGGCGTCTTTCGATTGCCGCCGGATTCATCGACGATCACAGCGTCAAAGGGCTCCTGGCGCCAGCCCTTCATCACAGCATCGCCTCCAGTTCCTTCATTTCTCGATGAATCTCCTCCTCCAACTTCGAGAGCTCGGCCATGATCACCTTCGGCGGGCGGTGCTCCACTTCCTCGTGCACAACCTCCTTGTAGCGATTGAGCGAGAGATCGTAACCCTGCGTGGCGATGTCCGCCTTCGCCACGCAGAAGCTCTGCGCAGTGCGCGGACGCTCGCGCTCGGCACCATCGCGCTCAGACCAGCGCGCAAGCACATCGGGCAGGTTGTTCTTGGCATGATCCTCCTCGCTTAGCGCAACGCGAGGTACCGTACCCAGTTTTTCCTCCGGCAATAACGGCATCCGCTTGTCATCCAGGCTCCAGCCATCGGCATCGACATCGTAGAACCACACGAAGTCAGTGCCGCCCGAGTTCGTCTTGGAAAAATCAGGATCGCAGTGGAGACACCGGCGTACGGCTTGAACACACCGCCAGGCAGTGAGATGACTGCGTCCAGTTTCTGGTCTTCAACCAGTATTCGCCGCAGCTCCTTGTGCGCCTTGCTCGAGCCGAACAACACGCCGTCAGGCACGATCACGGCGGCGCGGCCGCCTGGCTTGAGTAGTCGCAGGAACAAGGCGAGGAAGAGCAGCTCGGTCTTTTTGGTCTTGACGATCTGGAGCAGGTCCTTGGCGGTGTTCTCGTAATCGAGGCTGCCGGCAAAAGGCGGATTTGCCAGGACCAGCGTGTACTTCTCCTCCTCGCCTTTGTGCTCCTCAGCGAGGGAGTCGCGGTGGCGGATGTTCGGATTCTCGACGCCGTGCAGCAGCATGTTCATGCTGCCGATGCGGAGCATGGTGTTGTCGAAGTCGAAGCCGTTGAACATCGCATGGTGGAAATGGCGGCGCAGCTTTGCATCGTGCAGCAACTGCGGCTGCCGTTCGCGCAGGTACTCGCCGGCCGACACCAGAAAGCCGGCGGTGCCACACGCGGGATCGCAAATCACATCGAGCGGCTGCGGCGCGGTCAGCTCGACCATGAGCCGGATGATATGGCGCGGCGTGCGGAACTGACCGTTCTGACCGGCGGATGCGATCTTGCCCAGCATGTACTCGTAGACATCACCCTTCGTATCGCGATCCTCCATGGGCACGGCGTCGAGCAGTTGAACCACCTTGTCCAGAAGAGCTGGAGTGGGAATCGTGAAGCGGGCGTCCTTCATGTGATGCGAGTAGGTGGAATCATCGCCACCTAGCGATCGCAGGAACGGAAAGACGTGCTCGCTGATTACCGCGAACATCTCCTTCGGCTCGAAATGTTTGAAGCGCGACCAGCGGAACTCTTCGTAGGCGCGGCCACCGCCTTTGCCGATGTCATCCTTTCCTTCCGGGAAGATACGCCGCTCGATCGCCAAGTTGAGGCGTGCCGATTTGTTCTCCTCCAGAGTATGCAGGTCGTCGAGTCGGCGGAGAAACAGCAGGTACGTGATCTGCTCGATCACTTCCAGCGGATTTGAAATGCCACCGGACCAGAAGTTATTCCAGATCTGGTCGATTTGGTTTCGGATTCACCAGTGAGCATCGTGAATCCTCAGGAAGCAAAGACGACGTGAGTCGTATCTACTGTATCATGCCAGGCAAGGCAGTTCGTCTGGTCGGGCAGGCTGCGTCGTTCTAGATTCCGTCCATGGAGGCCCCGACCATTCCGACACGCGTTCTAGCGGCCCCTTGCTGGCCGCTTTTGCGCATCATGGGGGTGCTGGCGGTATGCGCGTGTGCAAGCGCGCCTGCAGCAGCGCCACCCCCAGAGCGCCAGCCGCCGCCGGTTACGATCCTCACGCCAACACCGACGCCGCAGCCGCCGCCTCCGTTGCGTACGGAGCTGGTGTTCCTGGGCACGACTGACGTCCATAACTGGATTTACCCCTACGACTACTACACGCGCTCCGAGGTCGGCTACGGTCTTGCCCGCCTGAAGCCAGTGATCGACAGCGTGCGCGCGGCCAATCCGAGCCGCACCTACCTGTTCGATTCCGGCGATCTGCTGCAGGGTAATCCACTCGGCTCGGTGCACGCGAAGCAGTTGGCCGACCAACCGAATCCGGTCGTTCACGCAATGAACCTGCTGGGTTATAACGCAGCAGCGATCGGCAATCACGAGTACAACTACGGCATCCCGCACCTCGAGCGAGCGGTCGCGCAAGCGAAGTTTCCGTTCATCTCGGGCAACACGTTCCGGCATGGAAGCACGCAGCACGCGTTTACGCCGTATGTCTTGATTCCACACGTTGCCGGCGCCGGTGATACGGTTCTGATCGGCGTGACCGGCAATACGCCGCCGGGTGTGCACGTGTGGGACAAAGCCAACGTCGAGGGCAGGCTGCAGTTCCGCAATGTGGTCGCTTCGCTCAAGCCGATCGTGGCCGAGATGAAAAGTCGCGGTGCCGATGTAGTGGTCGTGCTTTCACACGGCGGCTTTCAGGGAACCAGCTACGACACGGCGAGCACCGGGCTTCCGGAGGAGAATGCGGGCGCGCGCCTGGCGCAGGAAGTGCCCGACATCGATGTCGTCTTCCTCGGGCACACGCACCAGCAGGTGCGCGACACTACCATCAATGGTGTGCTCTTCACGCAGGCGGGCCAGTGGGCGCAGGCGCTGGCGCATGCCCGCCTCGTGCTCGAGAAGCAGGCGCCGAATCGATGGAGGGCGGTACAGAAGAGTGCGCTGCTGCTGCGCCCCGACTCGCTGCGCGCGGACACCGTGTTCCTCGATTCGATGCGATGGGAGCACGAGCGCACGGTCGAGTACGTGAAATCGGTGGTCGGCCGCGGCAGCGTGCGCATGAGCGCTGCCGAAGCGCGGACCAAAGACACGCCGATCGGCGATTTCATCAATGAAATGCAGCGTCGCCGCGCGGGCGCGGACCTTTCGTCCACGGCGATCCACCGATTGAGCGCTGCCCTGCCCCAGGGCCCGATCACGGTCGCTGACCTGGCCGGATTGTACATCTACGACAACACGCTCAAGGCTGTGCGCATCAATGGCACGCAGCTGAAGGAATACCTCGAGCGCTCGAGCGACTACTTCCGGACCTGGCCGGTTCCGGCGGGCGAGAAGCTGATCAACCCGAACTCCCGCAGCTACAACTTCGATGTGGTGCAGGGCGTCGATTACACCATCGATCTAACCAAACCAGTCGGCACGCGGATTACCGGACTGCGCTTCAAGGGACGACCGGTAACGCCGGCGCAGACCTTCACGCTCGCACTCAACAACTATCGTCAGAGCGGTGGCGGCGGCTTCACCATGGTTGCAAACGCTCCAGTGGTCTACGACAAACAGGAAGGCATCCGCGAGCTGCTGATCGAGGAAGTACAGAAAAGAGGGAGCATCCGCCCGCAGGACTATTTCCAGCAGAATTGGCGTATCGTCCCGGAAGCAGCCGCACGCGCCGCGCAGGCCGAGCTGGCACCGGAAACGCGCATCGCCAATACCAGCGCGCAGATGAAGCGAGTGCGGATAATCGGCCAGAACGATTTCCATGGACGATTGCAGCCCGAGGTCTACAGCTGGTCGAACGGCAAGCCGATCGGCGGCGCGGCCGTGCTCTACTCCTATTACAAGCACGAGCGCGCTGCGTTCGATGGTCCGACCATCACGCTTGACGGCGGCGATGTCATGCAGGGCACGCCGATCTCGAACCTCACTGAAGGGCGCAGCACGGTCGAGTTCTTCAATCGCAATGGCGTGGACGTTGCCGCCATCGGAAATCATGATTTCGACTGGGGCCTGAGTGTACTGCAGCCGCGCATGCAGCAGGCGCGCTTTGCCTGGCTGGGCGCCAACATCTACACCGCGGGGGCTAACGCGCACCCGAGCTGGGCCCGCGGCACCGTCATGCTCGAGCGAGGCGGAGTCAAAGTCGGCGTGATTGGGCTGTCCACCGAAGAAACGCCTTCCGTCACCAAAGCCGACAACGTCAAGGGCCTGGAGTTCCGGAGCGGCGCGGCGGAAATCAATCGGCTGGTGCCCCTGTTGCGCCGTCAGGGTGCTGATTTCGTGATCGTCACCGCGCATTCCGGCGTCGTCTGCGATCGTGGAACGATGGTCAACTGTCACGATGAAATGATCGACTGGGCGCGGCAGGTCACCGAGAAGCCGGACCTGATCGTCGCGGGCCACACGCACCAATACATCAACATCGTCGAGAACGGGATCCGCATCGTCGAAGGCTGGGATTACAGCAAGCTGTATTCGGTGGTCGACCTGGAGAAGACCGCCGATGGCCGCACGAAGGTTTGGGTGCGCGGGCAGCCGATCACCTGGCACGATCGGGTAAAGCCCGACTCCGGCATTGCCGCTATGGTCAAGCGCTACGAGCAGCAGATCGGGCCCAGGGTGAATCGCATCATCGCAACACTGGCCGAGCCGTTGCGCAAGAGCGGCGGTGAATACGCACTCGGTCACCTGATCGCCGATGCCCAGCGCGCGGCCGCCGGTGCGCAGGTCACGGTCATGAACAACGGCGGCATTCGCACCGACCTCGAGGCCGGCCCGCTCACCTGGGGCGAGCTGTACCAGCTCCAGCCGTTCGCCAATCGCATCATCAGGCTCACGCTGTCCGGCACCATTCTCAAAGAGCTGATGGAGTTCGTCGTGGCCGAACGCCAGCCCCGCATGCACGTGAGCGGCATCACCGTATCGTATGACACGAGCGCGGCACCCGGCTCACGCCTACGCCGAATGCAGCTTTCCGACGGACAGGATGTGCAGGACAGCGGATCGTATCAGGTGGGAGTGAATGATTTCATGGCGGGCGGCGGTGATGGCCTCACCATGCTTCTGCGGGCCGACGCCAAAGTCGATGTCGGTGTGAT
>JBBDWZ010000281.1:0-11511 GCA_040902615.1 Gemmatimonadota bacterium | reverse complement strand
CATCCAACGGTTTATCCATGCCGATCGCACCGCCCTGATGAAACAGCCAGTCGGCTTTCTCCACCCAGAGTTCTCCCCGCTCCGATGGCCCCAGCGCGCGTTCTATCCCCTGCAACCGCTCTGTTACCCAGCTTTCTTCCGGATATCTCGGACCGACGAGAGCAAGAAGGTGGTCCTGGTCCCGCTCGCTGAGCTTGTCACGCGCTTTGAAGGCTAGTCTGAATGCCTCTGTTGGCAGCCCGAAGTCGACGGTGCTGGTGGCCCCGTCCCAAAGCCTCAACGCAACCAGCGCGAACGTCGAGTCGTAACGGAGTGCCTGATCGAAATGGGGTGTTCCAGCCGCCCGCGTGGGCGCGACGACACCTGCGACGTATTCTTTCAGCGCGGGGAAAGACCTGGTGGGCAACGTTTGCAGTCGATCTTCGCGCTCGCCGACGGCAAGCAAAAGCGCCTTGTTCGCGATTTCATCCATGAGGGAATTCAAGCTATCGACAGGGCCGGTTACATCGACCGACCCATGCCGTTGGTTCGCCACTTCGGTAAATGTGACCGCTACGGTTGCACGACCCTGTGCGACGACGATGCTCCCGCTCACGATGCTTGCGGCTCCTTGCTGACGAGCCAGCCGGCGAGCGTCCGTACGGCCAATCTCCGAGCCACTCCGTCGCGATCCCAGTGCCGCTAACGTTTGCACTGGATCGACTGCGCGCAGTACATCCGTCGCGTTGATTTTGGTGGTGAGCAATTCCATGCTTCCCTGGCGATGCGAGGCCAGTGTCGAATCGTCGGTGACCAAACGAAACGGAAGAACCAGGATCAGCTTGTCATCGAGTGATGCGGCGGGTTCAGGCGAGCGAACGAAGCTTACGAAAGTAATCACGACCGCAACGAGAGCCAGCGCCGAGAGAGCGTAACCTATACGCCTTAGCCCCACGCGCGAGACGATTCCTCGCGCCGGTTCTGCAGTTCCGCTCTTGCCGAGCGCTTTGGCGAAATGCTCCGCGGTCGCAAACCGATCCACGGGCGACCGGGCCAACGCTTTGGTAAGCGCGCTCTCGATCGACAAGGGCACGTTGTCCCGAATGATGCGCAGCGATGGGATGGGCTCGTGCAGCCGGCGCGCGATCATTGCCTGTGCAGTCGGCCCGTTGAACGGCGGTTCGCCCGCCAGCATCTCGTACAGCACACAACCAAGCGCGTAGATATCAGTGCGCGCATCAACGGTTCGCTTACCCAGCGCCTGCTCCGGGCTCATGTACGCGGGCGTGCCCATCGCGATGCCCGTTTCCGTCAGCCGACTGTCTGCCGCCACGTCGATGGCTGCAGCAATTCCAAAGTCCGCCACCAGCGCGTGCCCGCCCGAAATCAGGATGTTCTCCGGCTTGATGTCGCGATGAATTACGCCCCGGCCGTGCGCGTGACTCAACGCATCCGCCACCTCGCGCGCGATGCGCAAGGCATCGTCGAGCGGAAGCTGTTTCTCGCGTTGCAGCCGCTCGCGCAATGAGTCCCCATCCACGTACGGCATCACGTAGTACAGCAGCCCATTCGCTTCGCCGGAGTCATGCAATGGCAGGATGTGCGGGTGCGTAAGGTTGGCCAGGGTTTCGATCTCGCGCAGAAAGCGCTCGGGTCCAATTACGGCGGAGATCTCCGGCCGCAGCACTTTGAGCGCGACGCGGCGTTTGTGGCGCAGGTCGTGTGCGAGGTACACGACGGCCATGCCGCCACTACCCAGCTCACGCTCCAGCCGGTAGGTGGTGGAAAGAGACGCTTCCAGTCGCGCGCGCAGATCGCTCATGGTGCCGATCCAAGACCAGGTAGGTGACCTCAAGCTAATCGACCGGTTCCCGCCGGTCGATGAGAACGATGTCGATGCCCGAGAATGACCGGCGCTGCTATGGGGTCGCCCCACACACCGGGCCATTATGTCGGCCTCTAGAACGTTTGAACCGAAACGACCCGAGGTTACATTCCCATGAGTTCAGCATCTACCTCATTATGGCAACGCCCCCTATGCCTATCTATTCGGCAGACGACGTTCTGCACATTCCGATTCCGCCCGAAATCATGGGGTATGAGCTGGTTAACGGGGAGTTGGTCGAAGTGTCGCCAAACGGTGCACGCCGTGGTCGGCTGGTCGGCGAAGTGGGCGCGCGGGTATTGGGTCACATTCGGGAACGGGGGATAGCCGGGCGCGCCTACTTTAGTGCGGGTTTCGTTCTGGGACTCCCCCGCGACCCTCAACGGCTCCGCGGTCCCGATGTTTCGTTCGTCAGCCAAGTGAGATTGGACCAGTCCGGAGGCCAACCGAAGGGCTTCTTCCATGGCGTGCCGGATTCGGCGATCGAGGTCGAATCGACCGAGCGTCCCAAGGCCATGCAACAGCGCATCCAGGACTACCTGGACGCGGGCACCCCGATCGTGTGGGTGATTCATTCGGAAACGAAAGCGGCAACCGTGTATCGGGCAGGTGGCTCGGCGCGGCTGTTGCGCGAAACAGACTCACTCGATGGCGGGGATGTTCTACCCGGCCTGACGATTCCGTTGCGCGAGCTGTTCGAAGAACTCGACTGACAACTCTCACCGCCGAATCGCTGCGAGCAACGCGGTCACATCCTGCGCGCGCGGCCGACGGCTCGGGTCGCTCGACAAACAACGCTCCACAGTATTGCGCAGGTCCGGTGCAAGATCGGCCAGAGCTGCAAGCTGCTGCTGAGGCGCGCGTGCTGCACCGGTCAGGTCCACCCTGCCCGCGCCAGGGTCGAGCGGATGTTTACCTACGAGCAGCTCGAACGCAACCACACCAAACGCGTACACATCACTCAATTCGGTGACGACTTCACCTCGGGCCTGCTCGGGACTCACATAACGCATTTCTCCGAGCTGCGTGCCTGCCGGGGTCAACTGTATCGCGGCTTCACCACCCGACTCTCGCAGCGCAGCGATACCAAAGTCGGTGAGCACAATGCGGCCACTGCGGTTCTCGATGAAGATGTTGCCAGGTCTCACGTCGCGATGGATGACACCCTCGTGGTGCGCCGAGGCGAGTGCGGAGGCCAGCGCGGCCAGTAAGCGACGCGCGTCATCCTTGGGCAGCGGTCCAACGGCTGCGACGGTGTCGGTCAACGAACGGCCGTCCACGTATTCCATGACGATGTAAGGGCAGCTGTCGCGCAGGCGGCCGACTCGAAACACAGACGCGACGTTCGTATGTGAGATGCGCGCCGCGGCCTGAGCTTCACGCTCAAAGCGTTGCCGCGCGATGGGGTCGGCAGCCAGCTGTTTGCGCAGCACTTTCACGGTCACGAGACGTTTGAGCGCAGGCTCCCGCGCCAGGTACGCAATAGCGCTGGAGCCGCGGCCCAGCAGTCGCAACACTTCCAGTTCGGGCGCCAGCTCGTTGCGTAATGTTTCGGTCGGATCGGTTGACGCAGCGGCACCTGTCCCTTGTTGCGTTTCAGGTGTGCCAGGCGCTTCGCCGACCGTGCGGGTTGCGGCCAGTGTGCGATCCGCCGATCGGATGCGCTCGACCAATGAGCATGTTTCGGCCGAAGGCTTGAGTTCGAGATCCTCCCACAGTCGCTTGGCGAACGATTCGCAGAATGTGACCGCAGCGGCTGACTGGCCTGCCGCAGCCAGCAGCTCGATCAGTGTGCACGCGCGCTGTTCATCGTAGGGTGTGAGTGCACTGCTGCGCCGCGCGTATTCTATCGCGCTGCTCAACTCACCGTCGGCGCGCAACTGGACGGCCAGCTTTGTAGCTGCACCGGCTGCCAGCTCGCGCAGCCGCGTGCGCTCTTCATCGATCCAGCGCTCGAAGGCCGGTGCATCAGAGACATGGAATCCCTGCAGGTAATCGCCGTCGTATAGCGCGAGCGCTTTGTCCAGGGCGCCGCGTTCCAGCCAGCGCTCCAGATCTGCCGCATCGCAGCGAATCAATTCCCGATTCACCGCCAGGTCGTCGCTGTTGCGGTTGAGGATAGCCTCCGTGCCCAGGGAGCGCCGCAGAAAGTGCACGCCCTGGCTCAGTGCATTGCGCGCATGCTCCGGATCGAGCTCGGACCAGAACATCGCCACCAGGCTGTCCCGAGAGTGATGTCCGATGGGACGGGCCGCAGCCAGATAACAAAGCAGCGCGGCCCGCTTGGGTTGGGCCAGAACTGATTGAACCGGGGCACCATTCTCGGACCGAATGTCCAGTACGCCCAGCGTACGGATCAGATACATGACGCGAAGTAAGGCGCAGGTAAGCGAAGTAAGAGTCAGGATAAGCGGCGAAACGAACTTGGGCCAAGCTACTTGCGCATTGCGGTAGCTGCAACGTCGCTCGCGCGGCGGCTGCTCACCCAATCAAGGCCCGCTGGAGGTCGTCATGATGCGCCGTGAATGCGTCTCTTGCCTGATTGCCGCCGTTATTGCGGCGGTTGGTTCTACTTCACTTCCCCAAACCGGTACGCCTCGGGAGGAACGAGGTGTAATCGATCGCCAGGCCATCGAACGAATGAACGTCAGCACCGCCTACGATGTGCTGGCCACGAGGTTGAACCGGCTGCCCTCGCGAGCGCTGCGAGGCGGTGCCACCAGCTTCGAGCCCCCGCAGGAACCCATGGTCATGATCGATGGCAATCATTCGGAGGTGGCCGCACTGCGCACGCTGCCCGCGCGTGACATCCAGGAAATCCGGATCCTCAATGCAGGCGAGGGTACCCAGCGCTACGGCACGGGCGCAGCCAACGGTGTGATCGTTATTACGACAAGGAAGTAAGCCGTGACGAATAGTAAACCGGGTTTGCGCTGGTAGGGCCACTCTGCGTCCGCGCATGGCAGCGCTTCGTGGTAGTGGTTCTGCCAGCGCAGATCCTGGTTGAACGAATTAACGGATCAACAGACGAGCACGACTACGACAACGACTACGACCACGAGAAACGGGCTCCCACCATTCCGATTGACGATAGGTTAATCGTCGATCGGCCTGGTTTGGGCCCGTAATTCGTAGTCGTAGTCGTGGTCGTAGTCGTTCTCGTCCGTTATTCGTTCATTCGTTCATTCGTTCAACCGGGCGTACAAGCCGGCGTCGCCGAATTGCCACCCCCGCCCCCGCCCCCGCCCCCAGCCCGTCCACCGCGTCCGGCGTTGGCGGTACGCTCGGCAGCAAGCCGCTTCTGCTCGCGATCCCACCACTCCGGGTTGTTCTCCTGTACGATCCGGCCCATCTCCTCGCGGGACCTTGCGGCGACATTGGCCCTCACGGGAAGATGCTTGTTCTCCGGAATCAGGCGGATGATCAGCTCATAGAGCGTGGGATCTTCAGCCTTCAGTGCGGCACGGTCGCGGCCACCATTGCCGACGTACCACTCGACACCCGTGGCCCAGTACTCGTTGAACGTGTTGCCGGCGTAGCCGCGCGCAGTGCGCAATGCCGGTTGACCATCGCTGCCACATGCGGCCTTGGCCGCCTTATAGGAATCCACGATCTCCTGGAACCAGATCGGGTCGGCATTGCCGATTCCCGCACCCATGATGCCGTGCGAGAACTCGTGCACGCAGATGTTCGTACCCCAATAGCGCGTGTTGTAGTAGCCGAGCACATTCTCTTCCGCGCAGGTCGTGAAGGTACCGCCCATCCCGCGAGCACGCGGATTCCAGTAACCCGCAGGGGAGCGGAAACCCAGGCCGCCGGCCTCGTAATAGTTCGAGCGCTCGCCTGGTGTGAGTCGAGGATCCAGATATCTGGGAACGGTCCAGCCACGCTGCTCCGGCACATCGACCGTGTATTCGGTTTCCGCCATGATGCCGATGCGTGCGCCGCGCGCGATCATCGTGTCGCGAATGTCCGGGCGCGAACCCAGCATGTAATTCACCTGATCGCGTACGATCGCGAGCGCAGCATCCGGCACCTTGCCTGAGGCCAGAATCGGATAGCCGTTTGCGTCCGCGTACTTCCGGTAGAACGTGGTATCGAGATTGAAGCGCGCGACGATCTCCGGCGGCGGTGCGGTGACCACATACTTCAGGTAATCATCCACGATTGGCTTGGGCCGGTCCGCCGGCAGCGGCCTCGGCTCGAACGGCTGCATCTCCTGGGGTGGCTTCCAGCCGGGCGGCGTGCAGTCCGGAATGCGCGCGCGCGGCGGATCGATCACGCCCGCTGGCGCGGTGGGCGGCGCGGTCGGCACGGGTGCGCTGCTGTCCGTCGGCCATGGACAGGCCAGCATCGCGGGCCGCTCGCGCGCGACGTTGGCCGTCATCGACCGGAGCAGCCGATTCAGGAGCTGATTCATCTGGTCGATCTCCTGACGCAGCGCCTTGATGGTCTCGCGCTGTTCGGCCGAAATCTGTTGCCCGTGAACGATTGCCGGGCTGCCCAGTACGACCAACAGCGAGCAAACCCCGAGCGTGCGTGCGGCTCTGCGCATGTGTGCCTTGCCTGCAATGTGATGGACAGAATGGCGGGAGCGGATGGATTGTATAAAATATACGATGACACCTCCGTCTCTCAACAGGACTTCGAATGAAACCGTCCACCCTGGCACTGGCCGCGGCCTTCGCCTTCTTCAGCGGGCATACCCAGCAGGCCGCACCACCGGCACCGATCGATCCGCAACGCGTGCAGGACCAGGACGATATGCGCTGGTCGGATTACGTGCCGATCCCGGGCACGAACTGGGCGGATCCGTCACTGAAGCCAACGCGGCGGCAGTTCCGGGTCGCGCTGGTGGCGATCGATTTCGATGACCAGCCGTTTGTGATCACCCAGCCAAAACAGAAGGAATTGTTTGGGAATCCGCAGATCGATCCGGTGCCGCGTGAGAAAGTCGCGCAGTTCTATGCGGACTTCTTCAACACGCCGTCGGCAGTGAATTACGGACAGACGATCAACGGCTACTGGATGGAGCAGTCGCGCGGGCGGATCGGCATTGCAAAACTGGATGCGTTTGGTCCGTATCGCATGCCGAAGAAGCTGTTCCAGTACGGCCTCAACGAATACGGCCAGGCCAGTGCAGTGCCGGCCGGTTACGTAGCCGATGGTGATATGGAGGACGACGCGGACACGCTGTGGGTGCGGGCTGCGGGCGCGGACATCGAGAGCAAGTACGATGGCGTACTGCGCATTTACGCGGGATACGATGAGACCGGCGTCTGGCAGGAATTCGGTGAGATGAAGTTCACGTCGAAGGACGCCATCCCACCGGAGTGGGGCAATCCCGATACATCGAAGCCGCGCTGGGTGGTCACGCGGTACGTGCCCTGGACCAGCTGGAAGGCAGGAGCGCAGCAGTGGGGCCTTTCTTCGATGCGGCAAGGCGAGAACTCGGGTACGATCACGCACGAGATCGCGCACCTGATGTTTCGTGTGGGTGACAACAACAACAATCCGTACATCCAGCCGTATCATCGAGTCGGCACGGGTCCCTGGGACATCATGGATCGTGGCTCGTTCAACGGACCGGGCGGACCGCATCGCCGCTGGGTTGTGCCGCCCACCGAAGGCGCGGCCATGCCGGCTGGTTTGATGCTACGCAGCAAACTGCTGCACCATTTCCTCCCCGAGAATTCGGTATTGCATCTGAATCGCGAAGGACTCGCGCGTTCCGGCCTCGCTGTCGGCCGAGTCGTGGCTCGCGCGTTCGAAGCGGGACCGAATCAGTTGTCGGGCATCACGGTGACGCTGGATGGCGCCGAGCCGCGCGATCGCACGCCGGCTGAAGACATCAACCAGAATCCACTCGCAGCCCGGCCCGAGTTCAATTACTACACGGTCGAGGTCGTGCAGCGGGTCGGCTACGACTCGTTCACGCCCGACAATGGTGTGCTCATCACCAAGAACAAGTACGGCGGCGCGACCGATGGCTCGGGTGGCGCCGGTGAACTGTCACCGGAAGCAGCCAGCAGCCTGAACACGCGAACCGCGACCGGCGGCAGCGCCCGAGGCGCTGCGGGCGGGGGCGGGGGCGGGGGCGGACGAGGAGCAGGTAGGGGACGCGGTGCCGGAGGCGGGACCTGTGGCTACAACTGCTTCGCCTGGGTGATCGATGCGCATCCGGAAGACCTGAACAAGGTCGATTTCCGAAAGGCGACTGGCGAGGTCGTGATGCGTACGATCGCCGACTATCGCCAGTTGAACGATGCGCTGTTCCATGCCGGCCTGAATTCAGGCAGCCAGTACGAGTGGCAGGATACGCACAATCGACTGCATTTCTACGTCGTGAACGTGCACCGTGACCAAAACATCCTATCGTATACGATTGGAGTGAAATCGCTGGATGGTGCGGGACCACAACGGCGCGGGGTTGCGATGGCCGATGCGGCGGCTCAGCGCGTGAGCGGCGCCACCGGCACGTGCACGTTCAGCGTATCCAACACAGGTGCGGCCGCGGCGACGGAAGCGTCGTTGCACCCACACAATGCGAATGCCTTCCTGAACAACGATCTCTACCGTCTCTCGGTAACTGCGGACGGACAGGGCTGGAACGCGTACCTGACGAATGCATTTACGGCGATACCGTTTGGCGCCGCGCAGCCGGTGAACGTACAGGTGACACGCGCTGGCAATGCCGCGGCAACGGGTACGATCACGCTGAAGGCTGTGTCGGAAAGCGATCCGGCCAGGACCGCCACTGCGGTTTGCCGCGTATCGAGGCCGTGATGCAAACCAGCCCGAAAAACCGAGACGAGGTAACGAATGAACGGACGCGCACGAGCACGACCACGAGTACGATTGACGCTTACTGGCTCCCACCTAATTTGGCCCTGCGAAAACGTTGTCGTCGAGTCAGAACGGTTGCCCCCGTAATCGCCAATCGTACTCGTGGTCGTGCTCGTGCTCGTCCGTCAATTCGTTACCTCGCTTAGGCAGGAGCCAGAGTCGTGCGCACGATTCGCTGGGGCCTGATCGGGTGCGGCAGCGTTACGGAAGTAAAGAGCGGCCCGGCCTTCCGCAAAGCCGATCACTCCAGCCTGGTTGCGGTCATGCGTCGCACCGGGCACCTGGCCAGGGACTACGCAGAGCGGCACGGAGTGCCGCGCTGGTACGATGATGCCGGCGCGCTGATCAACGACTGCGAGGTTGATGCGGTTTACATTGCAACACCGCCCGACTCACATCAGGAATACACCGTACGCTGCGCCAATGCAGGCAAGCCGGTCTACGTCGAGAAGCCAATGGCGCGGACGTTCGCCGAGTGTCAGATCATGATCGACGCGTGCGAGCGTGCGGGCGTGCCGTTATTCGTGGCCTACTATCGCCGCGCACTCGAGCGATTTCTGAAGATCAAGGAATTGATCGAGGCCGGTGCGCTCGGCGAGCTGCGCTTCGTAAACGTGCAATTCTGCGAGCAACTGTCCACGGCAGAACTGGATCGCGGAAAATTGCCCTGGCGCGTGATCCCGGAAATCGCCGGTGGTGGCCTTTTTCTCGACCTGGCCTCGCATATGCTCGACCTGCTCGACTTCCTGCTGGGCCCGATTTCGGCCGTGCAGGGCAACGCAGCCAACCAGGCCGGCAAATACGCGGCGGAAGACATCGTGAGCGGCACGTTCGTGTTCGATTCGGGGGTGCAGGGCGCGGGTACCTGGTGCTTCACGAGCTATGACGACGAAGACCGTACCGAGATCGTGGGTAGCATGGGCAAGCTGACGTTCTCCACATTCCAGAACCGGCCGATCGTTCTGACGACGGCTTCGGGAGCTCGCGGGTTTACCGTCGAATACCCAAAGCACATTCAGCAGCCGCTGATCCAGACGATCGTCAACGAGTTGAATGGCATTGGATCCTGTCCGAGCACGGGGCAGAGCGCGGCGCGGACATCGCGGGTGATGGATCGGATGCTCGGGCGGTAGTACGGCAGGAAGAACGCACGTAGTTGTTTGTTGAATCCCAACCTGGGAGAACCGTTCAATGCGTGACCCGCGAATCTGGAAAGCGATCGCAATCTGCTCCATGATCGCAGCGCCAACGCGCCTGCCTGGTCAAGCCGATCAACCGGTCTACCAGACCGACTTTCCGGCCGAGGAATTCAGAGCGCGCTGGGCAAAAGTCTACGATCAGATTGGCGCGACCGCGGTGGCTGTAGTTCAGGGTGTCGGACTCACTCCGGGTTTCATTTTCCCGCGGCAGAACAATGAGTTCTACTACCTGTCGGGCGTGGAAACGCCGGGCTCCTACATCATGCTGGATGGTCGGACCCGCACTGCCACGTTGTACCTGCCGCGCCGCAATGCGCGACTGGAAGCGGCCGAAGGCAGGGTGTTGTCGGCGGATGATGCCGAGTTGGTGAAGCGGCTGACCGGTGCGGATGACGTGCAGCCGGTCGATGCCATGCGCGAATCCTGGCCACCGCAGCCAGCGCGCGCCGGGGGCGGCGGCGGGGGCGGGGGAAGAGGTGGCGCTGGTCGTTTGGTGATTTACACTCCGTTTTCGCCGGCCGAGAATTACGCCATTAGCCGAGGCGAGGCGGCGAGTGCGGCGCGGGCGCAGGTCGCCGATTACTGGGACCAGAGGCCATCCGAGGAACTGAACTTCGTGCATTTGCTGCAAACGCGTCTGGGTGCGGAGGTGCGCGACATCTCACCGATTCTGGATGGTCTGCGCGGCATCAAGAGCCCGCGCGAGATCGACCTGATTCGTCGTTCATCACAGATCGCGGCGCTCGGCATGGTCGAAGCTATGAAGGCGACCCAGCCCGGCGCGTTCGAGTATCAGCTGGACGCGGCGGCTCGATACGTGTTTCTGGTCAACGGTGCGCGACTCGATGCGTACCGCTCGATCACGGCTGCCGGCATGACCAACATCATAAGCCTCCATTATTTCCGGAATACGTCCGAGCTGAAGGCTGGCGATCTCGTGCTCATGGATTACGCGCCGGATTTCCGTTACTACACGAGCGACATCGGCCGGATGTGGCCAGTGAGCGGTACGTTCAGTCCCGAACAGCGTGCCCTGCTCGGCTTCATCCTCGAGTATCGTGACGCGATCATCTCGCGCATTCGGCCGGGTATGACATCGCAACAGGTGATGGAAGAGGCGCGCGTTGCGATGGAGCCGGTCTTTGGCCGCACCAAATTCGTCAGGCCGGAACACGAGCAGGCGGCACGCGACCTGATTCGAACCGGTGGCGGCGTCTTCTCGCACAGCGTCGGCATGGCCGTGCACGACGTAGGCGGCCGATCCAATCCATTGAAGGTCGGCCAGGTCTTCTCAGTTGACCCGCAGTTGCGCATGCGCGATGCCAACGGCAACACAGTGCTCTACATGCGTTACGAGGACGTAGGTGTGGTCACCGAAACCGGCTTCGAGAACTTCACGGCGTTCATGCCGACCACACTCGACGAGATCGAGCGGACTGTTCGCATGAAAGGCGTCGTGCAGGACTACCCGGCTAATGCGATGCCGTGGAAGAAGAATCGGTAGATTGACGAATGAACGGAATAACGAATGAACGGACGAGAACGACTACGACCACGCCTACGACTACGATTACGGGCTCAGGGAATCAGGGTGCCCGGAAC
>JBBDWZ010000280.1:0-11582 GCA_040902615.1 Gemmatimonadota bacterium | reverse complement strand
CGCCAAAGCCGCCACCAAATCCGCCGCCGCTCCAGCCGCCGCTGCCGCGACCGCGGCCGCTGCTCAGAATCCACGGCAGCAGCCAGATCAGGTTATTGCCACCTCGGCCACGCCGGCCGCCGCCCCCACCACGCCCGCCGCGTGAAATCGCCATGATGACGATGATGATTGTGATCCAGATGAACATGCTCCCGGGGGCCCCGCGGCCGCGTTGCCTTTGCGGCTGCGGCTGCACGACCGGATCGCCGGTCAGCTCGAAATCGAAGTTCTCGGCAAATTCCTGCGCGATCGCACGCACACCATCTCGAATTCCTGCACCGTAATCCGGTGGTTGCCTCTGGAACGCGGGTATCATGTACTGATCCCGAATCGCGCCCGCTTCCGCCGCGGTGATGAACGTGTTCGTGCCGTAACCCAGCTCGATCTTCAGCTCACCACTCCCAGTCGGAGAGGTTTCCTTGGGCACGACCAGAACCACGACACCGCTGTTGCGGGCACGATCGCCAGCCTGTCCGCTGCGACCTACTCCCCACTCACGCAGAATCTGCAACGCCACCTCATCCCGCGTACGGCCTTCCAGCGATGGCAGCGTGACGACCGCGATTTCTCCACCACTCTTTTGCCTGACCTCATCGATGACCCGCTGGATCTCTGCTTTTGCTTCCGGCGATATGACATTGGCGATGTCGTTGATGAACCCGGTTGGCTGTGGCAATTGGATCTGCGCACCGGAGTCCATCGGCAGGATCGCGAGCAGCAGGGCGAGGCAGACGTGCAAGGCGGTTCGATTCATGGCGCGCGTAATTGACGCCGGTGTTACCGGCGGCCGCAAGATTGCGCATGGCCGTTCTGGTCGATCGTGCCGAGTCCCATAAACATTTGGCGCACTCGACGCAGGTTTCCTGCCCGGGTCCCCAAGACGATGGGCTGCATGGAGCAGGTCGGTGGGATAGCATAACGAATGTCGACCCAAGCCGATCCGGCCAATTTGGAAGCGCTGCTGCGCTCGCGCCTGACGCCGGTGTTCACTGACCTCGCAGGTGAACCGGCCGATCCGGTTCTGCGCCGCTCGCAACACGCCGACTTCCAGGCTGACGGAGCGCTCGGCCTCGCGCGGAAGTTAGGCCGGAATCCACGCACACTTGCACAAGAGGTCCTCGACCGTGCACAGCTCGCGGATCTGTGCTCAGTCATGGAGATCGCGGGTCCAGGCTTCATCAATCTCACGGTGCGGGAGGACGTGCTCGGCCGCGTCCTGGCGTCGATCCTTCCCGACGATCGGCTGGGTGTGCCGCACTCGCCCACGCCGGAAAAGATCGTGGTCGATTACTCCGCACCCAACGTCGCGAAGGAAATGCACGTCGGGCATCTGCGCTCGACCGTGATCGGCGATGCGGCGGTTCGGCTGCTGGAGTGGTTCGGCCACGACGTCGTGAGAGCCAATCACATCGGCGACTGGGGCACGCCATTCGGGATGCTGATCGAGCACCTGCTCGATATCGGCGCTGCGGAAGCGACCCACGAGTTGTCGGTCGGCGATCTGGACACGTTTTACAAAGCGGCGCGCGCGAAGTTCGACTCCGATGCGGACTTTGCCGAGCGCGCGCGCCAGCGTGTGGTGGCACTCCAGAGCGGCGATGAAACTACCCGCGATGCCTGGCACCTGCTGGTCGAATTGTCCGAGAAGTACTTCCTCTCGGTCTACGATCGTCTCGATTTGCGGCTGGGTTCTGGCGATTTCGCGGGAGAGAGCACCTACAACGCGATGCTTCAACCCGTGGTCGAAGAGCTTGACCGTTTCGGCCTGCTGCGCGACAGTGAAGGTGCACGCTGCGTATTCCCGCGCGGGTTCACGAACCGCGAAGGCGAGCCGTTGCCGATCATCGTGCAGAAGAGCGATGGCGGCTTCGGCTATGGTGCGACCGACCTGGCAGCGATCCGTTATCGCACGCAGCAGCTGGGCGCGACCCGGCTGCTCTACGTCGTCGGTCTGCCGCAGCGCCAGCATCTCGAGATGGTATTCGCGGTCGCGCGTGAGGCAGGTTGGCTCAATAACACGGCCAGAGCGGAGCACATCGGTTTTGGTTCGGTGCTCGGCACGGATGGCAAGACCCTGCGCAGCCGAGCCGGTGGAGCGGTCAAGCTGATTGCGCTGCTCGATGAGGCGGTTATGCGCGCGGGTGCGGTGGTTGCGGAAAAGAATCCGGAGCTGGATGCGGCGCTGCAAAAGCAGGTCGCGCACGCGATCGGCATCGGCGCCATCAAATACGCGGACCTCTCGACCGATCGCCAGCGCGATTACATGTTCGACTTCGACCGCATGCTGTCATTCGACGGCAACACTGCGCCCTACCTGCAATACGCGCATGCGCGCATCCGCTCGATCTTCCGCAAGGCCGGCATCGAACCGCCGCGTAAGCTGGCTATCGTTGCGATCGAGCATCCCGCGGAACGTGCGCTCGCTCTTGCTTTGCTCGGTTTCAGTTCAGGAATCGATGATGTCGCGGCAACACTCGAGTTCCACCGCCTGGCCGCGCTCCTTTACGACCTCGCAACGATCTTTACCGGGTTCTATGAAAAATGTCCTGTGCTCCGTGCCGCCCGCGGAACGCGCGATAGCCGGTTGGCATTGTGCGATCTGACTGCCCGAACGCTGGCCACAGGACTCGCGTTGCTCGGCATCGAAGCGCCCGACCGGATGTAGGCATTGGGTCTCCGCGTTTGCGCCCAGCGGTCGCTATCGCCCGTCGTTCAAGTCGGCCAGCTTGCGCAAGTCGTAGCGACGGCCTTGACTGTGCAGAAGGGAACGGAGAACGCAGCCCGTAACTCTGGTACGACCGCAGTCAGATCGGCGTGCAATCCCCGTTCCCGCAACGCATCATGTGCCCGCGTTGATCACAACGGTGGTTGTGTCAGGTGGAACGTTTGCAGCACGAAAGAAGGCGGCCGGAATCGTTGTAGTAACGAGCACGGCCCCTGACCGTCGAACTTCAATGACGAGACACAAGTTGCCTTCCACTGGGTCTGACGGCACGACAATCAAGAAGCCACCTCCCGGGCTGGTCGAGCCAGAGGCGTCACTTAATTTGGCGCCGACGCAGTTACCCAACCGGAATGCGCCGTTTGGATTCGGGCTGACTGTCGTGACGGCAATCCCCAAGCCATTTGATTCCATGGAAGTTGTGACCGTGCCGCGAACAACATGGTGCGTGCCACGCGGCGCGAGTCCCGAGGTGTCGTTCCGACCACAGGCTGAAATGACCCAGATCGCAACCACAATAATTGAGCGTCCCATATCAGCCTGTTGGGTTTGGCGTGTGAGCATGCCAATCGGAGTTTTCAATGTGCATATGTAGGTTGTGCACTCCGCTAGCGAAACAGCCCGCGCTTATGATGTCGAATGCTGGAGGTGCCAGCATCGTCCACGACCAATCTGGGTTCTGTACGTAGGCACGCGGTCGGCTAACGCGCAATCCGTACAGTCAGCTCGCAGTGATCGATGTCATTGCGTTTGTCCGGCGCGCACAGCGTGTAGAAGCTCTCCGGTCGTCTGCTGTCGTTGCGGATTTGCGCTGTGAGCTTCGGATCGTCTGTAAAGATCACCTCGAATACCTTCTCAGGCGCACCCGTCGTGTTCACAAAAAAGTGCACGTGTTGCACGAGCGTGGAATTCGGATAATGTCCGGGTCGGATGGTGGCTACCGTGAACTCGCCGTTTGGGCCGGTTCGAAGGTAACCGTGAATCCGCGCCTCATTCTCCGCCCGCGCATTGCCTGGCGCATAGTATCCACGTGCATCAGTCTGGAAAACGAACACCGACGCTCCGGCCACGGCTTTGCCGGTCTGATCCACTACTCTGCCACTGATGCGGAGCCTGGCCCCGGGCTCCGTGGGAGCAGCAATACTCAAGGTGGCCGAGGCGTTGGCCGGAGCGACGCGCGGGCGTTGGGCCTCCGCGGTTGCGGCGAGCAAAAGGGCCGGCAATACGAGCAGGATTTTTCTCAAGTGCACGCTCCGAAGAAGTTGCCTTCTAAGACGCACGACCAGCTTCCAAGGTTGAATCCGATCAGGACCCGGCTGCCGCTACCTGCCGTCATACAACTCGGCCAGCTTGCGCAGCGAGCCGCTGAAGTCTCCCGACACCTCCGCGACCTTCATCGCGGCAATCATTTCAGCGGGAATCAAGGGACAGCCGGTGAAGGTCTCGCTGGCCGCCTGTGAGGCCTGCAATTGGGATGAGCGTTGACCGACATGAGCGATGATGTTCGGGTGGCCGGTAGATTCAGCAGCGAGGACCACGGCGCGATCGAGGGGTAAACCGGCCTCGATCGCCATGGCCAATGTGCGCGCCAATCGCGCCAGCAGGAATTCCCGGCGGTTGGCGTAGTTCGCCGCCAGCGCCGACACGACCACCCCTCCAAAGCTGTACCAGACGGCCACACCGAGGGCCACCGCCAACAGGTAAGTCGCCACATTGCCGGCCACGAGCTGCGGCATGGGCGCAATGCAGATGATGAGAAACGATGTGATCAGTGGATACGTGAGTTTCGCCCAGACCCTGGTCAACAGGCGATGCTCGAGCGCGAAGTGTTCGGCCAGCGTCTTCAATGACGCTTCCAGCGAGCCCGACTCCTCGCCAAAGCGCAGCAACGCGCCCTCGAACGGTTCAACCAGTCGCGCGTGCTGCTGCACGATCGATGCGATCGTGCGGCCGCGCTGCGTGCCCTGTTGCAATCTGGAGCGGAGCTGCTCGACTGCCGGCGAAGCGTCACGCACACCCATCGCGTCCAGGACTTTGCCGTGCGTGAGTCCCGCGTGGAATCCGGTGTGCCACATGCGGTACAACTCGGCTTTGCTGAGCGCAGTCGCGACCGCCTGTCTGGCCTGGCTAATGGTCGCCATCGGCGTCAGCCGTTTGCGCCCGTACGAAGCAGCTCCCAAAAAGCGCGCGGTGATACGATCGGGATCGGGGCACTCGCAGCGGCCGACAGAAGGTCGTCGTCGCCGGTAACCAGGACGTCGGCGTCACCAGCCACGGCCGTAGCCAGTATCCAGCGGTCAGCGCGATCACGAATGGGCGTGTCCATAACTTCGGCTGGTTTGGGCACAAGATCGATGGCGCTGAAGACTGCTTCGATCGCGGCGACCTGGTTTTCAGGAAGTCGCAGCTTCGATTTGAGATTGCGACGCAACTCGGTGATGATCACATCACCGAGAACCAGTTCGTGCTCGGTCAGGACGGTCCGAAGCACATCGGAGCAAAGGCCCCGGGTAGCAAAAGCCGCGATCAGAACGTTGGTGTCGAGGCAGACCCTCACGAAACGGCTTTGAAGACGTCCTCGTCAGTGAGATACCCGCGGGCTTCGGCAAAAGGCATAACCTGACGCCGCACCTGCTCAAACTGGAGGACCGCCAACTGGCGTCGCAACGCATCCCGGGCGATGTCGCTCCGGGAACGCCCGGATTTGCGAGCAATCCGATTGAGCTGGCGCTCCAAATCGGGGTCAAGGCGAATGGTCAGTGCGGCTGTCTTCATGTCGTACAATGTATGACAACGGGAGAGGCTGATCAAGCTGGCCACGACCAATGCCCCCGGGGTGACTCGAACACCCGGCCTGCGGTTTAGGAAACCGTCGCTCTATCCACCTGAGCTACGGGGGCGAAAAGTGCAGTTTTCCAACGCTAAAATATAACAGAATCGCGTTTGGGGGCGACTCGCCACGGCCAGGGCGTTGCGCCGCCAGGAAGATCCTCAGAAACTTGACCGCTGAACCATTGCCCCCCGAAAGGCTCGCGAAAGCGTGATCGATGTCCGCGACCTCCAGTTCACATACGCCCGCTCAAAGGAGGCGGCGGTGCGCGGGCTGGGGTTCACGGTCGAGCGCAGCGAGATTTTTGGCTTCCTCGGGCCCAGTGGCGCCGGCAAGTCCACGACCCAAAAAGTTTTGATCGGCCTTCTCGTGGGTTATGGCGGATCCGTGCGCGTGCGCGGCAAGGAGGTCGCGGCCTGGGCTGCCGCCGACTACGAGCGCATCGGCGTCTCTTTCGAGGCGCCCAACCACTTCCTTAAGCTCACCGGCCTGGAGAACCTGCGCTATTTCGCCGCGTTGTATCGCGGCGCGACGCGCAACCCTTCGGCGGTGCTCGAGTCCGTGGGGCTCGGCAGCGAGGGCAACCGGCGCGTCGGAGAGTACTCGAAGGGCATGAAGTGCCGCCTGAGCATTGCCCGTTGCATGCTGCACAACCCTGACCTGCTGTTTCTGGATGAGCCGACGGGCGGGCTCGACCCGGTGAACACCCAGCGCGTCAAGAAGCTCATACAGGCCGAGCGCGAGGGCGGTGCCACGGTTTTCCTGACCACGCACGACATGGCTACGGCCGATGAGTTGTGTGATCGCGTCGCATTCATCGTCGACGGCCGAATCGCCTGTATGGATTCGCCGCGTGCGCTGAAGCTGAAGCACGGCGAACGGGCCGTGCGAATCGAGTACCGTGCCGGCGACCGCACGGTACATGCGGACTTTCCGCTCGACGGCCTGGCCGACCACGCGGCTTTCCAACAAGTGCTCCGCGAGTGCGACGTGCAGACGATCCACACGCGTGAGGCGACGCTGGCGGACGTGTTTATTAACGTCACAGGGCGGGCACTGACATGACCGGACTCGCCGCGACGCTCGGGACCGACATGCGGGTCCAGTTCCGCAACGGTTTCTATCTGGCCACCGCGTTCGTGGTGGTATGCTCGGTCGTGCTCCTGCACTGGCTGCCGCCGGAGCTTGCCGCGATCCTCCTGCCCGTGGTGGTTCTGGAGAACGTTGTGGTCAACACGTTCTACTTCGTGAGCGCGTTGCTGTTACTGGAGCGCGGCGAGGGCACGTTTGCCGCGCAGAGCGTCACGCCGCTGCGCGCGGACGTGTATCTCGCATCCAAGGTCCTGACGCTCACCGCACTTTCGCTGGTCGAGAGCCTGTTGATTGCCACCGCCGTGGTGGGGCTCGGCGGTCGGCTCGCCCTGATGTCCCTTGGGATCGCGCTCGCCGCTGTGCTGTTCTGCCTGTCAGGCGTCGCGTTGATCGTCAACTACGATTCGATCAACGAGTTCATCATGCCGTCGGTGGTGTACACGGCCGTTCTCTCGCTGCCGTTGTTGGGATACTTCGGGGTCGGCGCGCGAGAGTGGTACCTGCCGCATCCGATCCAGGGGCCGCTCGATCTAATGCGAAACCAGTCAACGTCCACGCCTGGAGCCCTGGCGTATGCCATTGGCTACCCGCTGCTCTGGATTGTTCCGGTCTCTCTCTGGAGCCGTCGCGCCCTGCGCCGCCTGCGAAGCGCATGAGGACTGCGGCCGCTCTCCGATCGCTCGCGCCCATCGATGCCCGCAATGTGGCGCGCGACTCGCTGCTGCGCTGGCTGGCCGTCTTCACGCCTGCGTTCGGCCTGCTGTTCCGGTTCGCCGTCCCGCCCGTCGCCGACATGGTGCACCAGAAGTTCGGCTTCGACCTGGTCGCTTATTATCCGCTGCTAATGAGCTTCCTGCCGCTGGTCGCGGCGGGCATGACCGGAACCGTTGTCGGATTCCTCCTGCTCGACCAGCGCGACGACCAGACGCTGATGGCGCTGATGGTCACACCGCTGAGCCTGCGCGACTACCTGCAATATCGCCTGGGCGGCCTGATGCTGCTGAGCGCCGTGTTCGGCGCGCTCATGGTGCCGATGGCGGGGTTGACCCAGACGACCGCGGTGCAGGCGGTGGTGACCGCGATTACCGCGGCGCCGCTCGCTCCGATATACGCGCTGTTCCTCGGCTCGTTCGCGGCGAACAAGGTGCAGGGATTCGCTCTGGCCAAGGCGGCCGGCGTTGTGATGGTGCCTTGTATCCTGGCGTACTTCGTGACGGGTCCGTGGCAGATCGCGTTCGGCGTCGTGCCGCATTATTGGGCGCTCAAGGTCTTCTGGCTGTTCAACGCCGGAGCGACAGCGCCGGCGCTCGTGCACGCGATCATTGGGCTGGGCTGGCAGGCCGTATTACTGATGTTGCTCGTGCGGCATTTCTCGCGCGTCGTCAAGCGGTAGCGCCGAACAGCACCGATAGTCGACTTTGGTGCTAACCGGCCCAGCCGCTCAGTCGAGCCAGCAGCCACCACATTGCTTTTGCCTTCATAGTCGTTGCCGCCTCGGTAGTGTGAGCGGTCAGGTACCAGGGCGGCGCATCCCAGTCAGGATGCAGGAATGGTACGCGCACACCGTTGTAGAGATAACTGTTCTGCACTGTACCGGCGCTGTTCCAGCTGTCCATATCGCCGTAGTCGAACAGGGTCTTGTTATTGTTCCTGACAAATTGCCGGATTTCTTCGTTTCGCAGATGCCGGTTGTAGCCCTGAGCACCATTCGTGTCTTCGACATCGGTCATGTAGATGAACTTGACGTTGGGGTACTCGGACTCGAGCTGATTGATGCTGGTGAAGTAGTTCTGCAGCTGTGCGGAAGTCCAGGTATTCAGGTGCCAGGACCAGGTGTGCAGGATCGCATCGATCCTGACGCCCTGCGACGCATAAAAGTTGAGCGTGTACCGGACGTTGTCCATCCCGGCCGCAGTGTTCCAGAACTGGTCGACGCTGACATGGTTGATCGTATTGCCGTTGGTCAGCTCGAAGCCCCGGGCAAGGCGTAGCGTGCCGTTGGGGGTCGTGGGAGCGACGCCCCAATGACGAATGGTCGCGTCGTATATGCTGTTCTGCAGCTCGAGGTTTTCCATGCCGTGCGTGACTTGCATGCTGTGACTCTGGCCGATGTTCAACAACACCATGTTCTTGACATTAGTCAGTACCGACGCGGGAATGCTGTTGAAGGCCTGCACCGCGTTGTGATCGGCGATCAGCGCAGAGCCTGCGGGTGGCGGCGGTGGTGGGGGTGGTGGTGCCGGAGTCGTGGCCACCACGGCCGGGGACTGCGCCGACGCATTCCCCACGTTGTCATAGGCCAGGACTGTATAGGAGTATTGCGTCGACGGGGTCAGGCCGGAGTTCTGATAGGTTGTGCCGCTCGTAACCTGGGCAATCTGGCCGCCGTCGCGAAATACGCGGTAACCTGCCAGTCCGCTGCCGCCGCCATTATCGTTCGCCGCGCTCCACGAAAGATTGATCTGCGTCGACGACATGACCGTAGCGGCCAGGTTTGGAGGTACGCCCGGCGCGGTAGTATCCGGTGGTGGTGGTGAGGCAATGGAAAATGCGATCGCGTAATCATCCACGTTGTCGTTGCCGGCTGCGTCCAGGCAGCGCGTGTAGAACGTGTATGCGCTTCCGTTCTGGAGGCCGGAAACCGTCGCCGAATGGCTGTTCGTACCGGCGCCGCCAAACGGGCCGGTCATGGCCGCGTAAGCTACACCCGCCGCCGTGCCATAGCGGCACGAAGCCGTCTCCGATGTTACTAGTGACAGCGTGGTCTGTGTGGTTCCCGCGGCAAGCACGCCGGACGGACTGCCGCTCGAGCGAACCGGCGGATTCGTGTCGACCGGAGGCGGACCGCTCGGAAGCTCATCGGCACCCACATCCCAGGTTCCGCTCCGTGATTCGCCATCGATATCGCCGCCAAACGGGAATATCGGGTCGGAGGCCAGGTTCACACCCGCGTCCCGCGCCGCGTTGTCACTCGCGGCAAGGTGATAATCGCGGTTAACCGCGTCGAGGAATGTCACTATGCGATTTCGATGCGACACGTCGGGCGAGGTGGCATCGTGCGAGATGTTGCTGGTCGTGTTGATGGAGGACCAATTGCCGTTCAGAACTTCGTAGCCGACACCCACCGTGCCCGCACTTCCCTGCACCATGTTGTTTTTCAGGTGAAGCGCATCCGATGAGCCGCTGCCATACGCGCTGATGCCGTAGCTGTCCACGTTATTCGCGATGCCGGCCACGGTATTGTTGTAGGCGGTAATCACATCATTGGCGTGAGACTGCAGCGCCAGGCCGCGAAAATAACCGTGGACAATGTTGTTCACGATCTGAATCGTGCGACCGGTCGTACTGCCGGGGATGACCGTCACGCCGTAGTTGTTGTAATGATTGGTAGGCGATGACTTCCTGATGATGTTGTTGGTGAGCAGCAGAGCAGTCACTGCGCCTGTGGTGATGCCTGGGCTGCCATAATTGGATACGCGCGTATTTTCGATCTGCAGCCCATCGATCTCGATATAACCGGCATCGACCAGCAGCGCGGGAATCACATCCGAGGTTGGCCTGGGCGCCAGCCTGTATTGGGTCGCGTTCCAGACACCCGCATGTCGTGCAGCTGGCGTCGTAAAAATTCGGATATAGTGGGTCGCGTTGGTTACCCAGCCGGAGATCGAGACGAGCGCCGAATCCGCCGCGCTCCAGCTGCCATCGATCTGAGCCGCGGCCGAGACATTTGCACAGACCAGATTGCCGGGTGCGCAGCTGCCGAAGTTGATGCCGCCGTAGGCCTGCTCCCACGCGGCCAGCGATGGAAAGCAATTGCTGAAGCCTGTACAGTCCTGGCGAATCTGCGCAACCACCTCGGGCGCGCCGGTCCACGTTGCCTGCGGATGGGTCAGATCCAGCTCTCCGGGCATGGTCGCCTGATCCGAACTGCAATTCGCGAGAACGACCGACGATGCGATCGTTAACACAAAAAATCGCCCTGCCCCCATCATGCCTCTCCAACTGTGAAGGAATGTGTCACTCCGGTACCGACCGGCGGCAATTTACGGACCAATCACGGATGGAACCATGCAACTGGCCCGCAGCCAGGAACTTCGAATAGCGCCTATGAGTTTGCCAGTCTTCCACTTCAAAGGATGCGGCACGTTCACAGGAAGGCGACAGCGTACTCGCGCTCCTCACACGCACCTCGACCTGATCGCCCGCCGCGACACCGACGGCCATGGCCACGAAGATCGAAGCGGTCAGGTACCGGTCGAGAAACGAAAGACGGCGCGTGATGGGCTCAGACAACCGAACCGGCTCATAGGATCAGGAGCGATTGCACGTCCACTTCATCGAGCTTCTGGCGGCCGTTCAGAAAACTCAATTCGACCAGGAAGCAAACGCCCACGACATTCCCGCCCATTTGCTGCACCAGCCGGAGCGCAGCCGCTGCCGTGCCACCAGTAGCGAGCACATCATCGACGATCAACACACGTTGTCCAGCTGCGATCGCATCGCGATGCGCTTCGAGTGAATCGATGCCGTACTCCAGCGCGTAGTCGATGCGCACTTTCTGGTAGGGCAGCTTGCCGGGTTTACGGAAGGGCACGAAGGCGGCGCCCAGTTCGATGGCCAGTGGTGCGCCGAAGATGAAACCACGCGACTCGATGCCGACCACGACATCGATCCTGGCGCTGCTGTGAGTCTCGGTGAAATGATCGATGAGGTCGCGGAACAATGCGGAATCAGCGAGTACGGGCGTGATGTCCTTGAAGATGATGCCGGGCTGAGGGAAGTCGGGGACATCGCGGATGGCCGCCCGGGTGCGGCTGATCAGCGTCTCACGCGAATCAACCATTTTCTAACGAAGCTCTGAACCAGTACGCTGCCGACTCCAAGGGCAGCGCACTGGTT
>JBBDWZ010000279.1:0-11717 GCA_040902615.1 Gemmatimonadota bacterium | reverse complement strand
CTGGCTCGGCGAATTCAGCGGAGTACGCGTGTACGCCAGCGATCTGCAGCGGGCCGCGCGTACAGCGGAGCTTGCGATGGGTCGCCCAGCCGATCAGCTCGACGCGCGGCTGCGGGAGCTCTCGTTCGGCGATTTCGAGGGCCTGACTGCAGCGGAAATCGAGCAGCGTTACGGCGAGTTCTATCATCGCTGGTTGAAGAGCCCGCGGCTGGTCACACCACCCAATGCCGAGGCGCTCGACGCACTGCAAGCCAGACTCATCGCCTGGCTCGATTCCCTGGCGACCGATCATCCGACGATCGCATTCACGCACGGCGGTGTGATCCGCACACTGTTGGGCCGGCTCGACCCAGGCGCTGACACTGTGGTTGCGGCGCCCTGTGATCGCGTACACCTCTCATTCCTGCCAGATCGGCGCACGCTCGCCAAGCCGCCACTCTGGTATCGCTTCGTTCCAGTCGATGAGCGGCCCGCTCAATGAATCGAACCGAGCTCGTGGAACTCATCCGCTCCATCGAACCGCCGCGAGCCGCACGCCGTTCGACCGTACAAGCGCATCTCGATGACCTGACCAAGCCGCCGGGCAGTCTTGGACGGCTGGAGAGCACCGCGAAACGGCTGGCGCGCATCTACGGCGATCCGCCGCCCGATCTCACGAGGCGCGCCATCTTCGTGTTTGCCGCGGATCACGGAGTCACGATCCAGGGCGTGAGTGCGTATCCGGCCGAAGTCACACCCCAGATGTGCACCGTGCTGGGTGCCGGGCGAGCGGCCATCAGCGTTCTGGCCAGGGCTACGCACTCGCGGGTGATCGCGGTGGATGTCGGCGTGAATTGCGATCGTCGGGAGCTCGGCGTTCTCAACCGGCGTGTGGCTCGCGGCACCCGCGATCTGTCAGAGTGCGATGCCATGACCGAAGCAGAAACGGTCGCCGCGATATCGTGCGGCTACGAGGTCGCTGCGGCCGAGTTGCGGCAACTCGACATCGTCGGCATAGGCGAATTGGGCATCGGTAATACGACCTCGGCCGCCGCTCTCACGGCTGCACTCGCGCCCGCAAGCGTCCACGACGTGGTTGGTCGCGGGACCGGCATCGATGACGACACGCTACGTCGCAAGCGGACTGTCGTTGCCGAGGCACTGGCACGCGTGCGGCCGGGAGACGATGGTTTACGTGTGCTGGCGCGACTGGGCGGGCTCGAGATTGCCGCCTTGATTGGTGTGCTGCTGGCCGCGGCCAGCACCAGCAAGGCTATTGTGCTGGATGGGTTTGTCGCTACCGCCTCGGCATTGGTTGCAGCCCGGCTGAATCCGGCGCTTCGCAACTACTGCATTGCCTCCCACCTTTCGCCGGAGCCCGGACATCGCGTGCAGCTGCGCGCGCTTCGACTGCGACCGCTACTCCGTCTCGACCTGCGCCTGGGCGAGGGCACCGGCGCGGCGCTCGCGTTTCCGATTATTGAAGCAGCCGGCCGGCTCCTATCGGAGATGGCACGGTTCAGTGATGCACAGGTATCGAGCAGGGTTTCCTCATGAGCGCGCCGACGCTGATGATCCAGGGCACTGCGTCAGGAGTGGGCAAGTCGATTCTCACCGCTGCTTTCTGTCGAATCTTTGCACGGCAGGGAATGCGGGTGCTGCCATTCAAGGCGCAGAACATGTCGAATAATGCGGCCGTCACCGCGGAAGGTGGCGAGATCGGCAGAGCTCAGGCATTGCAGGCACGGGCCGCGGGCGTAACACCGCACGTCCTCATGAATCCCGTGCTGCTCAAGCCGATGGCGGACCAGCGCAGCGATGTCGTGCTTCTGGGTCGGAGCCGGCCCGATCTGCGCGAACTGCCGTGGCACGAGCGCAAGACGGTCCTCTGGTCTCAGGTCGCCGACTCGCTCGACACGTTACGTTCGAGTGCCGACCTGGTGGTGATCGAAGGTGCAGGCAGTCCGGCAGAAACCAACCTGCGCGCATCCGACATCGTGAATATGGCGGTTGCACACCACGCGGTCGCAACCGTGCTGCTGGTGGCCGACATTGACCGCGGCGGCGCGTTCGCGGCGCTGTACGGTACCTGGGCGTTGCTCGAACCCAATGACCGGGCGCGTATTCGCGGCTTCATACTGAATCGGTTCCGCGGTGATGCGGGCCTGCTCGCGCCCGCACCCGATGACCTGGAGCGCGCCACAGGAATTCCAACGCTGGGCGTGGTGCCGTTCGTACGTCATGATCTGCCGGATGAGGACGCGTTCGGGATGCGCTCGCGGAACGGCGGCGCGATTCGGGTTGCGGCCGTCCGCTTTCCGCACATTGCCAATTTCGACGACCTCGATCCTATCGCGCGCGAGCCGGCCAGCAGCGTGCACTGGACCCAGGACGCGGGCGCCATTCACAATGCGCACGCGATCGTTTTGCCCGGCACGCGCAACAGCGTGGCGGACCTGCAGTGGCTTTGGGAAAGCGGGCTGGCGGCCGTAATCCGCGCGCGTGCCGCCGCGGGTATTCCGGTGGTTGGTTTGTGCGGTGGTTACCAGATGCTGGGAACAACGATCCGTGATCCCAATCAGATCGAAGGCGGTGGCAGTTGCGCTGGACTCGGCTTGCTGGATGGCGAGACCGAACTGATGGCAGTCAAACACACGCGCGCCGTCACAGCGCTGGCCACTCGATTGCCGTTCCTCTCGGACCAGCCAATGAGATTGAGTGGCTACGAGATTCATCACGGAGAAACCACGACCGACCGCCACACGTGCATGACCGTGGAGGACAAGCCGATCGGCAGCTGCAAGGACAACGTTTGGGGCGCGTACCTGCACGGCATCTTCGACAATGATGCCTTTCGTGCGGCCTGGCTCGGGTCACTGGGCGGTGCCGCCAGCGCGCTGCGCTGGACCGAGCATATCGACCGTGAGCTGGATCGGCTGGCGGATGCAGTGTGCGGAAGCGTAGACCTGCATCGCATCTGCTCATTGATCTGGCCGGCGCGATGAACATCCACCTGGTCACGGGCGGCGCCCGCAGCGGCAAGAGCACGTACGCCGAGCAAATGGCAGACAGACTGGGTGGGGAGAACGTGCTTTACATCGCAACTGCGGAGCCGGGCGATGCTGAGATGCGCGAGCGCATCGCCGCCCATCGCGAGCGGCGCTCACAACACTGGCAGACCATCGAAATGTATCGCGCCGCCGGTTCGGCGTTGACTGCTCATGCGCGTGCATACAACCTGCTCGACTGTCTGACTCTACTGACCGCCAATGCCTATTTGTCCTGCGGCACCCATGGTGAGTCACACCACGCAGTGCAAGCCGAAGTCGACGCGCTATTGGCAGCCGCCAGCACGCTGCCCGGTGAGCTGATTGTGGTCACCAACGAGATTGGCATGGGTGTCGTGCCCGACACTCCGATCGGCCGCGGCTACCGCGACTCGCTGGGCTGGGCCAATCAGCAGGTAGCGTCTGCCGCCAGCAGCGTCACGTTGTTGATTAGCGGCGTACCACTGGTGATCAAGTCGGTGTAGTGCCGTCTCCGGCGAGAGTCACGATCTGAGGCGCGCCCGTGTCCGGTCCAGGCCCCGGATGCCGCGTGACCAGCACCGGCCACTGATAGACCTCCTCGATGCGATCACGCTGCAACACTTCGTCCGGCGTGCCTGACACTACGGCGCTTCCTTCCGACAACAACACCATGCTGCTCGCGTAGCGCGCAGCCAGATTCACGTTGTGCGTGGCGGCAAGGATGGTTGCGCCATCGTGACGGCGCAGCTCGGCCAGCAGCTCGAACAGCGCCATCTCATGACCGACGTCCAATGCGGCGGTCGGCTCATCGAGCACCAGCACGGTGGGCTCCTGCGCGAGTGCTCGCGCGATGCGCACGCGCTGCCGCTCGCCGCCGGACAACATTTGCAGCGTGCGGTCAGCCAGACTGCTGACATCACAACGCTGGAGCGCGCGATCGATTGCGGCGCGATCCTGCTCCCGCTCGTTCTGCCACGAGCCGAGATGCGGGTAGCGTCCCATGCCGACCAGCTCACGCACGGTGAACGGGAAGAGCATCTCCTCCAATTGCGGCACGACGCCGACCGCACGCGCCAACTCTCGCCGATCCCAGCTTACGGAATCGCGGCCTTGGTAGGACGCGGTGCCGGATTCCGGGCGCAACGCGCCAACCAACAGCTTCAGCAAGGTGGATTTCCCGGAGCCATTGGGCCCGATCAACGCGGTGAACGATCCGGACTCGATCTTCAGCGTCACGTCGTTGACCGCGGCAGCCTGTGAGCCGGGATAGCGGTAGTGCAGCGCCGCCGCGGCGAACACGGGGCTCACGCTATCCTCCTGCGCAGCAGCACCACGAAGATGGGCACGCCAATCAGCGCGGTGATGACGCCGATCGGAAGCTCCGCGGGAGCAGCCACCGTGCGCGCGCCTGTGTCAGCCAGCAGCAAAAACGCGCCGCCGCCGATGAAGCTGGCCGGTAACAGGAAACGATGGTCTACGCCCCAGATCATTCGAATGGCGTGCGGAATCACGAGACCAATGAAGCCGATCACACCACAGACCGCTACGCTGGCCGCGACCAGCAGAGAAGCGACCAGAAACGCGACCAGCTTGGTCCGCTGCACATTCAAACCCAAATGCTGCGCGGTCTCCTCACCGGTAGCGAGCAGGTTGAGCGGGCGGGCCAGCGCAAGCAGCACTACGATGGAGGGTGCGACGTACAACCCCAGCATGGTCGCATCGGTCCAGGTCGCGCTGGCCAGACTGCCCATCATCCAGAACACGGCCGAACGGAAGCTCTCGACATCTGCGAGGGTGAGCAGCACGAGAATGATCGCCTGAAAAAATGCACTGGCGATGACGCCGGCCAGCAGCAACACGCGCGTGTCGAGCCCCCGGCCGGTCTGCGTCGCAATGCGCAGCACGAGCCCGATGGCAACCAGCGCTCCCAGCAGAGCGCCCACCGGAACCAGCCCGGTCGCCACGCCCAGCACGATGACGGCTACCGCGCCCACGGCCGCGCCTCCCGAAATGCCGAGGACATAGGGCTCGGCCAGGGGATTGCGCAGCAGTGCTTGAAATACGGCACCGCTCACCGCCAGCGAACCTCCACTCACCAGGCCCAGGACCGCCCGCGGCATCCGCAATTCCAGGACGATGGTGCGTTCGGTCGGCTCACCACCGCCCAGCACAACATCGAGCACAGTGCTGATCGGCAGATTCGCGGCGCCAAACGCAACACTCAGCAGCAAAGCCACTAGCGCGAGCCAAACCAGCAATATCAGTCCGACACTGCGCGCGCGCAGAATCACAATCTGGCGTCCGGATGGAGAAACCGGGCAAGCTCGCGTGCGGCTGCAGGAATGGCTGGGCCTGGACGATTGAACAAATTGGGATCCACACCAATGACTCTGCCTTCACGAACGGCCGCCAAATTCCGCCAGGCGGGCAGTGCGCGTACCCGCGCGAGTGCATCACCGCTGTCAGTTGCAATGACAATTGCAGCCGGAGTGCGTTTCAGCAGTTCCTCCAGGCTCACCTGCGACCAGCGCGCGCTCCCATCCGAGAAGACGTTCTCGCCGCCCGCCACCGCAATCAGCTCGTCGATATAGGTACCGGGTCCAGCTACCATCAGCGGCTCGATCGACAGCACATACACTACGCGCGCGCGGGGCCGCGATTGCACGCTTGCGCGCACGGCGTCCAGCTGACTCGTAATGGCGTGAGTGAGCGAATCCGCGGGCGTCTCGAGACCCAGCAGCAACCCGAGATCGCGTATCGTCTTCATGACATCGGCATTCGTTTCGGTCACGGCGGCATAAACGGGCACGCCCAGTTCCGACAGTCGGCCAACTACGGAGCGTGATGGCTGGTCCGGCCAGGCGATGACCAGGTCCGGCTTCTGCGCCGCCACCCATTCCAGGCTGGGCGTCAGCGCATTGCCGGTGCTCGGCAGGTGGGCAATCCGCGCGTCTGTATCGAATGCCGTCCGCGCAATCAGTCGATCCTGCGCACCCAGCGCGAGCAGCATGTCGGTGACGGCCGGCATGAACGAGATGACCCGCTGGGCTGCTGAATCGAGACGAACGGTCCGCTGCGCATGATCCAGCACCACGATCGAGTCAGCCAACGCGCCGGCTTGCTCGCGTACACGCGCGTCACACGCCACCTGTGCGACACAGGCGAGGACTGAAAGCACAACTCCAAATCGCGAGCGCAAAAATCCCGTCCTTCTCCAATGGGAAGGGCGGGTGATGAACGCCATTCAGCGCTCTCGTCCCCGAACCTCTCCCATCGAGAGGTGATTGCATCGGGAACGAACGGGGCCGGTCTCCTGGCTCGAGGCAGTTACCGCTCGCCTTCCCAGGCTTTCGCCCAGTGGCTGGTTTGAGCGGACTACACCGGCACTGTGTACTACGTCAGTTGCCGGGCCTCTTACAGTGGCGGGGCCGCGCCGGCATTTCACCGGACTTCCTTACAGCAGGGCCCCATTCGTTATGCGATGGTAGTCTACGACGTTTGGACCTGAATGCAATATGGGTGCGCACAGCGTTGTTGATACAGATCATTGAGCGAGGAACGATGAGCGACGAGCGATACCTCGGCCAGCGGCCCCGCGCTGGCAGGACCACTGCTGTAAAGGACGGTGCGGCGCTTATTCTGCAGGCCCTTGCCCGACCGGCCCGCCAAGCCGTTACTCGTCGCTCCTCGCTCGTCCCTCATTTGACAGTCAGTATGCGCTCAAGGACACGGGGATCGGTCGGCAGTTGCCCGGCGCGCGGCAAACGCTTGATGAGTTCAACCCAATTTGAATCCTGCGCGAATGCTCGCCGGAACAAAGGCAACGATTCCTCGACGCGGCCGACGTTGGCCAGCATGACTGCGTGCCAGAAAACCATCTCACCGTTGGTGGCAGAGTCGGGCACCATCTGCTGCGCAGTCGCGTACTCTTTAAGTGCGGTTTGCACATCGCTGCGGGTGACGGCTTCATCGCCGGCATTCATGTGCTGGTAGGCGCGGGCCAGGTGGACCAGACGTCGTAATTCCTTGAGCGGTTCCTTGTGATCCTCGATGCGCAGGTCCATCACCTTGTCCGCCCACGGCCGGCCGGTCGATCGCGCATTGACGATCAGGATGGCGGCCGACTGGGAGCCGCGTATGTCGCCGCCTTCGGCTTGTGCGGCTTCGAGCGCGGCCAGCATACGTTCGGCCAGATCTCCCTTGGCGCTCTCGAATGCACGCGCCATCGCATCCGGCACGGTCGGCTTCAACATCAAATTGGCCTGTACGCTGTAGCTGCGATTGCCTGGACCCCGGCGATGTCCGGCGGCTTCGATCGCCTTGTCGCCGGTGTGCGCGGCCACGCGGCCCATGGCATCGATGAATGCGACCTGCCGCACTTGCGGAGTGGGATCGCTGGCCAGAAGGGATCGGAGCGCTTCTTCGGCGGTCTTGCCGGCGCGCATCAGCTCGAGGCCGAGTGGACCATACGCCGGCTCGACGAACGACTGGGTGGCAACCGCGCCGACACCGGCTTCCGCGAACGGCACGATCGGGCCAACACTGAACCAGTGTGATTGCACGGCTACACCGAGTTGCCCGGTCGCGGAGTCCCGGGCAACGATCGAATAGGTGTGCACGGGGCGTTGGGCGTGCACTGGCAACACAACCAGCACAGCCAACGCCAGCGCTGCAGATCGCACGCCCATCATCGAGCAGTATCTCCAGGCATGGTGTCGGCGCTGGTCGGAATGTCAGGCATGGCCGAGGTGCCCTGCTCACAGCGCGCGCGGAACGTGCGGCGCCATTGACCGGCCTGCGTGCGGCCCACGGTTTCGAACCAGGCATCATTGATGCCGTAGACCTGGAGCAGCATCTCGGGCTGATCGTCGCGGTTCCAATCCAGGAAATCGACGACGCGCGGCGCGGCTTTGCCGGCCTCCGCATAGTTGTTGTATAGAACGAAGACCGTGTCATAGCTGAATTGCGCGGGCACTCCTATGTAGAAGAGCGAGTAGCCTTCATTGTCCGCGCCCCGTCCGAGCGTATCGCCTACCAGGAATGTGGTGGCATAGCCGGGATCCGAAGTGCCTGAAATCGGTATCGGCAGCAGCTGCTCCATCGCGCGCTGCCAGTTGCCGGGCAGTGGTGCACGTCGCGCGCGAATCATTTTTTCAGCCAGAATTGGGGCGAGGACCTGCATGTTTCGGCCGGTTTCCAGCGCGGCGCCTGCGCGCCGTCGAATTTCGGGTGCGTACTGTTCGGCGATGGCGAGGTATTCGGAAATCTGTTCGGCGCCGCTGCTCAGCTCCAGTGCGCCGACCGCGGAGGGCAGCGCCGGGCAGACATTGGCTTCGGGCGCAGTCGCGCTCTGCACCACGAATGTGCCGACCCGGCTGCCGCGCCGGTACAGCACGAATTCGGCACCCTGGCGCAGGTGCTCGCCGATGTAGCGTTGCGAGAAAGCCCTGACGTCCGCGCGGGCCTGGATCGGAATCAGTGAGTCACCGGAGATTTCGCCGACCGGATACATGGTCGCAACGCCACCCGTGTTGGCGACGTAATAGAGGACCGGTCCTGCGGGGAGCCGTTCTTCGACTTCTTCGCCGCTGGTTGCCGGAGCGGCACTCACCTGTGGCGGCGGCACGATGGCCAGCTCGACGCCACCCCAATTGACGTTATCGCAGCCGGTCACGACCAGGGTACTCAGAACCGTCCAGATGAAATTACTCTTCACGCATCCCTCGTCGCTGATCGCTCCTGGCTCTACCTTATTGCATGAACTGCCATCGTAACATAACCCGACCCTCATCGACCGCAACGTGCTATTGAGTGCGCTGCGTCGCGCGGCGCACCAGCAGCGGTCGTTCATCACTACAGTGGATCACGGCCTCGATCTCGGCTATATCGACCGTCAGGACACCACGGCGGTCGAAGTTGAAGCGCGCATCATTGAAGGAAACAGCAGTGCGCTTCAGGCGATTCCGGTTCGCGCATCGGAAGCATCCGGCTTTACCCATTTTCTGGACGGCATTCAGCGTGCCGAGGTCAGGCTTTATCACGGGCCGATTCCGATCGTGTACGCGTATGCTGCCGCAGTGGTGCGGAAACGGGTGGATCGGCGGCTGGTCCACAGCGGGGATTTGCTCGAGGAACGGGAGGCGTTGTTTTTCCCGTTTCGTCTGCTCGACCCGGATGAGCTCGGCGCGGCAGGGATTACCCGGGAGCACATGGTGGACAGCAGTCCGGCGGCGGGTGAGCCGCTGCCGCTCTTCCCGCCCACGCTGTATGCACACGCGGCACAAGCGGTGAATCGCTGGAGAGAGGGCATCGAGCGCAATGTCTCTCGCCGCTGGCTGGATGGAGCCAAACCGGAGGATTGGCTGCTGGCCGATGGGACGCTCACCAACTCGCCGGAGCTGGCCAGCTCATTGCGGGCAGTCGGCCTCATCAAATCGCATCGCACGCGTTTTTTCGATGGGGATAACGCCCGGCTGCTGCTCGGCCTGGGCGCGGGTGAACGCACCAGCGTGTTCGAGCCGCAAACCCGCCGCTGGACGCCGGTACATTCGTGGTACCTTCGGCTTCGTGATCCGCACGGTCACGATGTGTTTTGGGGATTGGTCCGCGTCGAAATTACTGCCAGCGCGCACAGTGCCGAGTCCGCGGATCGAATCAGCAGCTGGCTGCTGGCCGAGCTGGCGCCACTCGCATTGCCGGCGGCACAGTGGGACCGGCTGCTCTACCCGATTCACGACTGTCAACAGTTTTTGCGGGCCCGCGCGCCGTCGCTGCACGGTTGAATGGAGTCCTTCGAGTTCCGCCGCGTGCTAGGTCACTGGGTGACCGGCGTGAGTGTCGTAGCGGCACGCCCGGATGGCGGCGCGCCCTGCGGACTGACCGCCAACGCATTCTGTTCGGTATCGCTGGATCCGCCGCTGGTCCTGGTCTGTGTCGAGAAGACCGCCGACTCCCATGATTGCATTGCCAGCGCTGGTGCTTTTTCGGTGAATGTGCTGCACAGCGACCAGGAACAGCTTGCACGGCGGTTCGCCGCCGGGGAAGTAGCAGGAAAATTCGAGGGCGTCGGGTATCACGCGGAAGCCACCGGCGCTCCCGTCTTCGACGATGCGCTGGCCTGGGTGGATTGCCGCATCTGGGCCACCTACGAAGCCGGTGATCACACGATTTACATCGGCCGGGTCCTGGCTGGCGACGCGCGAGAAGGCGCGCCACTGCTGTACTATCGGGGCGGCTACGGCCGTTTCACACCCTGAGCCGGCCAAGTCTGATCCGCCGAGCCGCCGTGCCGGTCACCGCGTTTATCACTGGTGCTGGCCTGAGCATCAGCTCGATCATCGCCACCAGCATGTTGCTCTACTTCGCACCGCGACTGCTGCGCACGACTGGTTTCCTCGTCGGTCTCGTGTTGCTCGCGGCAGCCATGGGCATTTGGGCGGCCAGCAGTGAAACCGCGAGCACGCGCAGACGCTGGCTCCTGATTCTGATTGCATACATCGCGGCCGCCGTTTACAGCACACTCTGGACAACCCAGCCTGCATTGCGCCAGACCACGCTGGGCGGCGCGTTGGCCACGCTTTTCCTGCTCGCGCAGCCGGCTTACGCAAGCGGCGCATTGCTCACGGTCATCACGCATGAATCGGAAACGTTGGTTTGGGCACTACTCGGAGCCGCGCTGGGAGCCGCCGTCGGTGCGGGTCTCCTCATACCAACTTACGACGCCGATGTTATCTTCTTCGGCATAGCGACTGCTCTGCTGATCGCCCGGCTGTGGTACGAGGCCGCCGCCGTCTCACCCCGCGATTACCATTCACGTGTGCCCATGATCGGCAAGACCGTGCTCGTGACCGGGGTCGGCAACCCGGGTCAGGTTGGTTACGCGCTGGCGGAAGCCTTCGTGAAGGCCGGCGCGCGAGTAGTAGCGGTCGATGTATCAGACCGGGTCGAGGAGCTGGCGCGGCAGCTGGGCAGCGACACCATCGGGCTGCGCGCCGACCTCACCAACCCAGTCGATGTCGAGACGCTGCTCCACGCCGTGCACGAGCGCTGCGGCGCATTGCACGCCGTAGTCAACGCCGCTGGTGGACTCAGCGTAATCAAGCCACTGGCGGAGACCAGCCGTGAGGAATGGCAGCGCGAGATCCAGCGCAATGGTGACACCGCCTTTCTGATCAATACGATTGCACTGCCGCTGTTGCGCGAATCCCGTGGCTGCATCGTCAACTTTGCGTCGCCGGCGGGTATCCGGGCGCAGCCGAGGCTGGGCGCATACAGCGCAGCCAAAGCTGCCGTGGTTGCGCTCACTCGCGCGCTTGCCATCGAGGAGAAACAACAGGTTCGGGTCAATGCGATCGCGCCCGGGATGATCGATACCGAACAGAATCGCAGGGCGGTCGAGAACCCCGAGCAGGTCCGCTGGGTATCTCGTGAACAGGTCGCGAGTGTCGTGTTGTTCCTGTGCAGTGATGCAGCCGCCGCGATCACTGGAGAAACGATTCACGTGCTGGGTGACGGCATCGAATGAAAGCAGCAACTGCGATCGGCCGCGTGATCGGCACCGAGCGCAAGCCGAACACGCCGCACGAATTCCATTTCTGGACTGCTCCTGACTCTCCGGTGGGCATTGGCACGCTGGTGAAGATAGAAGTGGAGGAGCGGATCGCGGATCCCGGATCGCGGATGGAGGATGCCGGCGACGATCCCGAATCT
>JBBDWZ010000278.1:4168-11721 GCA_040902615.1 Gemmatimonadota bacterium | reverse complement strand
TGTAGGCAGTGGTACGACCTCCGGATTGGAAATACGCGGACCCGCATTGTTTGCTACCACCACCAATCGTGCGGTGGTCGCGCTCACACTCGAGACCGGGCGCCGTTATTGGCTGCAGCGCTTCGATGGCGCGATCACTACCGGCACTGCGATCGCTGGTAACCGGTTATTCTTTGCAACCGAAGTGCTGAACGGCTCGGCGCATGCGCTGGATGCTTCGCGCGGGCGGAAACTGTGGTCGCGACGAATTGGTCCGACCCGCTGGCGAGCCTTGCTGATCGATGACCGCGTCCACTTCGCCACGGATCAGGGCTGGCTCTACGCACTTTCCGCGCGGGATGGCACGATTGCGTGGCGCACGCAGGTCGCGGGCGCGATCGTCATTGCGCCGCAACTGCTGAATGACGCCATCGTGATTGCGACCTCGGCCGATTCCATTTATCGGGTGTCACGCGCTGACGGATCGATTCTGCAACGCGCGCACACACCGGCCACTGCATCGGCAGCGGCGGAGCTGATCAACGACACGTTGATCCTGCCTCTGCACGACGGGTCGGTCGTCGGATTGAACGCCAGAACGTTGGGTGAGCTCTTCCGCGCCCGGCTGGACGCCGTGCCACTGGCACCGCCGCGCCGCGTCGGCGATGCCGTGTACCTGCTCACCCGCAACGCGGTTTTGTGGCGGTTGCGCGGCGGCCGCGCCGAATGCGTGACCGAGCTCGGGGGCGCTGCGCGCGGATCGCTGGCCGCGATCCAGAACCACCTGGTCGTTGGGCTGCTGGATGGGCGTGTAATCGCCCTCGATCAGTCCGGCACTCAGCGCTGGGAGGTGCGCATGCCGCGTTCGGTGGTCGCACCCGTGATCGCATCGGGCGCCGCCCTCTACGTGCCGTTGATCAACGGTGAAGTATGGAAGCTCGAGTGAGCACGCTGCGTTGGTCGTGCACCGCCGCGCTGCTGGGTGTAATGCTGATTGCACCGGCCGCTGCACAGCAGTCCGCCCGCGCGGATACGGTGATCAGACCCAGCCGGCATCCTGCCATTAGGGTTGGAAAGTGGGTGACGTTCGGGCTGGCCGCGGGCGCCGCGTCGTACGGTGTGTTGGCCAATCGGGATGCGGATGAACGCTACACCGACCTCGAGCGCATTTGTGAGGCAGCGCCGGAAAGGTGCGGACCACGCAATGCCGGCGGCCAATACACCGATGCCGCACTGGAGCGCGAGTACCGCGAAATCGTGCGGCTCGACGATCGGGCAAAACTGTCCCTGATCGCGGCCCAGGCCGCGCTGCTCAGCAGTGTCGTGTTATTCGTTCTGGATTTACCGCGCAATGGATCCGGTGAGGATATCCCGTACAAGCCGCCGCGCCTGCAGGTCGGGTACGATGCTCAAGCCCGCGTCGAGCTGCGGGTCCGACTCAACGCGCCAGGAAGGCGCTAGCTAGGAGGCCAGTCGCGCGGGCCGACGGTCTTCGCTGGCGGGGACTTTCTTGATCACGGCGTCGACCAGACCGGCTGCAACCACCCGCAGCATGGCATCGACCACGGCCGGATCATACCGGTGTCCACTCTCACGCCGAATTTCTTCCAGCGCGTCCTGGACCGACCATGCCGCCTTGTAAGGGCGTGGATGGACCAGCGCATCAAACGTGTCGGCTACGCTGACGATGCGGCCGGCGAGCGGGATCTGTTCACGGGATAGCCCACGCGGGTAGCCCTTGCCGTCCCAGCGCTCGTGGTGCGTAAGCGCGATCTCCTCGGCGAGTCGAAGCACCGGGAAGCCGCCGTCCGAAAGAATCTGGGCGCCGATCACGGTGTGCCGTTCCTGGATCTCGAACTCACTGGGAGCGAGCGGCCCGGCTTTCAGCAGGATGTCATCGCGGATCCCGATCTTGCCGACATCGTGCAAGGGCGCCGCCCGGCGAATCTGTTCGGTCAAGTCCGGCTCGCAGTCGAGCTCTTCGGAAATCAGCGCGGCCAGCTCGCCGACCCGGCGGATGTGACCGAAGGCGCCATCGTCGCGGTGCTCGGCAACCCGGGCCAGCCGCTCGAGAATCTCGATTCGCGCATCCTCCAGCTCGCGGCTGCGGGCGTCGAACTGCTCGACCAGCAGGTTGCGCTGGCATTGCAGCGCCAGGTGCATCATTCGGGTCTCGAGCAGGTTGTGCAGACGCAGCAGAACTTCGGTGGATTGATAGGGCTTGGTTACGTAATCCTTGGCGCCGGCGGCCAGGGCCGCATCCCGCGCAGTGTGGCGGTCGTCACCGGTTACGATCAGGAACGGCAAGTACTCCTCAGGGCTGATGCGGCTTTTCAGCTCGGTCACCAGCGCAATGCCGTGTTGATCCGGCAAATGCAGGTCGACCACCACCAGGTCGGGCCGGATTCGGTCGAATTGCTCGATCGTTTCACGCGCCGTGCCGACGGCAGTGCAGTTCATCAACCCCGCATGGCGCATCACCGTGAGCAGAAGAGTACGGCTCGCCGGGTCATCATCCACGACCAGGATACGAGCTCGCCGCTCGGCTATGCCAAAGAGATCGCCCTTTCGTATCCGATTACCGTCGACTGGGGTCATTAGAACCTGCCGAGTAACGCCGTCGCTACCGTAGGGATAATGCTGTCCCTGGCCAACGGTATTTCCGTTGGAATCGGTGTCCCCCGCTCCACCCCGCAAATCAGCCGTATCTTCTCGCGTTCCCGCGAGACCACCCGTACCACCGCATGATCGAACAAACTGCCTTGTTGGGCGATCACCAGGCCGATCGCTCGATTGACCGCTTCGACCGGCTCGAGACCCGCCTGTATCCAGGCCACTGCGTAGTGATAGATTGCATCGATCACCGAAAGCACCCGTGAGGCCGCCGGAATCGCATCGCCGCGCAGCTCGTCCGGTCCGCCCGATCCGTCCCAACGCTCATGCATGTGGCGTATCATCGCGGCCACTTCCTTCGAGCCGCCCAGATCCACAAGCAATTCCGCGGTTCGGTAGGCCAGGTCAATCGGATCGCTCGCGGCACCCGACATGATGCCCAGCTCGTGGCACTGCGCCGCCAGCAGCAGATCGGTCCGGTCGACCTTCAGTTCGGATAGCTGAGGCACCAGCAGCTCACACAATCGGGTCAGCCGGCTCGCATGCCCCGAACCTGCATAGGACCGGTCGTCTACCCATTTCAGCCAATCCGTCGGAATCACCCCGACTGGTTGGCTCTGCTTGCGCGCCGGCGGCGGATCCTGCGTTCGGTGTACCTGGGCCACCAGCATGTTGCGAATCGACGCTTCGAGCTCGAACAGCTTGAAGGGCTTGATCAGGTAGTTGACCGGGCCACGGCTCAACGCCTCCCGCGCCAACGCCTCGTCGGGATCGCCGGTGATCAGGACGATCGGCTGGCTTGGCGTCGCCGCCAGTAGTATCGACGCCAGCTCGATCCCCGATAACCCCGGCAAATGGACATCGGATACCACCACGTCAAATGGTCGCGCGTGCCGTTCTCGCGCGGCCGGAACGGACTCTGCCTCCCCCACCGCCGTTACCCGAAAGCCTGCCCGCTCCAAATACGTAAAGAGCACCTCGCGGGTCGCCTTGTGATCTTCCACCAGCAGGACCGTCCAACGCATGTCTTCGGTGTTCTTCGTCATCGCGAGCGCCTTCGGTTGTTGAACGGCGATTGCTGCCGCTCTCTGCGCGCTCAACAAAGCGAAGATCATTCCGCAATCAACAACTACTACTTATATCATTGGGATACAACAACTTATTGATCGATACTTCAAGTAAGACACAAGGTCAAAATCGTCCGAGAATCCGGCCAACAATCCCGCTCCGTCGCTGCCCCACTTGGGTTAACCACCTGATGTCGGCATTGTTTACACTGTCTGAAAAAGGGACAGCCTTACCCGATGTGGTAGAGTCGGGCGCTTTCCCCGTACCGGCGGATGAGGATGTCGCGAAAGCGCTGGTGTTCGGGCAGTTCAATGGCGGGATCGGTCTGAACCATGGTCCGGGCGCGGGCACGGGCACGGAACAGTAGGTCGTCGTCTGTTTCGGGCTCGAAGAACCGGAATGCCGGCAGGCCGTGCTGGCGGGCGCCAAAGAAATCACCCATGCCGCGGAGCCGCAGATCCGCCCGGGCGATTTCGAAGCCGTCCAGCGACTCGACAAAGAGGTTGAGACGAAGCGAGGGCTCCGGGCCGCCTTCGGATACCAGGATACAGAAGCTATCGTCGGCACCCCTGCCCACCCGGCCCCGCAGCTGATGAAGCTGGGAAAGGCCGAATCGTTCGGCGTGCTCGATGACCATGACGGTAGCGTTAGGGACGTCAATTCCTACCTCGATCACGGTGGTGGCGACGAGGACGTCGATTTCGCCGGCAGCAAACGCCCGCATCGTCGCGTCCTTTTTTTCCGCTGGCAGTTGCCCGTGCAGCAGTCCCACGCGCAAGTCGGCAAAGACCTGCTGACGGAGTCGGTCGTATTCTGCAGTCGCCGCTCTGAGGTCTACCTTTTCGGATTCTTCGACCAACGGGTAGACGATAAACACTTGGCGGCCCGCCCGGATCTGATCGCGGGTGAAGGTATAGACGCGCTCACGTGCTGACGGGTCACGTAAGACGGTTCGGACCCGAAGACGACCCGGGGGTAGCTCATCAATAACCGTCAAATCGAGGTCACCGTAGACCGTGAGGGCGAGGGATCTTGGGATGGGGGTAGCGGACATGACCAGGACATCGGGTTGGGTGCCCATCTCGGCCAGCGCGAGTCGTTGGCGGACGCCAAACCGGTGCTGCTCGTCGATCACGGCCAACCCGAGGTTGTGGAATCGAACACCTTCCTGAATGAGGGCGTGCGTGCCCACAACGATGTTCGCGCTGCCATCTGCGATTGCTGCATAGGCTTCCTTCCGTTGGCGTGCGCCGAGGCTCCCGGTGAGCAACACGACGCCGATGGACAGATCTCCAATGAGCGATCGGAGCGTGCGCACATGCTGTTCGGCCAGGATTTCGGTCGGTGCCATCAGTGCCGACTGGTAGCCGTTTTCGGCAGCCAGGAGCATGGCGAACAGAGCCACCACCGTTTTGCCGGATCCGACATCGCCCTGAAGCAGGCGATTCATTCGGGTCGGCGCCGTCATGTCGTGAAAGATGTCGCGCAGGGCTCGGGTCTGGGCCTGGGTGAGCTCGAAAGGCAGTTGCCGGTAGAGCGCACCCACGAGGCGGTCGCTGCGCTGCATTGCCCTGCCCACGCGGGCTGTTGTGGCGTGATGGTGCGCGAGCGCATGGAGCAGTTGAAGGAAGAACAGTTCCTCGTAGGCAAGGCGACGACGTCCATGATGCGTTTCCAGCAGCGTAGTTGGTCGATGCAAGGACTCGAGCGCGCGCCGGAGCATGGGTACACCCACCTCTTCCAGCTCTGCGGGCTCGAATACCTCCTCGGCCTCGGCTGCGGCCAACAGCGGGTCGAGGTTCTGGTCGAGGATGTTGCGGAAGACGCGTTGTGAGAGCCCTTCGGTGGCCGGATAGAGCGGGAGGACCTTCCCCTGCGCTGCGTCGGGATCGCTGGCTTCACCGAGGACGACGAACTCACGGGGCTGGATCTGTCGGTGATGAAAGAATCGGACGGGACCGGTGACCAGCAGGAGATCACCTTTTTTGATCGTGCGATCGAGGAATGGCTGACCGGGCCAGGAGCATTCGATCAAGCCTGTGTCATCGCGCAGAACGACCTGAAAGATTCGCAGACCGGCGCGCGTCGGCAGCACACCTTTGCTCTTCACCTCGCCGATGACGGTGACATCGGTGCCGATCTGCGCGGCGCCAATGCGGGTTACCGTGCTGGCATCTTCGTACCGGCGCGGAATGTGGTACAGCAGATCACGCGCGTTGGTAATTCCCAGCCGTTCCAACTGCTCCGCGCGCCGCGGGCCGACGCCCTTGAGAAACTGCGCGGGCTGATCGAAGAGCGAGCCGATCAGCGGTCGTGGCATCAGGCAGCCAGCACGGCGCTCGCAAAACGAGCGGGGTCGAATGGATCGAGGTCATCCGGGCCTTCACCGGTGCCGATCAGCTTCACCGGCAGATTGAATTCCTGCTTTAGCGAGACGACGATGCCGCCGCGCGCGGAGCTGTCCAGCTTGGCCAGGACGATGCCGGTGAGCGGCAGCGCCTGCTGGAAGGTTTTGACCTGCGCGACCGCATTCTGGCCCACGGTTGCATCGAGGACGATGAGCGTCTCGTGCGGTGCGCCTTCGATCTTGCGGGCGATGACCCGGGCAACTTTTGCCAGCTCAGTCATCAAATCGTTCTGGGTGTGCAGCCGTCCCGCCGTGTCGACGATCAAGGTGTCGAAGTCCCGCGCAATCGCCGCATCAATTGCATCGAAGGCCACCGAAGCCGGATCGGCACCAGGAATCGCACCGACGAACGATGCGCCGGAGCGCTCGGCCCACAATTTCAGCTGATCGATGGCGCCAGCGCGAAAGGTGTCTCCGGCCGCGAGCAGAACGTTGCGGCGTTGCGCCTTGAGCCGGCGGGCCAGCTTGCCAATGGTTGTCGTTTTCCCAACGCCGTTTACTCCCACCATCAGCAAGACGGTGGTGCCGGTTGGATTGAATCGCAGCGCCGGATCCGAGTTGCCGGCAGTCAGGATGCTTCTGATCTCGGCTTCGACCGACTCGAGAAATTCCTGCTCCGTCTTGATCTTGCCCATTCGAGAAAGCTTCTCGACATGGTCGACCAATCGCATGGTCGATGGCACACCGAAGTCGGCAGCCAGCAGCAGCTCTTCGAGTTTCTCGAGCGAGCCATGATCGAGACCGCGCACCAGCACACCCACATCCGTGAGTGCGATGCTCTTTATTTTTTGCCAAAGTGACGGCTTCTCTGTGCTCTTTTTTACTAAGCGATTCATGGAGTCCGTTTACGTGCACGTTCACGTTCACGTGTACGGTAACGCTGGATGGTTATGCTCAACGAAGGCCCCAGCGGCGCCGCAGCACCCATTCCGATGCCAGCAGCGCGACCACCATAGCGTAGGGCCAGATCATGGTTCGCAAGGGGCGGCTGCCACTGCGCGAGCGCTCACTCAATTGGGCCTGTGCTGCACTGGCCAATTGAGCGAGCGAGCGGCCCGGTCGGGTCAGCTCCGCACTATACGTTTCGACCGTCATCGGCCCTGCGCCGGTACCGACTTCGCGGCCACCGGAAAACGCAGCAGCCTGGTACTGGTAGTTGCCTGGCTCGAGTGCGGTTGAAAATGCAGAATCGCCCTGTTCGACCGGAATGGTTGTTTCGGCCACGGTAGCGCCGTCGCGTAGCAACTTCACCCTGATCGAATCGGCGGTTAGCCCGCCCGCAATCCAGGCCGGGCGTTCCCCACGCTGAACGACTCTGCGTGCGGGCCGAACCGCGCCACCGCTCGACAGCGTCTGTTCCTGCGCGAGCCAGCCGGCCAGCGCGCCCCAGAAGCGGGCATAGAGCAGGCGTTGATCACCACCGCGGAAAGACCACTTCCAGTATCCCTGCCCGAGTGCGACAACTCGTCGCCTCCCACCCTCGGCG
>JBBDWZ010000278.1:0-4158 GCA_040902615.1 Gemmatimonadota bacterium | reverse complement strand
GCGCCGGCGGCGCCGGGGCGCCCCTGCGGCCCCGGGTAGCTTGCAGCGGAGTCCACGCGCCATCGGGCAGTGACCGAGGCAGGTGCAATCCGGCGAGTGGCGGCAGGTTTTCAATGGGCAGTCCCGCCAGAAGAGATGCGACGGGAGAAGACGGAATGTCGGCGGATACATACCAATCACCGGGTGTGACTTGACCCAGATCGATGTTGGGGAGCTCGAAGCCCGTTTCTCGCGGCAGGATCAGCACTCGCGGCCTGGTCGTCAGCGCGTCGCGTGCCCATTGCGGCAAGCTGGCGCCGGCGCCATGGATCACGAGAACATCTGCCGTACGAGCCGCGGTGATTGCTTCTTCGTCGGTGGCCCGTTTACCGATATCACCGCCAACACCGCCGGTCACAAATCCCGCGGGTCCCGCGCGCAGGTACGTGCGTACCGGCAGCCCGATCGCCTGCTCGAGCACCGGCTGTAGAAAACGAGGCTCCCAATCGGGCGCGAACGAGATCAGTGCAATGCCGGCGGGCTTGGCGCCGACCAGGACGTACACGCTGCGGCGATCGTTGGCCGGAACCGCGTCCTGACCATCGAGCGCAAGGTCGATCCGCACGAGTCCGCCACCTGGAGGAGCGGTCGGTGTCAGCGAGATGCTGCCGGTGCTGACGCGGCCCTCGGCGGGTGGCGCCAGCGTGGCCTGGCCGAGCTCGAGATTGTCGGCCCGCGCAATGATTCGCAGCGGAGTGCCATCCGGCTGACTGACTGAGGCTCCAACCTGGATCTCGATCGGCTTGCCAGCTTCGACCCATGCCGGTGCGGTTACTTCACTCAGCGCGCGATCCGGCGGCGGAACCGCGCCGACGGTTTGGATTTCGAGCTGAAGACCGAGTCGCGGCAACCAGCGCTCGACTTCCTGCAAATCCTCGATCGCACCGTCCGTGATGACGATGGCTTTTGCGGCACCGCCTTCACTGGCGGCTTGCAAGGCGGGCAGCAACCGTGATTCCGGTGAGCCGGGCTTTATCAGCGCGAGGCTGTCACTCGGGATGCGACGTGGCACCCCGCCCATCAAAACGATGGTGCGACCAGATGCGCGGCGCGCGCGCTCGAGCGCATCCTGCCAGCGGGTTTTGCCGCCTTCCGCAGGCAGCTCCATGCTGAGCGAAGCGTCTACAATCACAACTTCGCTGTTGCCGCCAGCCGGTCGCGCCGCACTCGGCAGGACCGGATCGAACAGCAGCAGCAGCAGTAATGAGATGGTGAATGCACGAAGCAGCGCGAGCAGCAAGCGCCCGCGCCCCGGCGTCTCACGCCGGCGATACAGGTAGATCGAGCTGGCGAAGCTTAGACCAACGAGAAGGAGGAGCAGGAACCACTTCAGAGTTTCGTATCCCGATCCAGAATGTTACCAGCAGAGCGTTGCCGCCCGAATCGCGATACTTAGATCCCTCCACCCACCGGAGCCGATTGCGCCTGCCGTTTGGCATAACGCGCACCGTGCTGGGCTTCTTCGAGCAGGACCAGGCGCGATTTCACCATGGAACGGTAGTCGGTGCGATACTGTGCTGGCAACGGCGGGGCCGACGGCAGGTCGATTTTGCTGGCGTCAACCGGTTGCCCGTTCTTGCGGAATTCATAGTGCAGGTGCGGCCCCGTGGCCAACCCGGAAGACCCTACGTAACCGATCACATCACTGAGCTGAACCCGCTTGCCGACCCGAATGCCGGAGGCAAATCGTGACATGTGAGCGTAGCGCGTGGTGTAGCCATTGATATGCCGCAGAATGATCACGTTGCCATAGCCGCCCTGGCGGCCGGCAAACTGGACCGTACCCTCGCCAACTGCCTTGATCGGGGTCCCGGTTGATGCGCCGTAGTCAGTGCCCAGGTGCGCGCGGTAAACGCCGAGAACCGGGTGGTAACGCTTCCAGGCAAAGCTGGACGTGACGCGTGTGTAGTCGAGCGGAGATTTACGGAAGCCGCGTTTCAGCGATTTGCCGTCGAGATCGTAGTAACCCCGTATATCGCCCTGATTGAAGAAGACGGCATCATGTGCCTTATTGCCGGTCTCGACCCGTGCAATCAGGATGCGGCGACGACGTGCGGTGCCATCCGGACGGGCTTCACGTTCATACGCAAAGCTGTAGCGGTCGCCGGGATGAATCTCGTGCGCAAAATCCAGCTTGTATTCGTAGATCGAAGCGAGATCAACCACCAGCTCGATACGCTCGGAGACCGGAAGGTTGATGGAGTCATTGTAGGCGATGGCTTCATAAAGGGATTTGCCGGCGTCGATCTGGCCAGTCATGTAAACGGTGTCGAGCACCGTTGGCGTCTCGATGATCGAGGTGGTCCAGCCCATGCCTTCACGGGCAACCCGGATCGTCGTGTCGCGCCGTACACGCAGTTCGACGCTGCGTGCTTCATTGGTGGCTGCCCAACGCTTGATGGTGACTTCCGAGCCGACTGGCAGGCCGCGCAGGTTCTGCTGTGTATTCAAAGCGCGAAGGAGCTCGGCCAGATCGCCGCCCGTGATCGACGCCCGCATCAGCAGCATCGACAGCGTCTGCCCGGTTTGAAGCTGGACCGTCGACACGTCTTCGACCGGCGGCGCATAGACCGGCGGAATGACCGGCGCGGTGTCACGGTTGTCCAACACACCGCGCGTCGGTGGAAGGACGGTCATGGCGCCCAGGCTGAGCGCAGCGACCACAATCAAGAACAGCGCTTTGGTACTCTGCATCGAGCTCCTCAAATCTGCTGCTTTGGCGGCAATCCAGAATGGTTAGATCACGCCAACGAAAAAAAGGCTGCTTCGCGACTAATCCATCTGTCGCCGGATAAACGTTGGAATGTCCAGATCGGTCAATTGCTGCCGCGCGATTGGGGCTTGCGGCAAACGCTGAAACGGTGTCGGCTCGGGATACACCGGAGCGCGGACCGTGTTGCCCGCCGCACTGGCACTAACGGCCACTCGCGGTTTGGGCGGGTCTGTCATGGCGACGGCTACAGCTGGCCGGGGGGACGCTGGTGTAGCAGGCCGAGCTGCAAAGGCCGGTCGAATGACATTGTCGGGCCTGGCGTAAACTTCTTCCTGCTCCAGCCCGGTCGCAATTACAGTAACGCGAATTTCGCCTTCGAGCGATGCGTCGTGTACGGCGCCGAAGATGATCTCCGATTCGTCACCCGATGCCTCCTGAATAATCGAAGCAATCGTGGTGACCTCGTCAATGGTTAAGTCCATGCCACCAGTAATGTTAATTAACACTCCGGCAGCCCCTCTGATGGTCACGTTGTCCAGCAGGGGCGACGAGATCGCTTCCTGGGCCGCTTCTACTGCACGATTTTCGCCGCGCCCAAAGCCTGTACCCATCAAAGCGGGACCACGGCTCTGCATAACCGTTCGCACGTCTGCGAAGTCCACGTTTACTTCGCCCGTTACATGGATCAAATCGCTGATCCCCTGGGTCGCATGAAGCAGCACTTCATCGGCCTTTTTTAGTGCATCCCGGAAAGAAGTACCCTTCCCCACGACCGACAAAAGCCGCTCGTTCGGGACCACGATAACGGTGTCGGCACTGCGCTTCAGCTCGGCCAGGCCCATGTCCGCCTGCCGCATCCGCTTCTTGCCCTCGAACAGGAACGGCCTGGTCACGATGCCGATGGCCAGCGCGCCCTGCTCGCGCGCAATTTCCGCGATTACGGGCGCCGCGCCCGTGCCCGTGCCGCCACCCATCCCCGCCGTTACGAACACGAGGTCCGCGCCGCGCAGCATCGCCGCGATCTCCTCCCGGTTTTCCTCGATCGCCTGACGGCCGATCTCCGGCCGCGCGCCCGCACCCAGTCCGCGCGTCAGCAGCTTGCCGATCTGCACCTTGTGCGCGGCCTTGGCCAGCTTGAGCGCCTGCGCGTCCGTGTTGACGCAGATGAATTCGACACCATCGAGGTCCTCATCGATCATGCGGTTGACCGCGTTGCTGCCGCCACCGCCGACGCCGACGACCTTCATACGCGCGTTCTGTGTGCTGTCCTCGAATTCGAAAATCATTTGGCCCCCCCGGGCTGTATTGGATGTTCCAAACGCTTGTGATCATCAATTGGGCGGGGGCGGGGGCGTGGGCGACACGCGATCCCGTTGCCCGCTTCTTCCCGCCTCCGGCCGCGTGAC
>JBBDWZ010000277.1:0-11740 GCA_040902615.1 Gemmatimonadota bacterium | reverse complement strand
CCGTCGGAATGCCTCGAGCGCTTCGGGCCGGCGGCCAGCGGCGAGCAGGGCTTCTCCTCTCTCGAACCAGGCTTGATCCTGCAGGTTGGCGGGCGAGCCGAAGTCGATCACCGTACCGAAATGCTCGAGTGCCTGCTCGAGGTTTCCCTGGTCCCGGGCGCGCTTACCCAGCTCGAAGGCACAGGACCCGATTCGGAACCTCGCGTCGTTGGCGGAATCACCGTACGGCAACCGGGCCAGATACGACCGCAGGTAGCTCATGGCCTCGCCGCAGTCCCCTTGCCGCTCGTGCAGCGTAGCGACCTCGAAGAGAAGATTCGGCGCAGCTGCATCGGAGACCACGGCCAGCGCCCGTTCGAAGTATTCCAGTGCCCGGTCGGCATCGCCGGCAACCGCATAATGGCGCGCCAGCGCGGGTGCCCATTGTCCTGCATCGATGCCGGGTCTCAGCTCGAGTGCCGCTTCGACGGCGCGCGCCAGACCGAACCGATCGGAACGAGCGGCCGCTGACTTGGCGAGTGTCAGGTAATCGAAGACGGCCTGATCAACCAGTTCCGGGGCCCGTTTCAGGAGATTCGAATACTCTTCCCGTGCACGCTCGAGCTGGCCGGTGAGTGCGTACGCGTGTGCAACGCGGGCCATGGTTTCTTCGTCGCCCGCGCCGCGGCCGGCGGCCAGGCGGTATTCGGCCAGAGCGGCCGTGTAATTCGAGTCGGCCCAGAATTGGTCGCCGCGCTGCACTGCGGTTTCACCGGAGCGACAGGCGCTCGAGCCAAACATCGCGAAGAGCAATGCAAAGAAGCGAACGATGATTTTTCGAGGCTTTTGCATGCGAGAGGATGCTCTGAACGAATCAGGCGTTCGACGGCTGAACCGTCTTGCGCTCGAGCATGGTGAGATAGGCGCGAACCTGCGGATTGTTTGGCTGCTGTTCGCGCGCGAGCTCCCACTCACGGGCTGCCGATCCGAGATCACCGCGCCGGAAATGAACGAGTCCGAGATTGAGTCGCGCTGCAAGGAAACGCGGATTCCCTTTCAGGACGGTTTCGAGCTCGATCGAAGCCGTGTCCAGATCACCCAACTGCAGCAGTGCCTGCGCCAGCCGGTTCCGGATGTCATGAAAGCGGGGCCGCATGGTCAGCGCGGTGCGATACTGCTCGGCCGCCTGGGTCGGTGCACCGGCTTCGAGATAGAGGTCGCCGAGGCTCATGTGGCTGTTTGCCAGGCGAGCCGATATCAGCGCCGGAAACGGCCCTTCCGTTTCTGTCTCGAATCGGCCGGCGCGCTCGAACGAGCGATGCGCTTCATCGTAGCGCCCGAGCTCGGTCAGCACGATCGCGCGATTCAGATGCGCTTCCACGTATCGGTCATTCAGCCGGAGCGCCGCATCGAATTCCAGCACGGCCGATTCGTTTTGTCCCAGAAAGCTCAAGCACAGCCCGGCAAGGTGCCGGACGTCGGCAAAGTCGGGATTCTGATCCAGAACCTTGCGGAAGGCAGCGAGGGCGTCCACGTAGTTGCGCTCTTCGAAAGCGTGACGGCCCTGCTGAATCAATTGATTGAGATCAGAATCCATGTCGGAAAATAGTCGGAGTCGTGGGGAGCCGCCACTCAGTCAGCGGCCTCGGGCACCCCGGCAACCGGTGGCCGGCCTACACTGTAATACTCGAAACCTTCGTCGCGCAGCTTGGCCGGCTCGAACAGGTTGCGGCCATCGAAAATGATCGGCGCACGCATGAGCGTCCGCATGCGATCCAGATCAGGCCGTCGAAATGGCTGCCATTCGGTCAGAATCACCAGAGCGTCCGCACCCTCGACCGCCTCGTAATTGCTCTTGGCGTAGAATGCCCGATCGCCAAAATGCGTGTGTGCTACTTCCATCGCTTCCGGATCGTAGACCCGCACTCGAGCACCGCGCTCGAGCAGGCCTTCCACCACCGTGAGCGAGGGTGCCTCGCGCATGTCATCGGTTTCCGGCTTGAAGCTCAAACCCCAGACGCCGATGGTGCGACCCCTCAGGTCGGCGCCAAAACGCGAGTCGAGCTGGTCCAAAGGCAGCCGTTTTTGTGCATCGTTCACGCGTTCTACCGCTTCGAGGATGCCGGCATCGACACCGTGGCCGTTCACGGTTCGAATCAGCGCTTTCACATCCTTCGGAAAACAGCTTCCGCCGTACCCGCAGCCGGCAAACAAAAATGCGCTGCCGATCCGGTGATCACTGCCGATGCCACGACGCACCAGGTCGATGTCGGCACCAACCTCGGCACAGAGTTGAGCGATCATGTTCATGAACGAAATGCGCGTCGCCAACATGGCGTTGGCTGCATATTTCGTAATTTCTGCGGAGGCGACATCCATGAAAATGATCGGCTTGCCAGTCCGCACAAACGGCTCGTACAACTCGCGGAGTACGTCCCGCGCATGATCGGTTTCCGCGCCTACCACGACCCGGTCCGGTTTCATGAAGTCGTCGACTGCAGCGCCTTCCTTCAGGAATTCCGGGTTCGAGCAGATGTGCACAGTGAATCTGCTTCGCTTCTCGATTTCGGCCTTGACTTTCTGTGCAGTGCCTACGGGTACGGTGCTCTTGGTGATGACGACTTTCTCGCCATTCATGTGCTCGCCGATGGTCGCTGCAACCGCCAGCACATGCTGCAGATCGGCTGAGCCATCTTCGTGCGGTGGAGTGCCGACTGCGATGAAAATCGCTTCAGAGTCGCGTACCGCGGCCGCCACATCAGTGGAAAAGCGCAGGCGGCCGGCTTCCAGATTCCGCTTGACCAGCGGCTCGAGGCCGGGCTCATAGATCGGGATCTCGTGGCGGCGTAACCGCTCGATTTTCGCGTTATCGATGTCGACACACACGACGTCGCGTCCGGAATCGGCAAAGCCGGCGCCCACAACCAGCCCCACATAGCCGGTTCCGATGATGGCTACCTGCATCGCTGCGACTCTCCATTTACACGCATGTCAGTTTCCTTGCTGGTTCGACAAAAATCCGCCGTAAGGTACCCAGTCGCGGGTCATCAGCCAATCCAGCACTCGGCAAAAGCGGAACTCCAGAGCAGCTGGCCGATCGGTGGGTAGTGAAAACCGTTGTCCCGGAAAATTGGCAGCTCGCCTCGCCGCAGATAACGTAGCATGGCGTCGTGTGCGGAATAGAACCGCACCTGGTTGCGCTCGGCCAGCATCCTGACCTACTCGAAGTCGCGCTGCCCACGATCAGTTCGGCCGGATAATACTTCGACAACCCGTCGGCGCCTCGCGCGTCTTTGGTCTCATCTGTAGAATGCTTCCCTTCATTCAAACCGGGCAGGGGATTTTGCGCGTTCTGGTTACAGGTGCAGCAGGCTTTCTCGGATCCAATCTGGTCGATCGCTTTCTGGCGGACGGCCACGACGTTGTCGGCATGGACAATTTCATCACTGGCAATGCCGCCAATCTCGAGCACCTGCGCACCGAACCGCGCTTCGACTTCATCGAGCACGATGTAACCAACGAAATCACGATCGACGGGCCGCTGCACGGCGTGCTCCATTTTGCGAGTCCGGCCAGCCCGGTGGATTACCTGGAGCTGCCGATTCAGACGTTGAAGGTCGGCAGCCTCGGCACCCACAAGACACTAGGCCTGGCCAAGCACAAAAAGGCGCGCTATTTCCTGGCTTCGACCTCGGAGGTCTACGGCGATCCGCAGGTGCATCCGCAGCCGGAATCGTATTGGGGCCACGTCAATCCAATCGGTCCGCGCGGCGTGTACGATGAAGCCAAGCGTTTTGCCGAAGCCATGACCATGGCCTACCACCGCTTTCACGGTGTCGACACGCGCATTGTCCGCATTTTCAACACGTATGGCCCGCGTATGCGTCCATCGGATGGGCGCGTGGTTTCCAATTTCATTGTCCAGGCTCTGCAAGGTGAAGATCTCACAGTGTACGGGAATGGCGAACAGACTCGCTCGTTTTGTTATGTCGAAGATGAGGTCGAAGGTCTGTATCGGTTGTTCATGTCAGAGCACACGCTACCCATGAATATCGGCAATCCGGTCGAGTTCACGATTCTCGAGCTCGCGCAGAAGGTGCTGGCGATGGTGGGCGGCAAATCGCGCATCGAGTACCGGCCGTTGCCGGAGGACGATCCCAAAGTCAGACAGCCCGACATCACGCTCGCGCGGAACGTGATCGGCTGGGAGCCGCGGTTTTCCCTCGACCAGGGCCTGGAAAAAACCATTCCCTACTTCCGCAGCCGATTAGCCCAGGGTCCGAGCTAGCGCGGCCGGCCGTGCTTCAGGCAGCGCCTGGAGCTGCTCAGAAGTAAGCGCGCAGTCCGATTCGGTACTGATGACTCTGCCAGCCGTTCCCGTCTTCGAATTGGCCTGACCATTCAGCCTGGGTCCGCTGAAAACGAAGAAAGCCCTTGGCCTCGAAGCCATAGCTTCTGCCTTCGCGTTCGGGTGCATACAGATTTTCCTCACCGCGGTCGCGCATTACGAGATGCCCAGTCATTCGGAAGCGAGCCTCCAGCGCTTCGACGCCAAAGCGCAGCGAGGTTTGGGTCCCGTGTCCTCCCAGCTCGTGACCCAAAGGCACATCATCTTTCGACCAGGAACCGCGAAAGAACGTGTTTCGATACCAATACGTATTGCAGCACTTCGGGCGCGGATACATGACTGCCCGTTCGATGGCAGCAAATGCGGCAGGCCAGCCCGCAATCGCTCCGAGCGTGATGGCCGGAGCTTTCTGCCACATCCCGGATGCGTCATCCGCCGCCCATTCCACATACAATTCGAGCGGTTGTTTTCCACGGATGGCCAGGTGCGCATCGGCGGACACGACCTGGTTTTCGAACTCGCCACTTTCACCGCCGTAGCCGCCGGCGAACATCTCGAGCAGGTTCAGGATGCTCGCGTCCTGACCTTCTCCCGCAAAGATCGATGCGCGGTTCAAGCCCAGCGTAAGCGTCGGAATCGGCTGGATGCTGAAGCGAGCACCCCAGAACCACGGCTGCTTGCGCAATCCGTTCTGTTCGAGCCGCGATGCAAAGGTTTCGAAATCGAAGGGACCGAGGTGTCGCAGTAGACTCGGTAGAAATACCGGCCGTGCGAGCTGAAAGCCGCCACCATTGAATTGTGCGTTTCCACTCAAGACGAAGCCGCTTTCGGCGGGACCGAACCTGATGGCGCGACGTCCGCCCCACAGTTCAACGTTTCGCCACTGGAGCAGCGCGTGGGTTTCGTCCCAGGACCAGTCGCCATCGTATGCGATCGACAGCTGCGCGGCGATCGGATTGAGTGACCCGCCCGCCTCAAGCGCCGCATACGTCGTGTTCAGTGCCGGCAGCGGGAGCGCGCCGGTCCAGTCCTCGTCGCGAATAAACCCGGCACCAGGTCCGGCCCTTCCTTTGGCATTGAGAAAGCCGGCGGTGGCATTGCGGGCATAAAACTGGTTGGTTTGCGCCAGAGGGAACTCCTCGAGGAAGCGCTCTAAATAGACCGCCGCACGGGCCGCGAATTCCGGCCTGATTGTGTTCGCGGCCAGCGCCCTGAAACGGTCAATGGCGTCGTCGTGCGTCAATGAACTCGCGCCTGCATCGCGCGCGGCAGCCGGCAAGGCGGTCTCGAGGCGGCGTAGGGCCGCCACGCTCCAATGATCGTGAGCCAGCACGGGTGTTACCGGCGGCCGTTGCGCCGCGGTACTGGACACGCACAACGCGGCAGCCAGTCCGCTAACCAGGAAGCGCATCAACAATCCCACTCCGCTCGACGGGTCGACCTGTTCTTCAAGGACCTGCCTCAGTTTCCAGCGATCGATTTTGCAGGCCGTCCGCGCTAACCATCATCAGTCACGCCCTCGCTCCACGCAGCGCCAATGCCGCCGCCTGGAAACCAGTGATCCTTCGGTTCCTCCCGGAAGTACAGAAATCTCCGTCCCGTCCGATCGGCAAACTGGAGTAACTCGTCGGTGACTTCGGCGTTATCCGTAAGCACGAGGGCGTGCGGGCTCAGCTTGGCGGCGATCGCCTCGTACTCTGACCGTTCATAGTCAGCCGAGTGGTCGCTGTCATTTACGAACAAATCGATTTCTTGCTCGAACGACCTGAGAGTGGTCACGGAATCTCCGATCAGTAACTCGCCAAAACCCGCGTACTCGCCTGACAACAGGTAGCCCTTAGCACGATTCATGTCAGTGCCATAATACCGGCCGGGGCAGCCTTCGGCGGCATTCCGCCTGAGCGCGGCCGTAAGTACGCAGGCGCCCAGCCCTTTGTCCACGCCGGTCTCGACCACAACTCTCGGCCGACGCATGCGAACAAATGCGTACCAGCCGGCGCGTCGGCCATACGCCACCTGCCAGTCTGCAAAGCGTCCATCGGGCGAGCTGCGAATGCCGTTCCGAATGTGCGCGCGCAGCTCGCCGTCCTGCTCCAGCTCATCGACGTAACGCTCCGCCAGCGACCGACTGCAACCCGCGACCGCCGCAATGAAGGCAGTCAGATAACGGACATTGCGCTCTTCCAGCGCATACGTGTAGTTGGTATACTCGCGGGAAACGGCCAATGCCCTGAAGAACTGCCGAAGCGGGCGCGAGGCAATTGACCAGCCCCGCGCGAAGCGGTAGGGCAGTAGAAGCAGCCGCCCAATGACCGGCAGCCGGGCAACGCGCACACTCAGACTGCGCGACATTTTGTTTCGCTCGTGATCACCTCTCGGTATCCTTGGTCGCGCGTAAAAGAGTCGGTCATGATGCCACTCAAACCCACGGTATGCAAAATGGCACCGCGCGTGCAATCCTGGCGACGCCTTGCTTGCGGCCCCTTGTCCGCTTCGTTTCCAGGTGAGGTTGCTTGTGACCCGGTTTGAGACAAACTTTCATTTGTGACGCGAATGAAGTCTTTGAGCGCGACCGCCTGCGCCGTTCTGCTTGTAGGACTGTGCCCTGGCGCTGTGACCGCGCAACAGTGTGGTCGGTTCGTGCCGGCGAGCATCGACGGGGACGAGTACCAGCGTGCCCGCGCTGAGTCGTTGCTCGGACAGATACAGATGGATGGCGAGGTGCTACGCCGTGCCTCGGCTCTGCATGCGCGCGGCGGATTCTGCAAGACCAGTAGTTCGGCACTGCCGGATCAGGGCCTGCTGGAGTTGCGCCTGCTGCCCGTGATGCTGATCAGCACCTACAATTCCACTTATCCGCGCGACGTCAACAATGGCGCGCTCTGGGCCGGAAAGGGTGTATCCTCGTCCATCACCATCGGGCTCCGCCTCAGAGTCGGACCGCTGTCGGCAGCAATGGCTCCTACCGCGACGTATTCGGCCAACGCCGATTTTGCCACGGTCACCTCGGAGAGTGATTCGCAGCTCGCCAATCCGCGGGCGGGTATGGACGCGCCTCAGCGTTTCGGCACAGAACCCGTGCAGGAGTTGCGTGCAGGACAGAGCTACGCCCGGCTCGATTATCGCGGGCTGGCCGCCGGCGTTTCCAGTGAAGATCTCTGGTGGGGACCAATGCAGTCGCTGCCGCTGCTGCTGGGCACGACGGCGGGCGGCTTCGAGCACATTTTTGCCGGCACCAACCGGCCGGTTTCAGTTGGATTCGGCGATCTCACGACTGAGCTGATCTGGGGCCGGCTGCGGGAGTCGGAGTTTTTCGACACAGACACGGACAACGATCGGCACCTCCTGGCTGGCGTCGTGGTTGGATTTCAGCCCAGAGGCCTTCGTGGATTGAGTCTCGGGCTGATCCGGGTTCGTCATGTGAACGAGCCCAAGGAGCCATTGGGTTTGTGGGAACTGCTCCGCTTACCCTATTCCCGCATCCGTACAAATCTCAACGACAATCAGCTGCTCTCGGTGTTCGCCCGTCTGGCTCTGATTCCGGGCGGCTTCGAGATATTTGGCGAATGGGCGCGCGATGATGCCTGGGAGGATGCGCAGGACCTGATCCAGGAACTTGACCATTCCCGCGCGTATGCTGTCGGTTTCCAGAAGGTGTTCGAGCATGCCGGCGCGGTTTATCGCATTCATGGTGAGCACGCCAACCTGGTGGCGTCGAACAGCAGCCGCAGCGCGCGGGGCACCGTCTTCTTCTACACCAATACCGAGATTCCGCAGGGTCATTCTGAACGCGGGCAATTGCTGGGCGCCTGGACCGGGCCAGGCAGCAATACGCAAATTGTGGGCGTCGAACAAAGGCGCGGTTCGCACGCCCTGGGTGTGTTTGCACAACGGGTTCGCTTCAACACAGATGCGTACATTATCAACTTTGCGCCCTATTACGGCGAGCGCGAGCACGATGTCGAGTTGAGTCTTGGGGCCAACGCTGCCGCTCAGCTGCGCGATCTTCATTGGTCTTCCGGGCTCATTCTGAACTGGAGAAGGAATCGCCAATGGCTGTCCATCACTCAGGGCAATGATTCAGCTGAGCTCAACGCTTCGCTGGAACTTCGTGCAACATGGCGGCCGTCGTGGTGATGCGCGCGCCCGGCCAGCCATAGAAGAGCAGCGAAACCTACCGCGTTGCGAATCACCCAGGCGAAAGCCGCACCGTTGATTCCCCAGCGCCCGATCAGCAGGACCAGCACCAGCACATAAACCGGAAGTTCGCACAGGTGATATTTAGTCACCAGATCAGGACGCCCGCGCGCTTCCAGCGCGGTGAAAGGCAGTAGAGCAAGTCCATTGAAGAACACGGCGAGAGTCAGAAGCCGCAGCACATTGCTCGACGGCTGTACGTAGGACTGACCGAGCCAGATGCTGGTGATCGGTCCCGCCGCCCAAACCAATACGATTGCAGGCACTACCATGAGCAGCGCGCTCAACCACATGGCTTGGCGGAGTTGCTGATCGGTCCGACGGCCCCGGGAGGCTTGGCCACTCATCATCGGCAGTAACGCACTGGCTACTGCGCCGGGCAGAAGCATCAACTTCATAGCCAGCTCGTACGGTCCGGCATAATGCGCGACGGCGGCCAGGCCGAGTGTGGCGCCCACTAAAAACCGATCCAGGTATTGCACCAAAGGCACGAGCAAACTGGTAGCAGTCACCCAGCTGCCGAAGGCGAGCAGACTCGAGGTGTCAGTGTGTACGTCCGGTTCCGCCCGAGGCACGGCACGATTGAAGGCTGCCCAGTGTGAGGCCGCCGCGGCCACGCGTACGACGGCGATCAACAGCACGATGAACACGACGCTGTCGGTCAGCCAGGCGCCCAGTAGAGTAACCAGAAAGATCAAGCTGCCAAAAACCGAACGCAGGAAGTTGACCATCCGGAAATCTTGCAGTGCCTCGAGTGCGCCACGGTATGTCGTGGTCACCAGGATTAGCGGAAAGATGACGGCCAGAATACGGAATGCGTTTGCGACGCTGGCCTCCATTGCGGGCGGCACGTGCAGGAGGGCGGCCAATTGTGGGCAGAGCAGGAAGAGAACGAGCCCAGTCACCGCCCCAAAGATCATTTGCATGCGCAGCGATTGGGCAACTAGACCACGCAGACGTGCGGGTGGTAAGGCGTTCGCCTCTGCGCCCAGCTTTGCCACCGCTCGTCCCAGTCCAAGATCCAGTAGCGTCAGGTAACCGGCCAGGCTCCACACCAGCGCAATCACACCGAATCCCGCCGGGCCGAGCAACCGCACGATCATGGGCGTGGTTAGAACCGCCACAAACACGGGAAACGCCTGGCCCGCCAGGTTGAGGGCTGCGGCAGATCCGAAGCGGCTGGGACGTTGATCGGTGTCTGATCTATCCTCCTGTGCAGAAGCGGGCAGCCTCATACTGTCGCGGACCTTCGCGTCGTTATCGACGCTGGCACTTCAAGAACCGCTGTGCTCAACTCTCGACGGAATCGCGCAAGTGTGAAATGTTCCAGGTAGTGCCGTCGCGCATTCCCTCCCATACGCTGCACCGTGCTCCGCTCCAGAATCTGAAGCACGCGCTGCGCAAAGCCCGATGTATCACGCACCGGGACCAGATACCCGGATTCGCCGTCTGCAACCGTCGTGTTGATGCCACGCCAGTCGTAGGCCACCGCGGGCACGCCCATCGCTTGTGCCTCGATGATGGCGAGGGGCTGCGTTTCCGCGCGGAAATAGCTGGGAAAAACAAACACATCCGTAGTAACCAGCAAGTCGAATTTGGCTTTGCCGGTCAGTACGCCGCGGCGCTGCACGCAGTCGGCAAGGCCATGCTCTGTGACCAGCCGGTCGAACCGCGCAGCCACCTTCGCTGTTCCCTCGCCAACCACGTGAAGTACAAAGGGCAGATCCCGCGATTTCAGGATTCCCGCAATCGAAATCAAGTCGAAAATCCCTTTATCCTCGATTAGCGCGCCGATATACGTAAGGGTGTGAATATCGTCCGGTCTCCGGGGTGTAATCGAACTTTCGACCATCGGATCCGGGATGCCGTTGTACACGATGCAATTCGCCTTCGCGTGGTAAAGCCTGGCATCGTTGGGTTCGACATCGGCACAGCGAATGGCCAGGTCCGGCTCGTGCAGGTAGCGGGCGGCCAGCTTGCGCAAAATTGCGGCCCGATTCTGTATGAAAAGCCCACTACCTGAAGCATGAAAGTGAAAGACGCTATGCCGCGCGCGTGGACGCAAAAGGCTCAGCAGCACGATGTCTTTGAGGAGGCCGAGAAGATTGGGACCCGCCGGGCAGTAATAAAGCACGTCGTAGCTGGGACCGAACCGCAACGGCAGCGCTTTGCGCAGCAACAACGCGATGAATGCGGCCACTTTGCGGAAACGAAGACGTCCGCTTTCGCCGATATTGCGTTGGGCCTGGATATCGAGGGTGTCCACTCGGGCCCGCTCAGCTAACGCATCGATCGCTTGCTGAAACATCAACGCCTGCCCACCGATCGGCGGCGGTAGAGTACCCACCGCGAGCACGCGCAACTCTTTGGTCATCGGCTGATGCGCGCCACCCAGTCGCGGTCGCGCCTTGCCCAGGCGACGGTTTCCGTCGCCGCGGCCGGCAGATCTGTGGTCAGTCCAGTCGCCTCAAGGGTTGGCCCGATCGGAATTGGAAAACTCGTGGTCAGCTCGCGGGCTTGCAGGGGTGTTATTGGAGCGCGCAATCCCAGCCGTCCAACCGCGGCCCCCGCCAGGCCGAGCAGCCTGATCAGTGCTGGTGGCGCTGCGATGGCATGACCCTGGCCCAGTGCACTGCGCAACGCTTCGCAGAAATCCCGCAAACGGATCGCGTCGTCGGAGAGGTAGTACAGGTACCGCGCATCCGGTTCGATTATTCGGGCCAGCGCGATCGCCTGCGCCGCTACTGTGTGCACGAACCCATAATACCGAACGGCCGTGGGCGAGTTACTGATCAAGAGCTGGCCGCGCGCCAGCCGGTAAAGGAGTCCGTCACGAAAACGCGCGAGTCCCGGTCCCCAAACATAAGTCGGCCGCAGAATCAGGTAGCGGCCCGGTTCCAGCGTTGCCCGGATTTCCTTTTCCGATTCGATCTTCGATTCGCCGTAGTAGTCGACGGGGAAATAGTCATCCTCAGCGCTCGGTAGTGCGCCCGGCTGTCGAAACACGAATTGCGTCGAAAAAAAAATGTAGCGCGACACATCGGTGCGGGTTACTGCGGCTAGCACGGAACGTGTGGCTTCCAGATTGGGCTGATATTCTTTTTTCGAGAGACCAGGCTCGGTTATCGCCGCTAGATCGAATATTGTGTCGATCCGGCGGGCCGCCACCAGCGCGGTGAGTGCACCACGGTCGCGGGTGTCCAGCACCAGTCCGCG
>JBBDWZ010000276.1:0-11747 GCA_040902615.1 Gemmatimonadota bacterium | reverse complement strand
TTCTCTGTCTCTGATTCTTCTTATGGCCAGCCGTCTATGTACCTGCTTCTGTTTCTGTCTCTGCTTCTGTTTCTGTCTCTGTATCTGCTTCTGGCCCGCCGTCACTGTACCTGCTTCTGTATCCGTCTCTGGCAGGGAGTCTGGACTCACGGTCCCCAATCAGGCAAGTTGCCCGGCGCACTGTGATGGGAGGGGGGTGGATCGGTGAAAAGAGAGTATCACCGCTGGTATAGTCCGGCATTAAGCCGGGACATGGAACTGCTGGTGTTCGGGCATGCTGGCGCGCGCGCGCTCGTATTTCCGACCTCTCTGGGCAAGTTCTTCGAGTGGGAAGACCGCGGAATGGTGAGCGCCCTGGGCGACTTGCTCGAGAATGGCTGGCTCCAGCTGTTCTGCGTGGACAGCGTCGACGCCGAGAGCTGGTATGCACGCGACCAGCATCCGGGCGATCGCGTGTGGCGGCACGTGGAGTACGAGCATTACGTCATGAGCGAGGTGCTGCCACTAACGCAGCAATTGAATCCGAATCCTTTCCTGATCGCGACTGGCACCAGCTTCGGCGCGTATCACGCACTCAACATCGCATTCCGGCATCCGCACACGTTCCATCGGGTGATCGGACTGTCCGGTCTGTACGATGTGAAGCAGATCCTGCGCGGTTACGAAGACCACAACGTTTACATTAACGACCCATCGCACTACATGATCCATGAGTCCGACCCGCAGCGGCTGGCCGCGCTGAAGCGCATGAACATCATTCTGGCCATTGGCAAGGATGATCCCAACCTGGCAGACAATCAGCATCTGTCCAACGTGCTCTGGGCCAAGGACATCTGGCATGCCTTCAGGCTATGGGATGGTTGGGCCCACGACTGGCCGTGGTGGCGGCAGATGATTCGGCTCTATATCGGCGGCAATGATTAGGGAGATCGCATGAAGAAGGTTGGTTTGCTGGTCGGTAGGGAGTGGTCGTTCCCGCCCAGATTCATCGAGGAGGTCAATCGCCGGGGCGAAGGCGTCACTGCCGAATTCGTGAAGCTGGGCGGTACTCGCATGAATGAGGCGGTTCCGTACGCCGTCATCATCGATCGCATCAGCCACGAAGTACCGTATTACCGCAGCTTTCTCAAGCATGCGATGCTGGAGGGCACGCATGTCGTCAACAACCCGTTCATGTGGACCGCGGATGACAAGTTCTTTGGTGCTTCGCTGATCACGAAGCTTGGCGTGGCCAGCCCGAAGACGGTGGTACTGCCCAATTGCGAGTACGTGCCCGGTATCAAGCACGATGAAAGTCTGCGCAACCTGATCTACCCGTTGGACTGGCAGCGCATCGCCGATTATGTCGGTATGCCCTGTATCCTGAAGGACGCGCATGGCGGCGGCTGGAAGGATGTCTACGTCTGCCAATCTCCGGATGAGTTGATCCGCAATTACGACAGGTCCGGCCGGCTCACGATGATCGTCCAGGAATTCATCAAGTGGGACCACTTCGTGCGCTGCATCTGCATCGGCCAGACCGAGATCCTGCCGATCAAGTATGATCCGAAGGAGCGCAAATACCACGTCGAGCACGATCACCTCGCCGGTGAGCTGGGTGAACGTGTGGTCGGCGATGCGCTCACGATCGTGCGAGCGCTCGGCTACGACATGAACTCGATCGAGTTTGCGATTCGCGATGGTATCCCCTATGCCATCGACTTCATGAATCCCGCGCCCGACCTGGACATCAATTCACTCACGCCACACTACTTCGATTGGGCGGTCCAGCGCATGGCCGATATGGCGATCCGACTCGCGCGTCACCCGCATCCGCAGAAGCCGGAATTCTTCGCGCCCATGGACGCCGGCGACGCGCCCGGGTCCAGGCACAGCCGAAAAAGCTGACTCCATGGCGCTGCAGGAAGCCATCGATGCCTACCATGGCCTGCTGACCGACGACCTGGCCGAGGAAACCAGCGCCCAGCTGACCGCGCAGCTGAAGCAACGCGGATTGTTCTTCGGTGAGCGGCCTCTTTGCAGCGTATTGCGTCCGCGATTCCTGACCGCACAGCAGTACCGAATGCTTCAGGAACGGGGGCGAGTGCTGCTCGGCGCATTCGCGAAGATTCACCAGGCCGCGCTGCTCGACGACAGCTTTCGCCGGCAGTTCGGGCTGCTGGTGTGGGAGGAAATGCTGGTGGTCGAGAACCCGCGCTTCGTTGATCCGAGTCCGCTCTCGCGGTTGGATGCGTTCTTCGTACCCGAGCGCGGTGGACTGCGCTTCACCGAATACAATGCCGAGACGCCGGCGGGCGCATCCTACAACGATGTGCTGGCCGAGCTGTTCCTTGGATTGCCCGTGATGCGCGAGTTCGTCAAACGCTACGAGCTGCGCTCGCAGCCGACCCGCCACATGGTCATGCATGCTTTGTTGAATGCGTACGGTGAATGGTCGGGCACGCGGGCGGCGCCGCGCATTGCCATTCTCGACTGGCGCGATGTGCCGACCTACAGTGAGTTCGTGTTGACCCAGGATTATTTCAGGAGCCACGGCCTCGACTGCATCATCGGCGATCCACACGAAGCCGAGTATCGTGATGGTGCCCTCTTCATCAGCGGGCAGCCGATCGATCTCATCTACAAACGCGTCCTGATCAACGAGCTGATCGAGCGCGGCGGAGTCGATCATCCGGTCGTGCGGGCCGTGCGCGAGAACGCGGTGTGTATGGTAAACCCGTTCCGTTGCAAGATCCTGCACAAGAAACTCAGCCTGGCCGTCCTGAGTGATGAAAAGAACCGCGGGCTGTTCACCGCCGATGAACTGGATGCCATCGACGCGCACATCCCCTGGACCCGCCGGGTCGAGGACCGGCGCACCGAGTACGGCGGCAAGCCGGTCGAACTGCTCGAGTTTGCCGAACAACATCGCGATCAGCTCGTGCTCAAGCCCAATGACGATTACGGCGGCCGCGGCATCGTGCTGGGCTGGGAAACATCCCCCGAACAGTGGACCACCGCGCTCGAGGCCGCGACCAGGGAGCCCTTCATTGTACAGGAGCGCATCGAGATCCCAACCGAGCAGTTTCCGGTCTTCGCTCATGGTCACGTGCAGATCGAAGATCGCATCCTGGATACCGCGCCGTACGCCTTCTACGGCGGCTTCGTGGACGGCTGTCTGACCCGCCTCAGCACCGAGTCGCTGGTCAACGTCACTGCCGGTGGCGGCTCATCGGTGGCCACCTTCATCGTTGCGCCCCGGTGGGGGGGGGGGGCGCGGGCGCGGGCGACGCGCGGCGGCGCTGCGCGCCGCAAGAGCGAGGAGCGACGAGCGACGAGTTACCTCGGCGCGCGGGCCCGAGCTGGTGAGACCACTTTGATCATGCACCGTACCGCGCATATCTGCGATGCTCTCACCCAATGCGGGCCCGCTGACGCCGTAGCTCGTCGCTCGTCGCTCATCGCTCCTCGCTCCTCACCAGCATCAACACGGCGTGTAAGACCATGAAAGCCCCCAGCCTCACCATTGGTATCGAAGAGGAATACCAGATTATCAATCCGGAGAACCGGGAGCTGCGCAGCTACATCACGGAGATCCTGCAGGAGGAGGACTACATCCTGCGCGAGGTGAAGCCGGAACTGCATCAGTCGATCGTCGAGATCGGCACGACAGTCTGTCAGACACCGGCGCAGGCCAGTGCGGAGCTCTATCGGCTGCGCGGCATGGTGTACGGCCTGGCCCGGAAAAAAGGCCTGGTGATCGCGGCGGCGGGTACGCACCCGTTCTCATCGTGGGTGGACCAGGAGATCACGCCGCTCGAGCGCTACATCGGCGTGAAACAGGACATGCAGGACCTGGCCCAGCAGCTGTTGATCTTCGGCACGCACGTTCACATCGGCATCGAGGATCGTGAATTCCTGATCGATGCGATGAATGTCTCGCGCTACTTCATCCCGCATCTGCTCTGCATGTCGGCCAGCTCACCGTTCTGGCTGGGCCGCACCACCGGTTTGAAATCGTATCGCAGCGTGATCTTCCGCAACTTCCCGCGCACGGGGATTCCCAGGGTGTTGAATTCATGGGCCGATTTCTCCGATCTGCAGGATACGCTGGTCGAAACCAACTGTATTCCGAACGGCTCGAAGATCTATTGGGACGTGCGACCGCACCACCTCTATCCCACGCTGGAGTTCCGATTCCTGGATGTCTGCACGCGGGTGCAGGAAGCCGTGTGCCTTGCAGCCATTCTACAGGCTATCATCCTCAAGCTGTGGAAGCTGCGGCGTGACAACATCACGTTCCGGGTCTACCCATCGGAGCTGATCGAGGAGAACAAGTGGCGAGCGGTCCGGTATGGACTGGATGGCTCGCTGATCGACTGGGGCAAGGAGCGTGAGGTGCCCGCGCGTGAGCTGATCCGCGAGCTGATCGAGTGGTTCATCGGCGATGTGGTCGACGAGCTGGGCAGCCGCAAGGAGGTCGAATACGCATACAGGATCCTCGAGGAAGGAGCCAGTGCGGATCGGCAGCTTGCCGTATTCCGCGAGACCAACGATCTCAAGGCCGTGGTCGATCAGCTGGTGAAGGAAACACTGGAAGGAGTCGCCTGAGCCGAATTCTGGCGCGGCTCAGATCGATCGGGCATCGGGATCGGGGATCGCGGATTGGAATCAACGGAAAGACTAGAGTATGACTACTGACACCACGCGGCGCGAATTCCTGCAGCGTATCGCAGCAGTCGGCGTAACCCTTCCCTGCGCGTTTGAAATCCTCGCGCAGGAGTCATTGCCCACGCGCGCGATTCCGTCTACTGGCGAGCGATTGCCCATTGTGGGTCTAGGATCGTCGAAAGCGGTTCTCGAAATTCCGACTGAAGGAACGGACCCTCTCCAGGCGGTTTTGCGGCTGCTCGTGCAGAAGGGCGGGCGGGTAGTCGACACTTCGCCACGGACCGAAGCGATCGACACCCGATTTGGTTCGCTTCTCAGCCTGCCGGACCTTCGGGAAAAGCTCTTCATCGCGGCCAAGATCAACACGAATGGCAGGCAAGCCGGCATCGAGCAGATGCGACAGATGCAACGGCTCTGGCGTCGTGAGACTCTCGATCTGATTCAGGTCGAGAGCATGAGAGACCTCGAAACGCACTGGCCAAACCTGCGTGAGTGGAAGAATTCCCGGCAGGCCCGTTACATCGGTGTCACCGTTTCGTCGGACGCCCTGCACGATCGCCTGGAAGGGTTCATGCGAGCCGAGTCGTTCGACTTCGTCCACGTGAACTACTCGATCGTGGAGACGCACGCGGAGCAACGGCTGCTGCCGCTGGCCCGCGATCGCGGCATGGCGGTCCTGATCAACCGGCCATTCATGAACGGCACGTTCTTCCAGCGTGTCGCAAATCGCAAACTGCCCGAGTGGGCCGCCGATTTTGACTGCGCCACCTGGGCTCAGTTTTCTCTGAAGTACATTCTCGGTCATCCCGCGGTGACCTGCGTCCTCACCGAGACGACAAATCCCGTCCACATGCAGGAGAATATCCAGGCCGGGTTTGGACGACTGCCAGACGACGCGACCCGTCGGCGCATGCGCGAGCTGGCGCTGACGTTCTGAACAGTGGTCGAATATGACCTAAACGGCGATGACAACCTTGGCAAGAGTGCGTTCATTTGATGACCCGACGTGATGTGCTCCGCTCGCTGGCTGCCGGCTGGGTGGTCGTGCGTAGCACGGCTACCGGCGGAGTGCGATTCCCAGCTCAGAGCGCGACCGAGCTGCTGATCAGGCGCGGGCGCATCGTGAATGCCGACGGTGCGCGTACCGCGGATGTGCGCGTTGTGGGTGAGACGATCGCTGAGATTGGAACCGGCTTGAGACCCGGTACCGGTGCGCGCGTCATCGAAGCGGCCGGCCGGTTGATCATGCCGGGCGGCATCGACCCGCACACCCACCTGCATCCATCTTTTGTCGACGACTTCACCAGCGGATCGGTGGCCGCGCTGGCTGGCGGGATCACGACGGTCGGTACATTCGCGACGGTTCAGCAGAACGAAACGATGATTGCCGCAATCGAACGGCTGGCCGGTCGCGTACGCACCGAAGCGATCGCCGATGTCATCCTTCACGTGTCGGCCTGGCCGCCAACACCGGAGGTCGCAGCCTCCTTGCCCGACATCGCCGCAGCCGGTCAGCCCAGCTTCAAGATCTACATGCTGCGTGCCGATTTCGGCGCCCAGCTGCAGAACACGATCCGATTGCTCGAGGCTGCGCGCGCAGCGGGTGTGGTCACCATGGTCCACTGCGAAGACGGTGCGTTGCTGGGCGCAGCTGTGAGGAGACTGCAGGCGCAGAACCGTACGACCTTACGGGATTACAGCGCCAGCCGTCCGGTTCTTGCTGAAGTTGCCGCTACCCAGCAGATCGCCGCGTTGTGCGAGAGCACGGGCGCTCCCGTGCACATCGTTCATCTCTCCTCGGCCCGTGCGCTCGAGGCGTGCAAACAGGCGCGTGCAGCCGGTGCACCGCTCTTCGTGGAAACCCGGCCGCTGTATCTGCACTTGACCGAAGAGAAGATGCAGCGACCCGATGCACCGCTCTTTGTCGGTCAGCCGCCATTGCGCACAGTCGCGGATCGCACGGAACTCTGGCGTGCAATGATCGATGGCCGAATCGATGTTTTGGCAACCGACCACGCACCCTGGAGGCGCGAGCAGAAACTGGATCCCGCGCTGTCCATCACGCGGCTGCGCCCCGGCGTAAGCGACCTGCAGTTCATGCTGCCGATGTATTTCTCCGAGGGCGTCGGCAAGCGACGTCTACCGTTACCGCGTTTTGTCGAAACCACCTCGACCAATGCCGCGCGCATCTTCGGACTCTATCCGAAGAAGGGCGTCATCCAGGTCGGCTCCGATGCCGACTTCGCCATCTGGGACCCGAATCGAACCGCTACCGTCAGCGCCGAGGCGGATCACTCGAAGTCCGACTACAGCGTCTATGAAGGCTGGAACGTCACGGGCTGGCCGGTCACGACCATTCGCCGCGGCGAGGTCGTTTATGATGACGGTCGTGTGCTCGGACAGGCGGGCACTGGGCGTTTGATTTCGCGCGAGCGCTGGCGGTGAGGTGCGGTGAGCCTTGGCGTTGGCGGGGGCGGTGGCGGTCGTAGGCGGGACGGCAGTATCGGTGTCGCGATTTTACCGCCTCCGACCGCCTACGCCACCGCACCCGCTAACGCCAACGCTAACCGCCAACGACTTTTTCCCGCACCCGTCTGACTGGGAGGCGGACCACCACCCCATTCTCCCGATCTGTCCCATCGAAAAATTCTCCTTCACCGGTTGCCCCATAAGTCTGCAGCTCTGTGGTCGAACATAGATCCGAAGTTGGGTTTTGCATGGCCCAAACGGACAAACCGGGAGGGTGGGGTGGTGGTCCGCCTCCCAGTCAGCTTCGCAGCGGACCCATCGGCTCGAGCTGCGTGGCGCGCCGAGCGGGCACATAACACGCTGCCGCGGCGGCCAGGCCCAGCAACGCAATCACGGCTACGAACACGACGGGCTCAGTCGGCTCGACGCCGAACAGCAGTGACTGCATGAATCGCGAGAACGCGAGGCTCACAGCCAAACCGATCCCGAGACCGATCGCGGTGAGCTTGAGTCCATTTCCCAATACCATGCGAAAGATCTCGCGTGTGCTGCTGCCCAGCGCCATGCGAATGCATAACTCACTGGCGCGTTGCGCGACTGTGTAAGCCAGCACGCCGTACAAACCGACACCTGACAGGAATACGGCTACCGCCGCGAACCCGAGCAGCAGGAACACACGCAGCTTCTCGGTTGCCAGTGACGTTGAGGTCCGCTCTTCCATTGTGCGTACATCGTAGACCGGCAGGTCCGGATCGATCGCGACCGCGGCGCTGCGCAGACCGCTAGTAATCGAGATCGGGTCGACCGTTGTGCGAATGGTCAGGTAGGCGCGAATGAGCGGGTCCTGCGCAGTTGGCCAGTAGTAATGACCGTCGGGCTGGTCGCCGGTGAAGCCGGACAGGCGCACACTCTTGACTACGCCGACCACTGTGCGGAACTCGCGCTCTTCCCCCGAGATCTCGGGCACACCCTGGTACGCGCGTTTGCCGATCGGATCCCGGTTCGGCCAATAACGCCGCGCCAGGGCTTCATCGATCATCATCACCGGCAGCGCGTTCTCGGTGTCGCTCTCGTTGAACGTGCGGCCTTTGACCAGCTCGATGCCCATCGCTTCGAAGTAGCCGGGACTCACATTCGAGTTGGCTGGTGAGTAGAGTGACTCGCCCGGCTTCGGTACGTAACCCTCGGCCGTGAGTACACTGGAATTGAAATCGCCGCCAAACGGGATGACGTTGCTGTAGCCCGCAGCCTGCACGCCTGGTATCGTCCGGATGCGCTCGAGCAGTTGCTGATACGCGACCACGCGCGATTCGGGTGTCGTGTACTTGATCGCGGGCAATGCCACCGAAGCCGTGAGCACGTTGCGCGCTTCGAAGCCGGTGTCGACCCGCAGCGTGCGCTGGAAACTTGCCAGCATGAGTCCGGTAGCGATCAGGAGCGCGAACGCGAGCGCGACCTGCGCGATGACCATACCGCCGCGCGCGATCAGAGCGCCACGGCTGGCGGTGCCGTTGCGGCCCTCTTCCCGGAATACCGAGCTGAGATTCGTGCGCAACACCCGCACGACCGGGATCGTGCCGAACAACAATCCGGCAATCATGGACAGCAGCAGTGTACCCAACGCGACCGGCCAATCCAGGCGGACTTCATCGCCGCGCGGCATGATGTCGGCCGCAAAGCCGGCGAATGCCCGCGTCAGGGCGTAGGCGAGCATGAGTCCGAATATCCCGCCCACCACGGCAAGGACCACACTTTCGGTCAGCAGTTGACGCACGAGGCGGCGGCGAGCAGCGCCCAATGCAGCCCGGGTAGCCAGCTCGCGGCTGCGCGTCGTCGATCGCACGAGCAACAGGTTGGCCAGGTTGACGCCGCCGATCAGCAGCACGAGCAGGACACCAGCCTGCAATAACCACAGCGTTCCCGCTACATCGCGCACCAGGTCCTGCGGATAACTCACTACCAGCGAGCGAAAGCCCGCGTTCACCAGGATCTCGTGGAATTGCGGCATGCGCTCATCGATCGCGCGGTTGATGGCGTCAACCTGCTGCTGCGCGACGACCACCGTGAAGCCGGGTTTCAGCCGGCCGAGCATGTCGAAGTTGTTGTTGTGACGCGCGTCATCGCTGCGCGCCTCAGCGGACAGGAACAGTGGCGTCCACATCCGTATGCCCGCGTCATCGACCACGAATTTGCGCGGCATGATGCCCACGACTTCGTAGGACTCGCCGTCGACGCGCAGCGTCTTGCCGATGGCGTCGTCACGACCACCAAACCGCTCCTGCCACATGCCGTAGCTGAGGATGACCTTGTTGAACTTGCCTGGTTCGGCTTCATCCTCGGTAAACCAGCGGCCGCGATACGCGGGCACACGCAGCATCCGGAAGAACGAGGGCGTAACACTGACACCGCTCACCCGTTCCGGTGCACCGACCTCGCCAATCGTGAAGCCGCGGCTGCGAATCAACGCGAGCTCGTCCAGCGAGCTCATGCCCGCTTTGCGGTCAAAATAATCAGGTGACGCGTTCGAGCCGCGTGCCGCACCTGCATTCGGGTAGCTTTGGAAAAAGCGGACGAGCTGATCCGGCTGGGGGAATGACAACGGCCGGATCAGGACCGAGTTCACGATACTAAAGATTGCGCTGTTGGCACCGATGCAGAGTGTGAGTGTCAACAGCGCGGCCAGCGTGAAGCCGCGATTCTTGATCAGAAGACGCAGCGCATAGCGCACGTCGGCTTTGAAGTCTTGCATGGTGTGGGGCCGCTCGCTGGAGTCAGCTTACTTACGATCCAACGCTGCGGTGGGTTTCGGGCCTGGAATATCGGTGGCGCGCACCGCGTCCTACATTGCTGTCGTATGGATCAACCAATGACCCGCCCGCTGGCGACCGGTACCAGCTGGAATCCAGCTCGACCACGGGTCCTCGTAGTTGCGTGTTCCGATGGCAGGCTGCAGGAGGCTACCGACGAGTTTCTCGCTCGTCACCTCAACATCACCCATTACGATCGACTCTACGTGCCCGGCGGAGCTGGAGCGCTCAGCCCGAGCGGCCGTGACTTCGACCGCGCGCATCGGGTGCAGAAGGAATGTCGCTACCTGGTCGAGCTTCACGGCGTGGAGCGCCTCATCGCGCTGTTCCACGGGCCGTCGCCCGATGGACCCGCGGAAGCATTATGCGCGGATTACCGTCGCAAGTTTGGGTGGGCCACGGTCGACGAATTGCGCAAGCAGCAGGAGCAGGACGCACGCGATCTGCTCCGTTTCCGCTGGGAATGGGCCCACCGCGCTTCGGTCAGCGTGTATCGCTGCGAAGTGGACGCGGCCGGCCAGCTGAACTTCGTCTTGCTTCACAAAGACGGGGCCAGCTAGTGTCCTGAGTAATGCCGCCGCGTCGTCTCGATTGCATCGTCATTCGAGACCCGCACTACTTCCGCGTAAAGTTTCGTATCCAGAATCGAAGGGATGAAGCCCGCTCCAATGCCTATAGCGTTGCATCAGCCGGGTTCGCGCCGCTCGTGGCCCGGACCGACGCATCGCTGATATACTTGCTCTCGGTTCCTGCAGCCGGAAAAGGAGGTCGGGTGCACCAGGAAGTTCGCCGGATTCAACACCTGATGGAGCAGGATTCTTATGTGACGGATCCGGCCATCGCGACTGCGCTGCACCTGTCGATCGCGCTCGGGCGCCCGCTGTTGATCGAGGGGCACGCTGGCGTCGGCAAGACCGAGATCGCCCGGGTGCTGACCCGTGTGTTGAACACCGAGCTGATTCGGCTTCAGTGCTACGAAGGACTGGATTCCGCCACCGCATTGTACGAGTGGAATTACCCGAAGCAGCTGTTGCACATTCGACTGCAGGAACGTTCGACCGACGATCCCGCAGCCCAGCGCGAGGCTGAGATTTTCAGTGAAGCCTACCTGTTGGCGCGGCCCCTGCTTCGTGCCATCACCAACCCTGCGCAATCGCCCGTTCTGCTGCTCGATGAAATCGATCGCAGCGATGAGGAGTTCGAGGCATTTCTGCTCGAGCTGCTCGAAGATTTTCAGGTCACGATTCCGGAGATTGGAACCATTCGCGCGCAGCATCGACCCCACGTGTTGTTGACATCGAATCGCTCGCGGGAGTTGTCGGATGCACTGCGCCGCCGTTGTCTCTATTTATGGCTGGACTACCCCTCTTTCGAGAAGGAGCTGCGGATCCTGCGCCTGAAGGTGCCCGACTTGAACCGGCTTCTGGCCGAGCAGATTGCGGCCTTCGTCCAATCGCTGCGCAGAATGCAGCTGACCAAGGTGCCCGGCATCGCCGAATCGCTCGATTGGGCACGTGCCCTGGTCATTCTGCACGCAACGCAGCTCGATGAAACCCTCGTCCGCGAAACGTTGGGTACTTTCCTGAAAGACCAGAGTGACATTCTGGCGATCACGGCTGAGCTCGATGCCGGCCGGCTCCCACAGCTGATGAGCGCGCTCCCCTGATGACGCAACACGCAGGCGATCTCGGTCGCACAGTCGTCTCGTTTTGCCGGGCGCTTCAGCAATCGGGCGCCACAAACCTGGCGCACAGCAGCGACGCCGCGCGTGCGCTCGAGCAGATCGACATCAGCGATCGCCGGGAAGTCTACCTCACAATA